>CAWGZP010000105.1:0-5352 GCA_963826655.1 uncultured delta proteobacterium
GGCGTTTCGCCCGCTTTGTTGAACTTCAGGGCATTACCGATAAGGTTTTGGAATAGCTGACGCATCTGTGTGGGGTCTGCCTGTATAACGGGAAGGTTTCCAGCGTGCACTTCTCCTCCGGTCTTTTCGATCCTTACCTCCAGGTCGGACAGGACCTCGGAGACAATTTCCGCTAAGTCGACGTCCACGAAGGGATCGGCCCTCGTTGAGAGCCTCGAATATTCCAAAAGAGCTGTGAGCAAGGATTGCATGCGCCGATTCGCCTTGAGTAACCGATCCAGGTAGTCACGCCCCTCCTCTCCAAGCGAATCGCCACACTTATGTTTGAGCATACTCCCGAAGGTTTTCACCTTCCGTAAAGGTTCCTGAAGATCGTGTGAGGCAATGGAGGCAAAATCTCGAAGGGCCTGGTTGCTTTCCTCCAACTTCTTCGTATACGATTTGACTTGTTCCTCAGCTCTCTTACGCTCGGTGATATCGCGATTTATCTCGAGCATTCCAATTGGATTGCCTTCAGGACCCTTTTGGAGCGCCCAGCGACTGGCTACTACGATCTCTTCCCCACTTTTTATTTTGTGGCCTAACTCACCCTCCCATTCCCCGTTCTCCAGCAGATCAGCCGTCAATTCTTCCAACGGCTTTGGAAAACGAGTGTGCAGAAAGGTATGGGTGATCTTGCCCAGAGCCTCCTCCCGGGTCCAGCCGTAAGTTTCTTCCGCCCCGGCATTCCAGTACAGGATATTGTTGTCGTTATCGCGGACCATAATAGCGTCATGGGCAAGGTCGAGGAGCGCCGCCTGTTCCCTGAGAATCTCATTGGCTGCCGAGAGTTCGGCCGTTCGTTCCCGGACGCGCGATTCCAGTTCATTATGTGCCTTGTGAAGTGCTTCATCCGCCTTCGATTTGGCCAGCGCCACCGCCAGGTAACCCGCCAACCTCTCCCATTGAGCGATGACCTCAGGCGAAAACATCCCCTCCCGCCTGTCGTTCAATTGAAGCAGGCCCATCCGCTCGGCGCCTAAGTTGAGCGGTATGAGGGCCACCGATTCGTATCCCTCCCCGTTACACCGGTTGCGGGTCCGGGTCTGCCGTTCCGCATCGCTTGTAGAGGCAAGGAGCCGGGTTGTGCTGTTGGCCCAAAAGCTCCCCCCCGGCGAGAAAAAAGGCTTGGACGGATCGACTCGCCCGCAGATTACGTTTCCACACATGCATTCGATATAGGGGGCGCCGGTGCTGTCGCGGAGGATGTCACCGGCTGCATCCCGGGCGCAAAGAGAGTTCTCCATTTCAATAAACTCCCCGGAAAAGCCTCGCGCTTCATGGTAGGGATAATCGTCCCCCTGTTTTAGCCGTATGCCGACAGCTTCACAGCCCGACTGCCGTTGAAAAAAGGTAGCGGCAACCCTGACCAGGTCCGCCGTTCCGCTATTTTGGTTGACAAAATGCAGGAATTCGACCGTGGTCTCCCGTTCCATTTCCATCCGTTTGCGCCCGGTAATGTCGTAGCCGTAGATATTGAGATACCCCAAGTCGCTCACAGGGACCAGCATCAGGGAATAAACGACCTCTTCGCATCGCAGCTCCAACTCTTTGGAACAGCCGGAATCGAGCACTTGAAGCGCATGTTGCCGCCAATCACCTGCAAGTGCTTCGCCCGGTTTCCAGCCCAGAGATTTCAAAAGATTCCCACTACTCCTGTTGGCATACAGCAGTTTGCCGTCATTGGATACCCTGAGAACCGGGTTCGGGTTGTCTTCGGGGAAGCGCGCAACGCTTTCTATCTGTTCCTGCGCCCTCCGCCTCTCCGTGACGTCGTGGAAAACGAGCACCACACCGGATATTTTTCCGGTGTCGTCCCTGATGGGGGCAGCACTATCCTCGATCGGAATTTCACGCCCATCGCGCGAGACCAGGGCCGTGTGATTGGCCAGGGCGACGATACATCCCTCGCGAAGGACACGCTCGGCAATGTCCGGGGCCGTGTCGCGCGTCTTTTCGTTGATGATCCGGAAGACTTCCCGAACCGGCAAACCCACTGTTTCCTCAGTTTGCCAGCCGGTCAGGGCCTCGGCTACAGGGTTAACGAAGGTGATAAGGCCGGATGCATCAGTTGCGATCACCGCGTCGCCGATACTGCCAAGCGTGACCCGCAACCACGCACGCTGCCTGTAAATCTCTTCCTCCGCCCTTTTGCGCTCCGTGACGTCGGTCCCGACGGAAAGGATCTCCAGCACCCGCCCGTCCTCGTCGAATGCCGGCCTGTTGGTCCAGGCCATCCATACGTGACTGCCATCCCTAAGGACGTTCTCACTTACAATGTTCGCGTACATTTCCGGGTGGTCCACAACATCTTGAGCCAGTTCGGCCAATTCGCCCCTGGTGGACTCCTCCTCAGGCACAAGGATATTTACGCTCCTGCCGATGATCTCCTGCGCGCTGTAACCGAAGAATTTCTGAGCGTATTCGTTAAAAAACGCGATGGTTCCGTCACGCTTCCAACGGATGATGGCGCTGTTGGCGTTTTGGACGAGTTCCCGGTACTTGCTCTCACTTTGCTGGAGTTCGAAAGCCGCTTTTTCGCGCTCGGCGGCAACCCTTGACTGTTCTTCTGCTTCGTGTGCCCGCGCCTGGGCGCTATAGGTCGCTTCCGCCAGACAGGAGATCAGAACGCCGCTGAACGATAAAAACGGCCATGGCAACCAGGTCGGCGAAGTAGGTAATGGCGACTTGACCAACCGGCTCTACCCAGAGGTAGTCCGCCAGGGCGGCTGAAACGAGTGTGGCCGTTAACCCGGCGCCAAGTCCCCCGTATAGCGACGCAACGGCCACGGCAGGATAGAAGGTCAGGAATGGGGCGCGAAGCTCAAGAAATTGCAGGAACTGAAACCGAATAGCAGCGGCAAGGATGGCGACAAGAATGCCCACTGTGTAGCGGAGCCATACCGGACGGTTTGTTCGATCCCATATCAAGAGACTCTCCTATTGGAAACAGAGGCCGGTCGATCTCATCGCCGGCGCCTGCTCTCTTATGGCCGACCTGTTTTAAAGCTGCTGTTATTGATTGTCGAGTGCAACGCATTTGTATTCGAAAACCGGAGAACATCCTAAAATACCGGATCTTATATCATACATTGTTGAAATGACCATTGTTGAAATGACGCAAGTATCGGAAACCTTGCCGGAAAGAAGGGCAATCCAGGTATCTGGTGTTGCGTCCCATAAATTAACTGTTATTGGCGGTACTCACATAAAGTTGCGTTCCGGATGGTACTCAAACCTCAAAATCCCCCCTGCCCCCCTTTAGGAAAAGGGGGGAAATATTGCCTGCACGCCAGGTCTACATCCATTTAGAAAGGGGGGAAATATTGCCTGCACGCCAGGTCTACACCCTTCTTTGGAAATGGGGATTTTAAGCAGAACTCGGTATCGATGCCGGGCGCCGGAAACGGATCATGGCACGCGATGATGATCACCATAGAAGCTGACTCAAGGGACGCAACACTGGAACGCCGCCGTGGAAGACGGCGCTACCGTGAGACCGCCCCATGATCCCCGCTCCCCGCTCCTTGACGATATTGCTTAAGGGGAGTATTTCATGCGGGGGTAAAGAAGACCGAAATACACACTATACTGCTAAGGCGTCCAAGTCGGATGAGAATGGATCGAAAGCTAATGACAAGACAGCACAAAACCGGAATTATTGCCGCATTGTTTTTCCTGGCAGGGTTTCTCTCTTTAGTTGATGCCGGCTTTGCCGAGGAAGCGGAGCCGGTCGGGACCGTGCGCCAGATGGAGGCCACCATCGTCCATGTCGACCAGTACGCGGTCTATGCGCCCAATCTCGTCTTTTATTTTGATACCCGGATGGAAAAGCGAAAAATCGAGTCCATGATGAGGGCGGCCGACCGGTTGCGCAACAAGAAGGCAATGATCACCTGCTTTTCGGACGCGGACAAGCATGCTTTGCTCCTGGATATCGGCCCGGCGGAGAAGTCCGGTTCGGGAAAACCTCCGCGGGAGGCGCCCGGGCAGACAGCTGACGCGCAGGAAAAACCGGGACTGGAGCTTCCGGGAGAAGAAGTGCCTTCAATAGACGAAGAGGCTCCGACCGATATTGAATCCAGCGAACCGCAGGGGTATTTAAAACAGGACGTAGCCCCGGAAAAGAAGCCGCCCAGACCGGGAGAACTCGCTGCCATTACAGGACAGCAAAAACCCGGAGGGAAGCTTCCGACGGACCAAGTGGCCTCAACCGATACTAAATCCAGCGAACCGCAGGGGTATTTAAAACAGGACGTAGCCCCGGAAAAGAAGCCGCCCAGACCGGGAGAACTCGCTGCCATTACAGGACAGCAAAAACCCGGAGGGAAGCTTCCGACGGACCAAGTGGCCTCAACCGATACTAAATCCAGCGAACCGCAGGGGTATTTAAAGCAGAACGTTGCCCCGGAAAAGAAGCTGGCTCGGCCGCGAGAGCCGGCTCCCATTACCGGCGACGAGGTGACCAGGTTCATACGCGAGCTTTTAGAATTGAACGAGAGGAAGGACTTATCAGCCATAACGCCGTTCTATGCCGATAATGTAGATTATTACGACCGTGGTCTCGTGAGCAGGGATGATGTCCGTAAGGACATGGGCTATTACTTTAGAAACTGGGATATCATAGCGACCTCTTTGGATGGAGACGTGATTGTGACTCCTGCGGATCAGCCCGAAATAAGGATCGCCAGGTTCATATCCTCTTTTTCGGTGAGAAATAAGAAAAAAGCATTGACCGGAAGGACGGAGAACAACTGGAAAGTTCAGCGGATAGACGGTAAGTTGAGGCTGATCGACGTAAAGCAGAGGATCATCAGCAAGGAGTCATCCGTTGTGCAATAAACTGCCCGAGGCAGTGCTCCTTTTCGCAGGGTCAAGGACTTTCGAGCTTCATTCATATTGGTCGTCAAGTCCATCCGCCCTGTTCGAGGGATCGCTTGAGCCGTTCGAATTCGGTTTCAAGCCGAGGCAGCAAGTCCAGTGCATCCCCGAGTCTGCGTTCTTTTCCGATCTTTTCCAGTTCGAACGCCACCTTTCGCAGAGCGGACGCCCCTATATTGGCCGCCGCTCCTTTGATGGTATGCGCCTGCCGCTGGGCGCCGGGCGCGTCGTTCCCGCTCAGGCAGACCCTGAGCTTACGAACCTGCCCGGGGATATCACTCAGGAACCCGGTCACAATCGTACGCGCAAGCTCTCGATCATCCATAAGGCGTGCTAGAAATTCTGATTCGTGAAACACGTTATCGTCTACCGGAACCAAGGGATGGGCTTCCTTTTTTAATTCCTTTCGCGCGAGCGGGTCTTCCCGGAATC
>CAWGZP010000106.1:0-36807 GCA_963826655.1 uncultured delta proteobacterium
CAGAGACGTTCGGCTCTTTGGCCAGGGAATTGAAGGTGGTGATCGTAGCTTCGATCTTCGAGCGGCGTGCCGCGGGTTTGTACCACAATGCGGCTGTTGTTATAGATAAGGACGGCTCGGTGGCGGGCATGTACCGCAAGATGCACATCCCCGACGACCCGGGCTATTATGAAAAGTACTATTTTACGCAGGGTGACCTGGGGTTCCGCCCCATCGCTTCATCGGTCGGAAAGCTTGGCGTACTGATCTGCTGGGACCAATGGTATCCCGAGGCCGCACGCCTGATGGCCCTTGGCGGCGCAGACCTGCTCATTTATCCCTCGGCCATAGGCTGGGAACCCGCCACCTCCGAGGCCGAACGTCTGCTCCTGCTCGATGCGTGGGTCACAATACAGCGCTCCCACTCAATCGCCAACGCCCTCCCGCTCATCAGCGTGAACCGGGTGGGCTTCGAGCCTTCAGAAAATGCGGCTGACCAGGGCCAAATATTTTGGGGTAACAGTGTAATCATCGGCCCTCAAGGCCAATTCCTCGCAAGGGCAAGCCACGACCGCGAAGAGGTGCTGACGGCAGAAATAGACCTGGGGAGTACCGAAACGATCCGGCGCAACTGGCCGTTTTTTAGAGACCGCCGAATCGATGCCTATGAGGGTCTTCTGCGACGATACCTTTGAGGCAGTATCTCACGTCCCCCGGGACACCCTAAAACCATGAAAAGACCCGTAGATCCGTAGGATGGGTGGAGCGGAGCGCAACCCATCAAATCTTTTCGTAACAGTGATGAGTGAAGAGTGATTAAGACCGGTGAAAAGCGGGCAATGCCAATCACGCGCCCGGGTGGATAAAAAAACGGGGGCCCGGGCTGGTAAAAGACCCGGACCCCAATCTATTTCAAACCGCGTAAAAAGCTTCTTCTCACCTCGAACGCTGTTTTAACATCCGATCCATCCGGACCACCTGAGCGGACTCGCGTATAGTGTTCGGAAATTCCTGGCCCCTGTCCAAAACTTTGATCTCGGATTTCTGAATCTTGAAATAACTCTTTATCGTGTCAACCGCCACGTCAGTGTCAAAAGGCTTGCACGAAAACATATCTATACTCATATACTGCTTATCCGGAAACGTATGAATGCTGATATGGCTCTCGGCAATCAGCACAAAACCGGATACTCCCCAGTCTTCCGGAACTGCTCCTGAATACCGGAAAACATAAGGAGGCATAATTTTGGTCATGTCCATTTGAGATGGATAATTATCGAGAAAATTATAGATCAGATTGATGTCTTGCAGCGCCCCACGGTCACAGCCGTAGCCATCCAAAATCAAATGGACCCCAAAACCGAATTCAGGCTTGCCCATGGCACTCACCTCCCGTATCCTGAGAACTTACTGTTCCCTGCACAAATATTTGAGTCTATTTGCCGCCCGACACCGGAGATGCTATCGTGAGCTTTCCAGAAACGCTACAGGGCATTCGCGTTTCGGGCCATCTGATGATGGACTCACAGCCAGATTCCAGGGCGGAGTCAATGCCACATCATAAAGTGGTCTCGCTAAGGGGTTAACTAAAAGAACGCCACCAACCCAATCCTCACCGGGCCTTCGGGGGTGGCGCTAACTTAATCCAACAATTTTGACTGCTTAACCGCAAACTCCTTTGTGCCTGCGGTCTGCCCTATATAGAGTACCCACTATAGGGTGTCAAGTTTAATTTTAAACATAAAATTCAAAACAGGAATGGACGAAACTATGAGCCCGACAGGCCGGGCATGCGGAGGAGCAGGCGGCGAAGTGCAGTAGGCCTTTTGAGTTGCTTACTCGATAAAGGCTTGTATTCGGCATGAACAGCCGAACCCGGAGAGGGTTTCAGCCCATTAACGCGAACATTCATCGAGGTAAACCTGATTTTTTCCTTCGGTTTTTTTGGCGCAATAAAGGGCGCTGTCGGCCCGTTGTATCATGTTCTGAATGTCGAGCTCGATTGTCCCGGAATTTTCGATAAACCTTGCGATCCCGATCGAAAGGCTTGTAGGCGCGAGCTTCAAGCGGCCGAACTTCTTGCATATGCGTTCGGCAACACTAACGGCCTGTACGTCCGGCAGGTGCGGCAGAAGGATCACGAACTCGTCGCCACCATAGCGGAACACGCTGTCAACATTTTCTCGTATCGAATTCGTCAATAGATCCGAGGCCTGAACGAGCAGACCGTCTCCCGCCTGATGGCCATACAGGTCATTGTATTTTTTGAAATTGTCGACATCGATAAAAAACATGTAGAGTGTATGCCCGTATCGAATTGTACGGATAGCTTCCCTGCGCGCGCTGTTTTCAAAAGAACGGCGGTTTTGAAGGCCCGTAAGAGGGTCCCGTACTGCCAGTTTCGCGAGTTGCTCTCTTAACCCCCTCTCCCGGATCAGCCTGTTGAGCTTGGCCTCCAGTTCGTTAAGCGTGAAAGGCTTTGTAATGAAATCCGCGGCCCCGGCTTCGACCACCTCCGTATACTTGTACCTCATTACATGCCCCGTAATGGCTATTATGTCGATATCGGAATGATTCTGAACTATGTAGGATATAAGCTGCATCCCGTCCATTCGAGGCATATCCATGTCCGTCACGACAATCGAGAACTCGCCGGTCTTGATTTTTTCGCTGGCCTCAACGCCATCAGCGGCAGTATCCACCTTGTGACCCTGACCCGTGAGCGAGTCCATGATAATTTCGCATACCTGCCGCTCATCGTCCACGACGAGAATATTTTGCGGCTGGATTTGAGTTTGTTGCTCGGAATTCATCGGCCACCTCTGCGGACGGAAAACAACCTTTAAGAGCCGTCCATCCCCCGTGTCCAAATCACCTTGACTCGCCGGTAAATAAGACCTATAGGCTTCCTTGCCCGCATGGTCTGCGCAAGTTAGAGTAACCGGAGGATTTTGACAAACTCTATTATCCTAAATCGGTTTATCCGGGCCATACCGTTAGTGTTTTAGGAGTACCCAAATGCGACAAGTCGCAATAATCTACAAACGAATGCGCCTCGAAGCCGCCCAGCTTGCCCTCGAACTCAAAAAATGGTTCGAGAAGCGCAATATGGTAGTTTTTCTCCAAGAAAATATCGATCATGCCGGGTTTGGCCAGGCTTCCAGCAAAATCGACATCCCCAGGACAGTCGAAACTGTCGTCGTGGTCGGTGGAGATGGGACATTTCTAAGCGTTGCGCGCTGCATTGAAAAAAGCTCCATCCCGGTCATCGGGGTCAATTTCGGGGGACTCGGTTTCCTGACGGCGATCAGCGCGGATTCCTGCTTTATCGAATTTGAAAAGATCTTCTCCGGGGATTTCGAAATCGAAGAACGAATGCGGCTGCGGGTAACGGTTAGCCGTGACGGAAAAGAAACTTTCAGCCAGCGTATCTTAAACGACGCAGTTATAAACAAGGGAGCACTGGCCCGCATAATCGACGTGCACACGACTATCGACGGACATTTTCTTACGCACTACCGTGGTGACGGCCTTATTATCTCAACCCCCACCGGATCCACCGCCTACAACATCTCCGCAGGCGGGCCCATCATTTTCCCTACGGCGCAATCCATCATTATGACCCCGATTTGCCCTTTCACTCTCACCAATCGGCCGATCGTCCTTCCAGCCCACGTGACAATCCAGGCAGAGATCGCGGAACCCTCAACGGACGTAACCCTCACCTGCGACGGACAGGTGGGATGCCTGATCCAGGACTCGGACCGCATAACCGTTACGGCCGCCGCCACTCCGTTACGTGTGATAAAGGCCCCGGACGTAGATCAGTTCGAAATCTGGAGATCGAAGCTCAAATGGGGCCAGACGTAACCCTTCGTCCCGCAACCTTCTTTAATCGGAGTTAAAAGAAACAGCCTTTATTTGAGTGTCTCTTGCAATCTTGAAGGTTGAGTAAAACTCCAGGACCGCCCTTGCCTCTTCGTCGTAAACAATCGCCTTTCCCTTGAGTTGCCTTCCCTCCCTGCTCACTACCTCCGCTTCCGCTGTTACAATACCTTTTTTTACCGGAAGAAGGAACCGGCACTCCAGCTCAATGGTCGCGAAATGGGACAGAGGTGCGATAATACTCTTTATCGCCATGACTACCGCAGTGTCTGCCAGGCTTACCAGCGCGCCGCCGTGCAGCAACCCGGCGCCCTGGGCATAGTCGATGAGAAAGGGCATCGTGAGCCTCGCCCTGCCCTCGCAAGCCTCGACGATAGTCATATCCAAAAGCCGCTCAAAAGGGGCGCAACTGATCCATTCGCTCATTTCAAACTGGTGGGGCCCGGTTGCCTGTGATAGTTTTTCTTCCACTTCCTTCTCCATTCCGGGTTCAGTTCCTTTCCGGATCAATCGGCAAAGGAACACGTACTTCCATTAGCCAATCTTTTCTCGAATTTAATAAATAGCAGTTGAAAAGGGATTGGGCAAGACCTGCAATGAGCCGCACACACGCCACAAGAACAAGATGCCGGAAGCATCCAGCGGGCGGGGAGGGACGGTTGCGGCGCCGGCACGATGAACTTAACTTGATTTTCAATGTAAGGAGAAGACCTGTGACGATCCATACCCGTGCCGCTGTAGTGCGCTCCCCCGGCGGCGCCTTCATATTTGAAGATGTTGAACTGGATCTCCCCCGGCCGGATGAAGCGGTCATCCGAATGGTCGCCTGCGGTATCTGCCATACCGACATAGCGGCTCGCGACGGCCTCTTCGGACTGAGTTTTCCCGGGGTATTCGGACACGAAGGCGCAGGGATTGTTGAAAGCATCGGGACTGACGGCGCAAGGATTCGAGTAGGCGACAGAGTCGTTATCTCGTTTGGTTCCTGCGGGAGATGCTCCAACTGCGTTGCCGGGCATCCGGCCCATTGCACGGCAATGGACGAACTCAATTTCAGCAGCACAAGACCCGACGGCTCTTCTGCGATTCACGACACAAGCGGCAAGCCGATAGGCTGCTGTTTTTTCGGCCAATCTTCCCTTGCCCATCACGCGCTGACCAACCTGCGCAATCTTGTCCCGGTAGACGCCTTCGATGATGACGAACTGGCACTGTTTGCGCCTCTTGGCTGCGGCGTGCAGGCCGGGGCCGGCACTGTACTAAATGAACTCAAGCCTCGGCCGGGCGAGTCTTTCGCGGTCTTCGGCGCCGGCACGGTCGGCTTGTCCGCGCTGATGGCGGCTCGCATGGCAGGTGCGGCCCCTCTCGTTGCAATCGACGTCGTGGGCTCGCGCCTGGAATTGGCCCAAGAGCTTGGAGCCACTCACGTATTGAACGCACTGCAGTTAGAAGTCGCCCCGAGGCTCAGGAAACTCATCGGAGCTGTCGAGCATGCGGTCGAGACAACAGGTGTGCCCGGGATTATCGACCAGGCGGTAAAATCTCTTGGCCCTTCCGGGAAAATGTCCATGTTGGGGGTTACTGACGAAGACAGGGACGAACCGGTCATTCCCCAATCTCCCGGGCCACGGCAGAATATTTTTTATAGCATTGCAGGCGACAGCAATCCGCAAGAATTCATCCCATATATGATTAGATGCTACAGAGACGGTAAATTCCCCTTCAACAAGCTTGTCAGAGAATACGACGCAATGAATATAAATGACGCGGTGAGGGATTCTATTGACGGATCTGCCGTAAAACCCGTTCTTCGATTTTCCCGGCCACAGGGAAAGCCCTCTTCTTAGGTGAAAGCCCTCTACGTGCGTCCAACCGGTGAGACCCGTATCCCGGCTTCCTCCAAGACTTCTCTAATGTTCTTTGCAATCTGCCATGAACCCGGCGTATCGCCGTGAACACAAAGTGTGTCGGCGTCGAGCGGTATGTCATCGCCATCGATAGTCGTCATCATTCCGGTTTTAGCCAGCTTCAGCACCCGTTCCCGCACCTTTCGAGGCTCGAGTATCACAGCTCCGCTCAGTTTACGAGGGGCGAGTTGCCCATCGCCAGTGTAGGCGCGGTCCGCAAACGCCTCCCTGGCAACCCTCAGCCCTGCCGCCCTTGCCATTTCGACTAACCTCGATCCGGCAAGCGCAAAAAGGCAAAGACCGGAGTCGAATGATTTTACGGCCTCGATAACCTCGGCAGCGGCCCATTCGTTTTTGGCGGCGTGGTTATAGAGCGCTCCATGGAGCTTTATGTGCTGGAGCTCCAGGCCGGCAGCCCTGGTGAAAGCCTCGACCGCACCGAGCTGATAGAGAACGTAATTTTTTATCTCACCCGGAGAAGTCTCCATGTCCCGCCGACCGAAGCCAATGAGGTCGAGATACCCTGGATGGGCGCCCACCGCAACGTTGTGCAATTTGGCAAACTGCACCGTTTTAGCGATCACCATCGGGTCCCCGGCATGGAAGCCGCAAGCGATGTTTGCAGAAGTAATAAAGCGGATGATCTTTTCGTCCTCTCCTTTTTCGTATGTCCCGAAGCTCTCCCCCATGTCGCAGTTGATGTCAATTTTCACAGCTTTCAATCTCCTTTCCAAGCACCGGAGCGTGGCTGCCGGCGTTCATCGCAAAAGATTTCATGATTGAAGATTTCAAGATGAAAGACGCCTGATAAGATATTCATTCCTGAGATACATCCGGCGTGCCTCCCAGAGACTGATTTCCTCAAACGCTACCCGGTCGCCTGGGGCAAGCTGTGCGACCAGCGGCAAGTCCACCGAAATTATGGTGGCGATCTTTACGTACCCGCCTGTCGTCTGGCAGTCGGAAACGAGGATGGTGGGCTCAAAATTACCGAGCACCTGCACCGCTCCGGGGCAGGTGCCGTCCGATATGATATCGGCCCCGCCCACAAGCTCCAGGGATGGGCCGGCGAGGGCTATTCCCATCCTGTCCGCGCGGTGGGTGACCTCATACGACTTGGAAAAAAAAGTGGATTTACCCTCGTCCGTGACAAGTTCATCCTGTGGTCCCGGGATTACCCTAAGGACTGGATGGGATGAGTAACATGGAATCAGCCCTACCGGCGCCGGGGCATCTCCGGCTTTGCCGATCGGATGGCCAAGCGGCAGGGTATCGCCCCCGCGGAGGCAGCGTCCTTCGAGTCCACCGAAGCCGCCCCGCAGATAAGTGGACCGGCTCCCCATTACAGGAGGAAGATCGATTCCCCCCGAGACGGCAAGGTAGACCCGAACTCCACGAAACTCTCTTTCCGAAGATAGTCCGCCTGCCGGCGCAACAGGCTCAATTGTCAGAAGGTCGCCCTGTTTTGCCTGGTAAGGTCGCCAGTATATAACCGGGTTTCCGTTCAGGTATGCTCCAGGCGTTGCACCGCTCAGGGCGAAACCGGCATCGCAGCGGAACTCCGCCCGGAAACCGCCCATGGTGATCTCGACCCCAGCCCTGGCATCATCGTTTCCGACAAGCAGATTCCCAATCCTCAGGGCCTGTAGATCCATGGCGCCGGAAAGAGGCACCCCCATACCCCTGAAACCGAAACGACCCTGGTCCTGAACAGTTGCGAGCGGGCCGGGCTCAAGGATTCGAATGCTTTTCAAACTCGTCTCCCGAAATAGGCATGAACCGCACAAGATCGCCAGCCTCAAGAAGAAAAGGTGATTTGCGCGCCAGGTCAAAAAGCTTCAGCGGGGTCCTGCCGATCAACTGCCAGCCCCCCGGGCTCTCGATGGAGTAAATGCCCGTCTGCTTATCGGCAATCCCAATACTCCCCGCTGGGACTTTTTTGCGCGGCTCGCCTTTTCGCGGCGTATGGAGTCTTTCGTCAAGCCCTCCCAAGTATGCAAATCCCGGAGTAAACCCGATCATATAGACCCGGTAGAGCGGAGCGCAATGCATGCCGATGACATCTTCTGCGCTATGCCCGTGAAAGGAGGCAACTTCTGCCAGGTCCGGCCCGAAGCCGCCCCCGTAGCACGCCGGAACTTCGATAATCCGCGCAGCCGCATCGACAGGCGCAGACAGTGACGGGATAAGCTCCTCGATAATCCCGGCAAGCCGCTCATAGGAACACACCCATGGATCATATTGAATAAAAAGGGACCTGTAGGTGGGATTAAGATCGGTAATTCCGGGATAATTACCACACCTCAAAAGTTCGTAGAGCCGCAACACCATGCCGTTTATTTCCGGATCGATTTTGTCGCCGAATTCGACGCTGATCCCCGTATCGCCGCAGACAAGTATTTTTGAGATTAAGTGCATCTAAAAAGCTCCACTATCAAAGCCCCGGCAGTTTTTCTCAAAAGAGGGGGCCAACCCTTACCCGTCGTTTCCCTTCGGAAATGGGACCGCCACCCTCATTGGTATCCAATTTAACGTATCGATGAGAAGTCGAGTGAGGATAATCGCGAACCCTCTCCGGGGTAAACGACTTGAAGTCCATGATGCATAATATTATCGTTATTGGCAGGCGGAGACACATAGAATCCTGACGCATGTAGCTTTAAGGAGGGAAAAGCATGCCGGAAGCCATTTTTGATGCATGCGGCGCGGGGGCATGAAGTCCTGCGGTTCGAGGAATACGACCCTCATCCATGCGGCAGCCTTTCAGAACACGTGGGAACCCGAATACCGTTATCGCAGGCGCCTATAGCTTTTCCCAGTCATCCCTGCTGATTCCGGCTTGGTGTAAGATTCTGCTCGGAAGTTCTCTACCGATGTCGGCCTGATGAGGATTGGAAATCCGTATGGTGATATCGCCCTTGACCATGAACTGGTGCTTACCGCCTGAATATATTCCAAGAGCATCCCGAAACCTCCGACCTTGTTTAAAACGGTTGCCTGGTTTATTTAGAATATGACCGTGTCGAATTGACGTCAATCAAAATGCCCGATTTGATGTACATTATTACGAATGGTAGTGAGGGCTACGGGGATTCTCTCCGGAGTAAGAAAGCATTCTGAATACACTCCCACTTTTGAGGATGTTTAAAAGACTCAGGAGTAAACGGCTTGAACTCCGTGAAACGTAATATTATCGTTAGAGGCAGGTACAGATACATGGAATCCTGACGCATACCCGTAGTTCTAAGGAAGGGGAATCATGCCGAAAGCCATTGTGATGAACGCGACAGGGGGACCCGAGGTCCTGCGCTTCGAGGAATACGACCCGGGAATGCCCGGTCATGGTGAAGCGCTCGTCCGCCACGAAGCCATTGGGGTAAACTTCATAGATATCTATCACCGGACCGGCCTCTATCCTTTGCCCCACCTGCCGGGTGTAATCGGAATGGAGGGAGCCGGAATTGTCGAAGCTGTCGGCGAAGGGGTGAGCGAGGTTTTAGTCGGAGACCGTGTGGCGTATGCGGGGCCTCCCCCGGATCCTATGCACAGGTGCGGGTCATTCCGGCCCATCGCCTGGTTGTGCTTCCTCAAAGCATTTCGACGCGTCAGGCGGCCGGCATGATGTTAAGGGGAATGACCGTCCGATATCTCCTTCACGGGTGTTACAGGGTCAAGCCGGACGATACTATCCTCATCCATGCGGCAGCCGGAGGCGTGGGGACACTTTTAAGCCAGTGGGGAAAGCACTTGGGCGCAAAGGTAATCGGAACGGTTGGGTCGAAGGAAAAAGCCGAAATTGCAAGAAGCAACGGATGCGACCATACGATCCTTTACAGGGAGGAGGATTTCACATCCCGCGTAAAGGAGATAACGGGTGGAAGAGGCGTGGACGTGGTCTATGACTCCGTAGGGTAAGGAAACTTTCATGAAGTCCCTGGACTGCCTTAGACCACTCGGCACGATGGTGAGCTTCGGACAGTCGAGTGGGACGGTCCCTCCCTTTGACATTGGCATACTCTCCGTCAAAGGGTCCCTTTTCCTCACCAGGCCGTCCCTTATGACCTATACTGCCAGGCGGGAAGACCTTCTCGCGCATGCCAAAGATTTGTTCGACGTGGTGGGAAGCGGAATTGTGAAAGTACAGATAGGGAAGGCCTACCCCCTGGCCGAGGCGGCCATGGCCCATAGCGACATGGAATCCCGGCGTACCACCGGCTCCATGATTCTCATTCCATGAGAACAGTGAGGAGTGAAGAGTGCAAATTATCACGCTCTCCATAAATCATTTGGCCGCGGCCGATTTGATGCTTTCGAAATGCTGCTTCCCTCCGTGGAGGATAGCCGAATCGATAAACTGCTCCACTGTTATTTCTCTGCCCATAGCCGGGAGGTAGCCTGTTTTATCCAGTTCCGAATCTTCAAGCGCACCCGCGAACTCCGCCAGCTTCCGGCCATGCTCCCGAAGAATTTCCAAGACCTCGCTTTTGGTGCATTCAGCGTGTTCCCTGGCATGACGGTTAGCACTTTCGGTGATCTGTTCCATCGTCATCTCAGGAAACTTTTCGCCTTTAAGAATCTTTTGCACCGCCGCTACGGCCCGGAAATGGTTTGCTCCAATATGGCGCGCGGTAACGCCGAGAGGCCACCCCTCGGCCCCTACCCTGCCCCAGTCATCTTCCGTGCAGTTTTCGACAAATGAAATCAGTTCGTCATTAAATGAATTCAGACGATCCGCCAATTTTTTCGCTCTGCCGCTCACAGCTTTTCTCCCCTTGACATGCCGTAATCAGGCGCCCGGCTATTAGTTTTAATCGGGAATCCCGTACACAAAAAAACATAAGCATTATCGGCTCATAATTATCGCATCCAGCTTGAATCAAAGAGCAAATATTCACGCGAAGACATGGCGGCGTAGAGGAGAAGACAGTTAAGCGCGCTCGCCATAATTTAAATTACCGCGCCTCAACGTACCATTGCATGGTCTCTTTCATGCCCGTCTCGACACTGTACGTGGGGGCATAGCCGAGCAAATCCATCGCCCGCGAAATATCGGCCAGAGAGTGAAGGACGTCGCCCTTGCGGATTGGTCCGTATACGGGCTCTATGCCCGCCGTTTCAGGCATGCTGGAGGCGAGGCACTTTCTTATGAGTACAAACAACTCTTTGAGAGTCGTGCGATCTCCATAGGCAATATTGTAGACCTTGTTAAGGGCTTCGCGATCTTTGGCCATGGCAGCCAGGATATTTGCCTGGACCACGTTCGATATGTAGCAGAAATCGCGGCTGATCTCGCCATCGCCGTTGATGACCGGGGTATCCCCTCCGATCAGGGCGCCGATCCAATGAGGGATCACGGCAGCGTACGCGCCATTGGGGTCCTGCCGTTTCCCGAACACATTGAAATACCTCAATCCAATCCAGGAAAAATCGTAGGCTTTTGAAAAGACCCCGGCATAAATTTCGTCGATCAGTTTCGAAGCCGCATAGGGCGAAAGAACTTCTCCGAGGTCGCCTTCCACCTTGGGAAGTTTTGCGCTGTCACCGTAAACAGCGGACGAGCTTGCAAACACGAAACTTTTTACCCGCGCCTCCATGCCTGCGACAAGCATTTGCAGGAACCCATCCACGTTGCACATATTGGTCATAACCGGGTCGTCAATCGATCTGGGAACGCTGCCAAGGGCCGCCTGGTGCAGCACGTAATCGACTCCGGAGCAAGCCTTCCGGCAGTCTTCGGCATTGCGGATGTCACCCTCGACGAACTCGAACCTGCTCCATCTTTCCGCACCGACCGCGTTCCTCACATCATCGAGGTTGTGACGGAAGCCCGTAAAGAAGTTGTCCATCCCCACTACATTCTGACCAAGCAGGAGCAGCGCTTCGAGCAGATTGGACCCGATAAAACCGGCGACTCCCGTGACCAGCCACTTTTTTGGGTCACCGGCCAGTTGTTCCCTGATACTGTCAAATTTGCTCACAATTAATTACTCCACCGGTAGATTGTCCATGTTCGAGCCAAAGCCGGGATCGACACAATTACAACACAACTAGCCAAGGGCATTTGCCCCACCACACGGAAAATGCCAAATGATAACTTTTACACGACTCGTCAAACCATGCGCAACAATTTTCTCAATACGGTAAACCGCGCCGCCGTGGAGGACGGCGCTGCCATCGGCTCCCCCCTGTCTCGAAGCGCCTGCCGGGACAGATCTTCTTCCGGCGCGCACATAACAAAAGCCCCATGCCTTGTTCAGGATGGGGCTTTTTTATTTAAAGGCCCTGAGATTCCGGCTTTCCACCGGAATGACGGACTCGTTGATGGACGCAGTTCGGCAAATTAGCTCCCGTTAATCCCCAAAGGAGAGGTGGTATGCGATCGAATCGAGCTTTATCGTAAAATCCACATTCTCGACATGGCAGCAATCCGGCACTTGAATCTGCATGGGAGCGAAGTTTAGAATTCCATTTATCCCACTCAACACGAGCTGATTGGCAACACTTTGCGCATCGTTGGCGGGAGTGGCGATGATTCCAACATGGACCTCTCGCTCTTTCACCACGTCTTCAAGCTCGCTGACATGGTTGACGATCAGTCCGTTGGGGACTCTTTTTCCAACCTTCTCGGGATCACTATCGAAAGCCGCAGTGAAGACATACCCGTGTTTTATAAAATTACCGTGACGCATCAGCGCCGATCCCAGATTGCCTACCCCGATCATTGCCAGATTCCAGGTGCGGTTTAAGCCAAGAATCTCTCTTATCTGATGAATAAGGCTGTTTACCCGGTACCCTACTCCTCTGACACCAAACTCCCCAAAGTAAGCAAGGTCCTTTCGAATTTGGGCCGGATTTACTCCGCACTGCTTTGCCAGACGCTCAGAGGATATAACGTCCACGTCCGTGTTGAGCAACTCTATGAGCACGCGCATGTAGATCGAGAGCCTGACGATTGTGGCCATAGGGATTTTGGCGAATTTCATTTTGTAACCTCAGACCAAAAGGAACATGCAGCCATCGAGTATTCATTAGCTCGGAATACTCAGAAAAAGTTCCGCCCCGAAAAACGAGACAGAGGGCAAACGGTACTACCGCCTGCCCTCTGCTCAAATCAAAACCCTTGAATCCGCTATTACTTGGTCAGACCCACAAAAGCGCTGATAGCAGAGGATACCGGGTTGGCGTAGATCAGAATCAATGCGATAACAAGAGCGTAAATCGACAGAGATTCGATCATGGCCAGACCGATCAGCATGGTGACGGTTATTTTACCGGAGGCCTCTGGATTGCGTGCGATACCCTCACATGCGCCTTTGACCGCCATACCCTGGCCGATACCGCATCCCCAGGCCGCAATGCCAATTGCCAGGGCGGCGCCGATGGCCGAGTAGAGGTAGAATTGGACCGCCGAGGATTTCGGGTCGCCGTCAGCGGCAAAAGCTACACAGGTAAGACCGAGAACCAGAAATAGAGTCAAAAGGCCAACTTTCTTCATGAAACAAACCCTCCTTAGTTTGGTTGAGTAAATAAACGATAAGCGAACAAAGCCTTCCTAACAGGTTTTCGCCTATTTAATGGGCATGCTCTATGGCGCCGGCAAAATACATCATCGAAAGCAGGCAGAAAATAAAAGCCTGGATAAAACCGGTAAAAAGCCCAAGAAACATCATTGGCACAGGCGCAAGATAGAGACCAGCCAAGAGAAAGAGTATCCCAAGCACCAATTCTTCACCGAATACGTTTCCGAAAAGACGGATCGACAGGCTCAGGATTCTTGACACATGCGAGATTATTTCGATGGGCATCATAAGCGGTACCAGCCACCATACAGGACCCATAAAATGCTTTATGTATTTGATCCCGTGGAACTTGACACCCAGCACATGGGTCATAACGACAACAATCAGCGCACATGCCAGCGTGGTGTTTAGATTGGCGGTAGGCGACGTAAACCCGGGGATCATCCCAATGTAGTTGCTGCAAAGGATAAAAAACCCCAGGCTTGCGATGAGTGGGAACATGAAGCGGCCTTCCTCACCGGTGATATCGATCATGAAATCTTCGATGCCCGTTATCAGCATTTCGAAGAAATTCTGGCCTCCCTGCGGAACCATCTTCAAGCTTCGCGCGGCGAGAGCGCTCAAGCCCACCACCACAGCTATTACCAACCATGTGTAGGTAACATGAGGTTGCAACAGGGAGTCCGAAAAAGAATGGACCTCGGAGGGCACGTGGATACCCAGCTTCTCAAGAAGAAGGTTTATGAAAAGGATAGGATGTTCCATAAGCTTAGCTCTCTCCCTTTTTCATCTTAATAAATTCAAATGCCCCAACCAGAAAGATACTCAAAACCACAACGGAAAGGCCCACCAGAAACGATAAGGGAGTAGCCAATCCCAGATACAACACAAAGAAAACCAGAGCGAGAATTACCAAAAAGCGGGCATAATAAGTAATAAAAAGGCCCGCAGGATTTAAATTACTTTCAGGTTTCAGAAGCCCACGCCTTAGCTGCCACCTGAGGACCCGAAAACTGACTATGACGATACCCCCCCCGAGAAGAACGCCCGATACGGTTTTCCACGGAAACCAAATCAGGGCGACGAGAGTAAATATCAACAGCAAAACAGCAGAACCCAACTCAACTCGCCGAAAGAGCGCTTCGCTCTCGATAAATTCCCTCACTATTTCCTTCTAACCTTATCCTCTTCCTGCTGCTGTTTTGCAAAACGATAATAGTTAAGGCCTCCGGCGACCACTCCGGCGATCAGGAAAATGATTGTCAGGTAGGGAAAAGTCCCGAGCTTCGAATCAAGCAAAACCCCGATCGCAAGGCCGATGAACGGCGCAAAGGCCACCTGATATCCAATGGTGCTTGCCATAACGGCCTGCATAAATGTTTTCTTATCTTCTTTTTTCATTATATTTTCTTTTTTCTTTTCGTGCAAACCTTCACGTGCGTACTAGCACACAAGTATTTTTCAGTCAAACCTTTTTCTCTTCGATCAAGTCAATGGGCAACTTTGCGCCACAACCTTCATCGCATGGAATGCAGACTCTATTGTGAGATCGAGGTCTTCCTGCGCATGGGCAGCGCTGATAAAAAAGGCCTCGAACTGAGATGGCGCAAGGTAAACGCCCCTTTTGAGCATTTCCCGGAAAAAGATGGCGTAAGCTTCGGTGTCCGATTCGGCAGCGCTTTCCAGGTCTGAAACCGGTCCCTTCGTAAAGAACCCGCACCCCAGCGAAGCAATTCTATTGAGCGTTACCGCAACTCCGGCCGACCTGGCGGCTTCCGCCAAACCCTGGCAAAGGAATGCACTCTTTTTCTCAATCTCCTCGTAAATCCCGCCACGGCCGAGCACATTCAGCATCGCCAACCCGGCGCTCATCGCCAGCGGGTTTCCGGAAAGGGTTCCCGCCTGGTAAACCTCTCCGCACGGGGCAACGTGCTCCATCACCTGTCTGCTTCCACCATATGCCCCCACGGGCAACCCGCCGCCGATGATTTTGCCAAGGCAGGTCAGATCGGGCATGATCCCGAAAAGCTGCTGTGCCCCCCCGGAGCCAGCCTGAAACCGGTGATCACTTCATCAAAGATAAGCAGCGATCCGTATTGGCTGCAAATCCGCCTCAACCCCTCCAGGTATCCGGCAGCGGGCGGAACTACACCCATATTTGCCGCAACAGGCTCGACTATTATCGCGGCGACATCCTCGCCGGCGCTCTCCATGACGCCCCGCACCGCTTCCAGGTCATTGTACGGCAGCGCGATGGTATGGCGGACAGTCTCCTCGGGTACCCCTGGAGTGCCGGGAATACCGAAGGTGATAAGACCCGAGCCCGACTTTACGAGAAGTGAATCCGCATGTCCGTGGTAGCATCCGTTGAATTTGACGATCTTCCTGCGCCCCGTATACCCGCGCGCAAGCCTAACGGCGCTCATGGCCGCCTCTGTCCCCGAATTGACCATCCTCACCATCTCGATGGAGGGGACCATCTCGACTACCTTCCGGGCCATCTCCACTTCGACTCGGGTGGGAATCCCGTATGAAGTTCCCCGGCCGGCGGCCTCCCGTACAGCCTCGACGATCTCGGGGTGCGAATGGCCCAGGATGAGGGGCCCCCAGGACCCTACATAGTCTATATAGATATTTCCGTCCTCGTCGGTGATCCGGCACCCGTCGGCCTTTTTTATAAAAAGAGGTTCGAAGCCGACCGCTTTGCCCGAGCGCACCGGACTGTTCACGCCTCCGGGCATCACTTTGAGGGCTTCTTCAAACAATTTTTTCGAGGTACTCCATGTCATCGGCATATGATCCCGGATCTTTGGTGATTATTCAATCGGCAACAGGGAAATATCGTAACTTTCGAGGTGAAGGTTCGGGTCCGCTTTGACCGAGACAAGCGCGTGCATTCTCTCCTCGACCCGTTCCAACGCAGCCCGCTCTTCGTCGCAAAACATGGCCGCGACCTCGGGGTGCGCCATAACGAGAATATTTTTGCCGAAAAGATCCTCCCGCTGCCGCTCGAGTTCTCTCAGCACCTCGTAGCACACGGTCTGTTTCGATTTGAGATGCCCTTCCCCATCGCAATAAAAGCAATGCTCGCACAGCACCTGTCCGATGCTCTCCTTGGTCCGTTTCCTGGTCATTTCGATCAGGCCCAGTTCGGACATACTCAAGATGTTCGACTTGCTCTTGTCATTATATGTCGCATCCCGCAAAGCATTCCAGACCTTTTCGCGGTTGGCTTCCTTCTCCATATCGATAAAGTCGATAACGATGATGCCCCCCAGGTTTCGAAGCCTTAACTGGTAAGCAATTTCTTTGACGGCTTCCAGGTTCGTCTTCAGAATAGTTTCTTCCAGGTTGCGTTTACCCACATATCTACCGGTGTTTACATCTATGGCGGTAAGGGCCTCGGTGGATTCGATCACGATATAGCCACCGGATTTAAGCCAGATTTTCTTGCTCAAGGCCCTCTGGATTTCCATCTCGATGCCGTAGGCGTCGAAAATCGGCTCATCGCCCTCATGGAGTTCCACCTCATTTTTCAGTGAGGGCAGGAAGGTCTCGGTAAAATTAAGGATTTTGCGATACTCGGCCTCCGAGTCGATAACCAGGCGGTCTACTTCCTTGGTGAAAAGGTCGCGCACCGCTCGAAGAGTTATATCGAGTTCCTGGTATACCAGGGACGGCACCGGAGCGTTTTCGGCCCTGCGCTGAATGGTTTGCCAGAGTTTGGCTACGAAATCGGACTCCGACTGTAGTTTCTCCCTTTCGGCCCCTTCCGCGGCAGTGCGGACGATAAAGCCCCGGTAGGGCGGCTTTATTTCACACATTAACTCACGGAGGCGCTTTCGCTCGGCCTCGTCCTCGATTCTGCGGGAAACGCCCACATGGTCCATCGTTGGCATGAAAACGAGATTTCTGCCCGGCAGCGTTATATGCGTCGTTATTCTCGCCCCCTTGCTTCCGATGGGTTCCTTGGCCACTTGCACAAGGATCTCCTGACCCTCCTGAATCCGGTCCTCTATAGGAATCCCGTTACAACTCTGACGAAAATCGAGCTCATTATATTCGTGCCCGGCGTTTTCCGGATCGTCATCCGGCAACTCATCCTCGGCTTCCTGTTCACAGGACGCCAGAAACTGCTGCTCGATATCGCCCATCGACTGGCAAATATCGCTTACGTACAAGAACGCCGCTTTTTCCAGACTGATGTCCACGAAAGCCGCCTGCATGCCGGGCAGCACCCGTACGACCCGGCCCTTGTATACGTTTCCGGCAATCCCGCGATCCGAACTCCTCTCAACATAGAGTTCGGCGACCTGGCCGTTTTCTACCAGCGCCACGCGAGTTTCAAAAGGATTGCTGTTAATTATGAGTTCTGCGGACATTGTCGTTTCCCTCCCGGGCGTCCATGCGGTAGGAGGCAATTTTGCAAATCAGGCAGTTTTCGAGATCCTGGGCCCCGGCGCCTGCCAAATTCTGAAGAATTGCCATAGGCCTGAAGCACAAACCCGGTGTCTCATAGATATCCATTTCCAGGGAATTTTCCCCGGATTTCCTCATATCGAGAAGTATCTGAGTAAGGCGCGACGTTGTAGTACCCCTCTTGGTCTGCTTCGTCAGTTCATTGTCCCCTGACTTCGGCCACGCGTCCAGGATATGATGCAAGATAAAAGGATTCAACCCGGAAACATAATAGACAGCCCTGCACGCCTGTCCAGGCGCAGGCTTCTTCTCGAACCTGCTGACCGAGCTGATTTTAATCACGCCGTTACATTGCCGGTCGAGCCGCTCGCAAACCAACTGAGGGTCGATCTTATCGCTCAGCGAAACATAAGCCTCTGCTATCAAAGTCTCCATTCCCAGCGGCAGGGCCTCGCCGAATGAAATCTTCGGATGCGGATGATAGCCCCTGGTAAACGCAACCGGAAGGTTCGCTCGCCGGAGGGCCCTCTCCAAGGCGGCAGCCATCTCCAGCTGCCCGAAAAAGCGCGCTCTCCCAAGCTTGGAATAAATCACCCTGTAGACAAACTCCCGGTCCGAAGGGGGGGCGGCACTGCCGGGAGATATCCCCGCTTTCAAATCCCCCGCCGGTTCCTGGTGTATAAGAGGAGAAATTATGTCGTGATCGCACACACCGCACAGTGTACAAGACCCCTGGCGACAATCAGGGGTAAATTCCTCTCCCATTGCTTTCTCGTATTCACTCCACAGATACTCGCGAGAGACACCCGCCGAAAGATGGTCCCACGGAAGGATTTCATCGCGTTCCCGGGGGCGCTCGGCATAGAAAGCCGCACTAAGTCCGGTTTGGGCAAGAGCGCTGTGCCAGAGGTCTTCGTTGAAGTGGTCGCTCCAACCATCAAATCTTGCCCCCAACTCCCATGCGCGCTTTAACGCGCCGCCCAGCCGCCTGCTGCCCCGCGCAAATACCGCCTCAAAAACACTGCTGCCGGGCTGATTCCATTTCAGCCTGAGACCGGGCTTCTTCAGCCGCTCCTTAAACATCCGGAGGCACTCTTCCATGCGCTCCGCCGGCATTTGCGGCGACCACTGGAACGGCGTAAGGGGTTTGGGAACAAACGTCGATATCGAGATATTGACAGTCGCCCTCGTCTTCTTCGCTTTTTCCCATACTCTGAGGGACAAGTCCACAATGGCGTCACGGTCCGCATCGGTTTCGCCGGGAAGGCCCATCATGAAGTAAAGCTTTATCACCCGCCAACCCAGATCGAAGGCGGACTGGGCCGCGCTAAGCAGGTCCTCGTCGCGAATTCCTTTGTTTATGACCGCCCGCAGACGCTCGCTCCCTGCTTCGGGGGCCATGGTGAACCCCGTTTTGCGAACCTTTTTGATGTGTTCCATCAGTTCCGCGGTAAGAGTCCCGACTCGCATCGACGGAAACGATACGGCAATTTTGCGGGGTTCGAATTCATTTACAAACGCCCCGAGTAAATCCTGTATCCGGCAGTAATCACCCGTGCTCAGGGAGAGCAGCGATACGTCATCGAAACCGCTCGAAGCCAGCGCCTTTTTTGCCGCCTCGAATACGTATGAGGGCTCGCGCTCCCTGACCGGCCTGTAAATGAAACTCGCCTGGCAGAAACGGCATCCACGTGTGCAGCCCCTGGCGATCTCCAGCGAAAGACGGTTGTGAACGATATCTATGAGGGGTACGAGTGGTTTTTCGGGAATCGGGCTGGCCCGGTCCAGGTCGGAGATTACTCTCTTGCTGACCTCGGTATAATCTGAGAACTTCGGAACGACGGCGGATATGGTGCCGCTCGAACCGTAGCTGACCTCGAAAAAGGAGGGGACATAAATTCCGGCAACCTTTCTTATCTCCGATAGAAAATCTTCCCTGCTCCCTGCCCCGCTCTTTTTCCAGTCCCTGTAAACACAAATGATTTCGGGCAGGACCTCTTCGGCCTCACCCAAAACGAAAAAATCAAAAAAATCGGCCAGCGGCTCCGGATTGAACGCACAGGGGCCGCCTCCAATGACGAGGGGGTGCCGGCTGGTCCTCTCGCGGGCATAAAGAGGCATGGGGGCAAGATCGAGAATAGTGAGTATGTTTGAGTAGCTCAGTTCGTACTGAAGGGTCACCCCGAGAAAGTCGAACTCCGAAAGGGCACGATCGCTCTCGATCGCTCTAAGGGGCTCACCCGCGCTCCTCAGTTTTGCCTCGTAATCCGGCCACGGCGCATAGACCCTGTCCGCCATGACCCCTTCTGTCCCGTTCAGTTGATGGTAAAGCAACTGGAGCCCGATATGGCTCATCCCGATTTCGTAGACATCCGGGAACGCAAGCGCAAAGCGCACAGAAGCGTCCTCGAAGCCTTTTCTACAGGCGTTCAGTTCAAGGCCTACATAGCGGCCCGGTTTCTCTATTCCATTTAGATGAGAATCAGTCATATTTAGTTTTCAGTCTTCAATTTTAGTTATCCATTCCCGGTGCGTTTGCCTGGACATAAATCCTTTTTCACGGCAAGAAATCAGAATCGAAACTGCGTGCGTCTCGTGAGAGTTCCCGGCCAGGCGCCAACCTGACTTCCAGAGGCCGCAGGCCGGACCGTATAAGGCCCATTAAGTATTTAAGAGTCTTTACTTATACTTATCAGAAGGATAAAGAGTCAACAGAAAAGCTCGCCAATCAGGAACACCTGACTTACATCAGCCGAAACTCAGCGGGCAAGCGCCAAGACCAACAATTTCCACTTGCATTGGCCGGTCTCCAGTGGTATCTTTCTCTTTCTGGCCTGCCATCGAGCTACAGGATTGGGGCGGACTTATATTGTCGAAAACTGCTGCATATTTCTTATACCTGGATTGGGAACCATTCAAAGGAGGACGGAAATGAAGGTTTTTGTGGGTGGTGTTGCCGCGGCGTTCCTCGGTTTTTTAGGCATTATAATTTGGTATGATGCCGTTTTCAGATTTATCGGGGGCGCGATTCCCCTTGTTTTGCTGCTCGGCGGATTGATGGCCGCTTACCTGGGCTACGATGAGGTAAAAGACAAACTCCCTTTCGCAAAAGCCAAGGAAACCCAGGACTCGTTAAACGATGTCAGGTTGAAGGAAGAAGCCGAAAGGTACAAGCAGGAAGTCGAAAGACTCAAAAACGAATTGGACAAGACCAAAAGCTAGAATGCTCTGGTTTCCCGATAAAAAGAGGCCGCCTCCATATAATGAGGGCGGCCTCTTTTGTTTCTAGTTTTCAGTTTTCAGTTCAATCACGTATGGGCTTCGGTCCAGTCGCCCCCCCAACCGATATCTACTTTGAGCGGCACATCGAGGCGACTGACATCTTCCATTTTCCGCCGGATGAGTTCTTCTGTGACCCCTTTTTCTTCGCGTGGGACTTCAATAAGCAACTCGTCATGCACCTGAAGGAGCATTTGCGCACCGAGCTTTTCCCTTCTTAGCGCAAGACCGATATCTATCATCGCCTTCTTTATAAGGTCGGCCGCGGTACCCTGAATTGGAGTGTTGATAGCGAGCCGCTCTCCCAGTTGTCGCGTCGTGAAGTTGCGGCTCTTAAGCTCCGAGATCGCGCGCCTGCGTCCCAGAAGAGTCTCTGCGTATCCAAGATCGCGCGCCCTGCGGACTGCCTCGTCAATGAAGAGCCGGACCCCGCTGTAGCGTTCAAAATAGCGGTCTATGGCCGCCTTCGCCGTCCTGGTGCTGATGCGAAGCCTTTGCGACAGGCCGAAAGGACTCATCCCGTAAGCAATGCCGAAGTTTATCATTTTAGCCTGCCTGCGCATCTCGGCGGTGACGTCTGCCACCAGGACGCCGAATATTTCGGCCGCGGTCCTGCGATGGACGTCCTCATCGTTTTTAAACGACTCGATCAGGTTCCGATCAGCGCTGTAATGGGCGAGCACCCGAAGCTCGATCTGCGAATAGTCAGCCGACAGCAACAAACTGCCGGGCGCCGCGATAAAAGCTCGACGAATTCTTCTGCCTTCGTCGCTGCGGATCGGAATGTTTTGCAGATTGGGGTTGGAGCTGCTAAGACGCCCCGTTGCCGTCACGGCCTGGTTAAAAGAGGTGTGGATGCGGCCCGTATCCTTTCGAATCAGCCTAGGCAGGGCATCGGCATAGGTACCTTTAAGCTTTGAGAGGGTGCGGTAGCCAAGCACCTGCTCGACCACCGGATGTTCCACGGCAAGTTCTTCGAGCACACTCGTATCGGTCGAAGGACCGCTTTTTGTCCTTTTGACCACCCGGAGCCCAAGTTTATCGAAAAGGATATTTCCGAGCTGTTTAGGCGATTGGATATTGAATTCCCCGCCGGCCATCTGGTAGATCAGGGCAGCCTTCTGATCCATAGCTTTTTCGAACTCGCATGAAAGCTCTTCCAATTTTTCCGAATCGACAAGGATTCCCCTGAATTCCATGCGCGCGAGTACTTCGGAAAGCGGCAACTCGATTGATTCATAGAGTTCTTTAAGCCCGTTTTCTTCCAGTCTTTGCAGCAAAATCGGCATAACCCGCCAGCACGCCTCGACGTCACAGCACGCGTAATCCACGGCCTTCTCAAAATCGATTTGTTCAAAACCGATCTGACCTTTTCCCCTGCCGGTAATGTCCTCGTACGAGCTTATCGTCTCGTCGAGATGCTCCGCGCAAATACGCTCCAGCGCGTGCGTCTGCCCTCCCGGGTCGAGAAGGTAACTTGCCAGCATGGCATCGAAGACCATTGCTTCAAGCTCGATCCCATACCTTTTCAACACTATCCACTGGAATTTAAGGTTATGCCCGGCCTTGGCGGGCGTTTTGGCGCCAAGGATCGGCGCAAGGCCGTGGAGCGCCTCGGCCGCTGTGAGCTGAACGCCGCTCTCAGGCCGGTGGCCGACCGGAATGTAAAAGGCCGTCAATTCGTCCCAGCAGAGCGCGATGGAAACGAGATCGGCAATCATGGCATCCTGCCCCTTAGTCTCGATCTCCATTGCGATCAACGGTTTTGTCCTGGCGATTGCGACCACTTCCGCCAACTCCTCGCGCGTCCTGATTACCCGATCTATTCTGTCCCGGGGCTTCCTGGGCACAGGCGCCGCCTTCAGCTCTTCCGGCTCCGCCCATTCCCGTTTGAGGCTATCCAGAATCGTTTTGAAGTCGAGTTCTTCACAGAGGCTGAACACCTCCTGCCGCATGGGCGGTGAAGGAGCAAACTCCTCCAGGTCCTCGTTTACCGCCATATCCGTCCGCAGTGAGACCAACTCGCGGGAGAGGTAGGCGCTCTGCCTGCCTTCGGCGAGCTTCTTTCGCACGGAACCGGAGGATATCTCATCGAGATGTGCGTAAATCCCGTCGAGAGACTCCCATTTCTGGAGCAGTTGACTTGCGGTCTTGTCCCCTATCCCTTTCACCCCGGAGATATTGTCCGTTGTATCGCCGACCAGCGAAAGGTAGTCCACCATCTGCCCCGGGTTCACTCCAAACCGCTCCCTGACAACCTTTTCTGTAAAAAGCCGGTCGTTCTGAGGGTCCCATTGCCTGACATCCGGGTCGCGGATTAGCTGATGGAGATCTTTATCCCCCGAAACCACTACGACTTCGAGTCCGTGCGCCGAACCCCAGTTTGTGAGTGCGGCTATCAAATCGTCGGCTTCATAGCCTTCGAGTTCCCTCTGAGGCACACCGAAGTATCGAACCGCGTTTTTGATGTAAGGGATTTGCGGCCCGAGTTCTTCCGGACTGGCCTGGCGAGTGGCTTTATAAACATCGGACAAATCATGCCGGAAATTTCGCCCCGGCGCGTCGAAAACGACGCAGATGTAATCCGGCTTGCGCTCGCGGACCACTTTGAGCAGCATGGTGATAAACCCGTAGACGGCCTGCGTTGCTATTCCCCTGGAATTAGTAAGTCGCCGGATCGCGTAATAAGCCCTGTAGATGTATGAGCTCCCGTCGATTATAAAAAACGTTTTCCCATCGCCTCTTATCTGCTGGTTCATTCGCCTCTTTCTATCAGGGGGACAGGTCGAGCCGGGGTGTCTATCCCTGCTGTCTTCATTGTCGGTTCCAAATCCTCATGCAGATCGACTCCTCCGGTAAGGTCCCCCGGTTTGCGCCCACGGCCGCTGCGCCTGCCACGTACCGGGAGCCCCGGCGGCAGGTAATCTGTATTGATATTGCTCATTGCATGGTAAATATTGCCCCGCACCTTGGAATTTTTCCTGAAAAGGCCATCGAGCATGTTGCGGATTTCCGTCCTCCCCCCATGCGAAGCCGAAGGGCACTTCGTTTTAAGGATGGGCAGACCGAGGTCGTTACAGACCTTGAGTATGCTCTGCGCGGGAACCAGTGCAAAAGGGCGAATCACCGTCATTTTGCCCTCGAAAAACTCCTGTTTCGGCACCATGCCGGAAATTTGCGCCCCGTAGCAAATATTTATGAAAAATGTTTCGATCATGTCGTCCTGGTTATGACCCAGCGCGATCTTCGAACAGCCCAGTTCACCCGCTTTCCTGAAAAGCACGGCCCGTCTCAGCCGGGCGCAAAGGAAGCAGGGATTTTCACGATTTTGCGGTCCATGCGCCCTGGGACCGTGATCCGTCCGGACAATTTCGTGCTCAAACCCTTCCCGGGTGAAAAATTCCTCCAGCTGGTCGGCTGATTCCGAATCGAATCCCGGATCGACATGAACGGCGGTAAGTTCATAGCTGATAGGAACACGCCGAAGCCTTTCGCGAAGCAGCCACAGAAGAAGCATGCTGTCCTTTCCTCCGGAGACCCCGACCGCGATTTTGTCACCGTCTTCTATAAGCCCGTAATGGTAAATCCCCTTCCCCAGCAGCCGCTGAACCTCACGATACGCTGACGCCATAACGATTGACCGCTTCTTTCTTTCGAATTCCGGAAAAGGTCCGCTAAAGATAAAAGACGATTTCATGCACCCGTCGATCTGCGAGTCGACACAATCTATCCAAAACCGCAACTTTTTAGTATATACGATTTCGCCTTTACTTTCAGAGTATATTGTGTCCGGAAAACCGGCGCCGTTCATCATCGGCCCCTGTGTCACCTCCGAAATGGAATTGCCGCAAGCCGACTCTGTGTTTATTATTAAGACCCGTCTGCTCATCGCAGTCCACCCGGAACACATGCCGATTCCTTCTTCAGGTTAAGTGTATGCCCTATGATTTGGCCAAACTGATCGACGTCGAAAAGACACAGGAAATACTCAGGCGCTTTCTCGATGTGGTTGGGGTCCCAGCGGCTATCATCGACTTGCAGGGAAAGGTGATAGTCGCCTCGCAGTGGCAGAGAATCTGCACCGATTTCCATAGAGCCAGCCCAATAACGTGCAGAAGATGCATCGAAAGCGATACCGTACTTGCCAACGACCTGACGAGCGGGAAGGGTTTTTCAGTCTACAGATGTCTTAACGGCCTTACCGATGCAGCTTCTCCGATCGTCATCGAAGGAGAATGCCTCGCCAATGTATTCGTCGGCCAATTCCTGACAAATGAACCGGACCTCGACTTCTTCAGCCGTCAGGCCGACGAATACGGGTTCGATAAATCGGCCTATTTACAGGCACTTTCGGAAGTGCCCGTTTTATCGCAGGACGTTTTGCCCCTTCTACTTTCATTCCTTACATCGTTTGCCGAGATGATAACGTCCCTTGGTTTGAAGCAGTTGCGGCAGATGGAGATTGAAAAGGAATTGCAGGCGGCACAGGTCAAACTGCAATTTCAAAATGAGGAATTGCGGGCACAGAACGAGGAACTGCTCTCATCGCGCGAACAGATCGATTCTTTGGCCAGGTTCCCTTCCGAAAGTCCGGATCCCTTGATGCGCATAGCTGTTGCGGACGGCAGGGTGCTCTATGCGAATGACGCCGCTGACCACCTGTTGGCCGACCTGGGAACGCACACAAATGGGCAACTGCCGCCGTTGTGGCGCAATGCGCTCTTTGAGGCTGTCAAAACCGGATCGCCGGCCAAATCGGACATCCAGGTGCAGGATAAAATTTTTTCAATTACTATCGTGCCGGTGGTCCCGAACAACTACGTTAACATATACGCCCGGGATATAACCGACCGTCAGAGGATGGAGGATGAGTTGCTGCGGGCAAAGCGGGAATGGGAGCGCACCTTCGACAGTGTCCCCGACCTGATCGCCATCCTGGACCCGCAACACAGGATTGTCCGTGCCAACAGGGAGATGGCGCTGAGGATCGGAGTTACGCCTGAAGAGTGTGTCGGCCGGCTGTGCCACGAGTGCATCCATGGCTCACGTGATGTGCCGGTCTTTTGCCCGCACGGCAGGACAATGGCGGACGGGCAGGAGCATATCGCCGAAGTGCATGAGGAGACTCTCGGAGGCGACTTTCTAGTCAGTACGACGCCGTTGCGCGATGAACAGGGCAACATTTTGGGAACCGTGCATGTGGCCCGTGACATCACCGGGCGTAAGCGAATGGAAGAAGAACTGCGCAGATCGCGCGATGAACTCGATGCACGGGTCCGGGAGCGCACGGCAGATCTGGCCAGGGCCGTGGCCAGGCTCGAACTCAATAACCAGGAGCTTCAGGAGTTCGCTTTTGTCGCCTCGCACGACCTTCATGAACCGCTTCGGAAAATCCAGGGCTTTTGTGACCTCGTGCTGCGCTCCAATGGGGACAGGGTTGACGGGAAGGGAAAAGATTACCTCTTTAGAATGCAGAAGGCCGCCAACCGGATGCAGCAACTTCTCCAGGATCTGCTAAGCTATTCGCGAGTTATCACCCAGCCGGAGCCTTTCAGGGAGACAGACCTCAAGACGGTTGCCATGGAAGCTGCCGAAGTTTTCGAGCTAAAACTGAGAGCGGCGAAGGGTACAATTGAAATATCCGAGATGCCCGTCATCGAAGCCGACCCGAGCCAAATGGCCCGGCTTTTCCAGAACCTGATAGGCAATTCAGTGAAATACCATGGTCCCGAAAACCCCCTGGTTCGAATTTACGGTGAAAAAGACAAGTCCTCCTGCCGCATCTTCGTGGAGGATAACGGTATAGGCTTTGAAGAAAAATACCTCGACCGGATTTTTTCCCCGTTCCAGCGGCTGCACGGCCGCGACGAGTACCCCGGAACCGGTATGGGGCTGGCCATATGCCGCAAGATAGTCGAACGGCACGGCGGCAGTATAACCGCCAACAGTACACCTGGACGCGGATCGACCTTTATCGTGACGTTGCCCATCGCACAGAAGGCATCCCGCGGATGACGCAATGTTAAGACTTTGCGAGCTAATTTCGATATGGCGCAAAGGGTTTCCGGCAGGCCTGCGCGCCTTTGAAACCAGGCTTCTTTTTCCGGACTCCTTTCCGGGTTGACTCGGACAAGGGCCTTTGATAATATGGCGGTTTCCTGGAGGCGCCCGTAGCTCAGATGGATAGAGCGTCGGACTTCGAATCCGCAGGCCGCAGGTTCGAATCCTGCCGGGCGTACCAGAGACAATGCATGCGGGCCGCTAGCTCAACGGTAGAGCAGCTGACTCTTAATCAGGAGGTTCGCGGTTCGAAACCGCGGCGGCCCATCAATAAAATCAAAGGGGTTACAGCGGAAGTGCTGTAGCCCCTTTTGATTTTTGTTCTCAAATCTCGCCCAAATTCAATTTGCCGCATTCTCCTTTTTGCTTGCTTACCCCTTAGGGATCGGCTCTGTAGGCGGACATGGTTCCCTAAACTTCAGTTTTCCCGCAGAGGTTTACCTTGGAAGAAGATCGACTTGCCCTTTCGGCGTCAAAGAAGTCGCCGGACCTTCAGCTATTCGAAGCAACCTGCTAAATTTCGATTGCCGGCTATGTGGCTGGAACCTTCTTTTTGATCCTCGTGCCGCGCCAGTTCCATTATGGTCTGCCGCAGCTCATCCAGATAAAAAGGTTTTTGAATATATGTGTGAACTCCCATCCGCATGGATTCCCGTTTAATCCGCAGATCATCGCATCCGGTAATCAGGATAAATGGAGTTTCAGGATACAGGGATGAGACGTGGCGGAAAAGATCGAGGCCGGATTCTCCCGGCATTTTGAAATCCGAAACGACCACATCATATGCGTAACGTTTGAGACAATTGCGAGCCTGTTCTGCACTAAAGGCCAGATCATATTCGAGACCAACCGATTCCAGGTATACGCCTATTAAGCTCAGAAAGTCTTCATCATCATCGACTATCAGGATCCTAGCTATGGTTTTTCCTTTCATCGCGAACCACAATCCCGGCTTGGAATTTTCGAGGGAGAGGCGGCAGTCAGCTGCTTCTTGCGGAAGCACTTTGGAGCATTTGGGATCCAGCTAAGGGCGTAAGAGATACTGACCGGCGATCTATTTGAGCTATTCATTAAGCTCAGATATTTCCTCCAGTCTCGGTTTAGCGGGCACACCCGAGTGCTTTTGAGGCAGAAATAAGCAACTAACGTGCCAACCATCGAGCTTGTCTCGGGCCTTGTGCTATGTGATATGGACCGGACTCGATTGCAGGCTTTCACCGACAGCAGTGTGTGTCCATTCCTACACTATTGATCTTCAGGTTACGGAACCGGATTGCCGGAATGCGGACAGGAAAATAAAGTGCCGTCGTCATCAGGCCCTCGCCTCCAGTCGTGCGGGGATCATCCCGGGGGTGGGCATAGGTAGCCGGAAGCGAAGGAAACCGAACAGGAACGTCGCCGCGAGACCGGTGGTAAGACGGCTTCGAAAAACTCCACTCCTTCCAGGAGCTGTTACAAGCATACCCGTCATTGTCCATGACAGCTCATCACGTCCCTTTTGGGACACCCTGAAACCATGAAAAGATCCATATATCAGGATGGGTGAGCGGAGCGCAACCCATCAAATCTTTTCAAGACAGCTCTTCACGTCCCTTCGGGACACCCTGAAACCATGAAAAGATCCATAGACCCGTAGGATGGGTGGAGCGGAGCGCAACCCATCAAATCTTTTCGTAACAGCGAACAGACTCGTAATGCGGTAACAGTTTGGGACCAAAACTCGGAATATTTTTTCGCGTTCACCTGATCGATAAAGTGCCTAAGGGCTTTTCACTTCCAACACAAATGATTAGCTTTCCTCCTTGAGGGGGAAATCGAGGTGCATCGTGGGAGGGAACCGTCAAATGAAAGCTGTAGGCAATACTAAAGATGACTGCGAGACGTGCAAATTCATATCGCTGGGGTTGCATAGCGCGCCCTGCTTTTATTGCTTTGATTTTGCCGAATGGGAACCGCAGGTCTGCAACGAGGTACGCAAACCTTGGCGACATGACCTGTGAACCGATTTCATCCGCGCCTTTAAAACCTTGCGATCTTCACAGTGCCATTTTGAGATCTTTTGATCCCAACACTCCGCTCCGGATTTTTACCTGACATGAAGCTACCCGAGACACTTCTTTTTCTTTAGTACGATCAAACCGGCAAGACGAGCGCCGAGAAAATCGGCGGGGCGGGATTCGAGCACCGGCAAGCAGGGCTTTCGATATGGGGCACTAGATCATGCTGTTGGTTCTCGGTTTTGAGGTCTATCCAGCTTGAGTCTCTGCAAGCTTTATGTTCTCGAAAAAGACGCCGTGGCTGCGCTCCGCATGAAGACCTGCTTTCGTGATGCCGGCAACGCCGCAGTGGAAGACGGCGCTACCATTTGACTTAATTCAGGCAGCTCTTTTGAGCCGTGCGAGAGGAGCATCGAGTTGCTTTAGCAACCCCATAAGATCCCAGTTCGTCCGGCCCTCGACGATCTTGCCCTCCACTATACGAAAGATACTTATCCCGGTCACCGTCAGGCGTTTGTTGGTGGGGGCAACGCCCAGGAAACTCCCCTTATGCGTGGCCCGGGTTGTCCAGCGGCATGCAACTTTATCTCCCTCGGCGATCAGTTCCTCAATCGTGCACTTCAGATCGGGAAAGGCGGAGAAGTACATGTTGGCGACGATCTTCCACTCTTCACGGCCCTTGATGGCCCGTTCACCACTGGAGTCATAGTCCAGGTATTCGAAGAAGTCATTGGACAGGATCTCATCTATCACTGAAAGATTGTGTTGTTCGCCAAACACCCCTTCGATGTAGCGCCGTACTACAGTTTTATTGTCCATGGAGAACGTCCTCCTGTTCTTTGACATTTCCCGGATTCTTCAGATTGAGGACCGAATTGACGGGCGGCCCCGCTTTAAATGTAATTACGAGGAGGGAAAAACCCAACAGATTGCCGGGCGGCCGCCCTTCTCGATGATTCTCAGTCGTGATGACGGTACTTCATTTAAGTCGATCTTGTCATCGGATTCGGCAATATCTAAGATATAATGCAGTCTCCGATAGCCCGGGCCAATTCAGTCCTGAGCCTTCCGGTGAAAAAATCGAGCCGATGGCTGAGTCGTTCTACTGGATTAATCGGCCATCATATTGATATTACAACAACAATTAGAAAAGAGAGCGGAGGAGATGTGGGGAAACGGTTAGAGATACTCATCCTTGACGATGAACCTTTGGTGGGTCAGCGACTCAAGCCAATTTTGGAACGAGACTATCACGTGGAGATATTCGTGGCGCCAAAGGAGGCTTTGGCCCGTATGCAGGAGAAGAAATTTGACATTGTAGTGACGGACATCCGAATGGAGGATCTGGATGGCTTGCAGATCCTGGAGAATGTGAAAGTCGGCTCGCCCGACACCAAAGTCATTATGATCACGGGCTACGCCAGCATCGAGGCGGCCCGGGAGGCAGTGACCAGGGGAGCCTTTGATTTCATTGCCAAGCCTTTTCGGATTGGAACGATACGGGATATAATCATGAAGGCCGCGCAGGCCCTGGAACATGAACGGGCTGGCGGCAAATTCTGAAGAGGCGCCGCGACACAAAAGTGAGACATGGTCCACGGGCAACCAACAATTTCCCTTAATCGAGAAGTGAGAAAGCGATGAAAATCTACCGAAGTCCAATGGAAAAAATGTTGGATGAGCAAGAGATGGATACGATTATCACCAACCCCAAGCAGCCGGTCAGGACCTTTTTCAGAAAAATACGCTATATCCTATCCACTTGGAGCGATAAATTGAGAAAGCGATTCCAAATCTAAGTCATCTCTCCCATTTCATATTGGATTCGGCCGAGCAGGAGGCGCCTCCTCTTTTTCCATTTTGGACTCCCGCAGATTGTGAGCAGATATCCTGATACCAGCCACTTCAGAGCACGTTGACAGGCATCTTCGCCGTACATAGATTATAACCAGCCCCAAGAGGTCCAAGTAGGAAGCCCGGTTAAAATGCCCGGCCGAAACGCTCAATGGAAAAAAGAAGAGTGAAATCTTCGATGGGAATTTGAGAAACCAGGCTCGGATGAATCAACATGGTGAAGGCCGGCAACTGAAAGGTCACTTGGGGTTTAACTTTCTCCGAAGGCTTACCCTCCGATGGATTCTCCTTCTATTCGAAAAGGGAGTTGAACTAAAACCAATCGGGCCTTATCACAGGCCAAGGTGCGGCAGGCTCATCTTTGTCGTCCGTCAAAGAGGGACTATGGCTTACCGGGTTACGTCCACCGGTTGAGTTGGTCGCAGGGAAGACAGCTTGAGTAGGAGGCGGTGGGAATGAGAAGAGGATTTTAGCCTCTCCAAGTTCGGCTGATTACTTCGAAAAATGCCCTCTTGAGCAAAAAAATATGCAACTCAGCCGGGTGTTTTTGCTTTATTTCTTGCGTCCATCGCAATTTGACATTAATGTTTACGTGTATTCAGAAGGGTCCGAACTGTTCCAAACCAATGAGATGGAAGGATTTAAAGAGTTATGCCTCAAGGTACTGTAAAGTGGTTTAATGATCAAAAAGGTTTTGGGTTCATCACGGTTGAGGATGGCGGCAAAGACGTTTTCGTTCACCATAGCGCCATCGAAGGTGAGGGTTTTAAGAGCCTTGCGGAAGGTGATCGTGTCAGCTTCGAGATTGAACAGGGCGCCAAGGGACCTTCGGCGGTCAAAGTAAGAAAGCTCTAACTGCTCGTCCATAGAGGAATGTGAAGGGCTGGAGAGAGAATCTCCAGCCCTTCTATTTTGCGCCCCAAACAAACCCGATTTGATTTCCGTCCGGCCGTTTCACCAAAGAAAAACGCTCGCCGCTGGGCTGAACGCTTGCATCTCGCCCCGATATCGAGAAGCACTTATCTCAAGAGATGAACTCGGCTTTTAAAAACCGAAACAGGGCTCGCGATGCTTTTGGCGGTTTGTTTCCCTCGCGTTCTTTCCGGGCGCTCAGGACCAAATGGCGCAGTGTCTGGCGGTCAGCGCCTCGACTCACGATTTCTTCCAGGAGCACATCGTTGCCACCTGTCAGTTCATCCCGCCATCGTTCAATTTCCTGAAATTTTTTGGCATCCTGGAGCTGCCCCCTGCCTATAGTGTCCAAAGCCTTCTGAATGGGCTCCGGATCGGACTTACGCATAAGTGCCCCGATATACTGAAGTTGCCGCCTTCGGGCGCCTCCCCTGCTAATCGTCTTGGCAAAAAGCAAAGCATCCCTGAGTTCCGACGGCATGTCGATCTTTTCGATTTGATCCGCGGAGAGTTCTACCAGCTTCTCACCCAAGGCCTGCAAGGCGAGCATTTCTCTTTTCACCTGCGATTTGCTCTTTGGCTCCGTTTCTGCATCCATCTCCACACCTTTGCCCTAAAATAAAAGATTTTGCCCGGGAATGTTTCACGAATCGGGCTTTGGTGAAAGTCGTCGGTACGTCCTCAAAAACGAAGGTGCAAAGCCCCTTTTGTTTTGGTAGATTCTTTAGAGGATGTAGAAAATGATACTTCAGTGAATTTGCGGAGACAAGCTGTGAGCAGTTCAAAAATCGAAATATCTCGAGAGTTGGCTGCCGAGTACGGCCGTCAGGCAGTCCAAATCACTCAGTCCGGAGAATACCAGGCGCCTTCCGGTAGAGTAGCGAACGTCTCCCAATTGGTCAAACGCTCAGTCGATGGGACCGTCGCTTATCCCCCCGGTCAACCCTTTCAGGACTCGGCGAAGGGGAATTATCAAACAAAGATTTCAGTCGAAGATATGTCAACGCTTGAGGCGGCACGCCGTCTAATTGCCGGCGGCTGTCGGCCGGCGCTACTCAACTTCGCCTCGGCAACGAATCCCGGTGGCGGTTTTCTCGGCGGCGCCAGGGCGCAAGAGGAATACCTCGCCAGATCGTCGAGTCTTTACGCCTGTATCAAAGACAATGCAATGTATGCGTTTCACCGCTCACGCAAGGACCCTCTTTATACGAATTACGCAATCTATTCTCCCGGCGTACCGGTCTTTCGCTCAGATGACGGGAGCCTTCTCGATGAACCGTACACAGTTGGAATCATCACGTGCCCAGCGGTAAATGCCGCCAAACTGGCCCCCGAGAGGAGAAGTGAGATAGGCACGGCTATGTGGCAGCGGATTCTCAAAGTACTGTCCGTGGGGGTGAAACATGTCCACGATTCCATTGTCCTTGGGGCATGGGGTTGTGGAGCATTCGGTAACGACGGCCATGAAATCGCCGAGCTTTTTCGCAAGGCTCTCGGGGATAACTTCGAGGGGAGCTACAAACGCGTTGTTTTCGCCATTTTGGATCGGTCTCGAAAGCGAAGGCATATCGAACCATTTTTGGAGGCCTTCAAAGTGAACTGAGGTACGTCTTAGTTCTCTCGACAAGGGCAGGCCGCAGTCGACTGACACTGATTTCAGACGATCCAATATCCCGGCCATTCCCGCCTTTTCTCTTTTTTGGACCAGATAATCAACGTCCTCCAGGTGGGCTTTCTGATACGTCAATATCAAATAGAATCCACTTTGAATAAAGAAACGCCATTCTCTTTGAGATGATTTCACAGATCGACTGGTGCGCTGGGAGAAAATGTCACGTAGAACCTGATCTTAAATCCTCTCCAGGCGGCATTCTGCCTCGCCTCTCCATCCAAGTACATCGGCGAAAGCTCTATTCTACCAATCCATTTAACTACTTAGTCGTAAATCGCAACTATGGCTCTCACTGGCACAATGCTTGCTCACTAGAGATGACATTGTAACCCGCCAGCGCGAATGGTTGTGCCGGCACTGGCCAGTCGCAAATTAATGTAGCTCTTTACGCCTCTGATAGAGAAGCACGACTGTCATTGGCAGCCCAGCTTATGGAATGGGGCATGTGCGTTCGGCGGAGGGATTTAACGCTCTTTGCATAGGCTGAATAGAGCAATTTAGAAAAAGTCCCTGCTTGATCCAGGGATAAGCGAGAGTTTCTCAAGGCCCGATGGTATTGAGACAAGAGATGATTGGAGAAGGCATTTAGTTTGATATAGAAAGTACGCCCTGTGGTATGGCAAAGTGGACTGGCTATTCCGGTCGCAATAGGTTTGCCTGCAGTAAACTAATTTCCCAAAAACAATCACCTCTTATGGTTCAGTTTACCCATTGCCTCAACCTCAACGGACTTGGTCCCTTTTTTAGGTATATTATCCATTATTAATGTTAGTATGAGTGTAAAATTCCATGGATACTCGAAAATCTGCGCGATTTCCTATACCGGCAGACACTCTGATTGTCCTATTTTCGCCGGGAGATGACAATCCGGTACTGATAGGTTCATTGATAGATTTTTCACAGACGGGTTTGGCTTTTGCTTATCTGCCTTTTGAGTCAAATCCGAAACTTCCCTCCAGCGTTTGTTGCAATATGTGGCTCCAGAGTTATGGCCTCAAAGGTCATACAATTTACGAAACGGTTTTATCCGGCGAATCGTATTTCCTTTGTCCCCGAATGCGTTGTGGAATTCAATTTGCCACACCACTGTCTAACTCGGAGTTACACTACTTTAAGACACTGGTATTCATTTAACTTTTGATAAATGCTGTACATCAAAGGAAATATTAACCTGCTGGGAATTTCCAGTTTCGGGCATGCGTGTTCGGTGCGACCTTCTGATACGAGTGGTCTTCCTTTTCCACAAAGAGCTGAGAAGCTTACTGCTGAAGTTCCTCTTGATCTTTGGACTGGACTGTTGAGTCTGAACAAGTCCGGAATTTATCAATGGGCTATCTCAACCGACGAAGAGTTGGAGCCGGTTATAGACAGGTTCATTGACTGGATCATAGTAAATAAATACAAGATCGATTCCACTGATATTTTTAACGATCTCGGCAAAGTTCCCAAGTTCATGTCGAGACTCTTGTGTCAATTTAAAAGGGAGGTGAATTGATTTATAACGCAGGAAGAACTCACAGTGTTCATTCACAAAAAAAGGAAGAATATGTTTATTCCGCATTGTCCCTCACATGGCGTCATTTCTTGATAACAAACCTGGCGCACTACCGGACAGCATCCGCCTTGCCTCAGCTTTCATCATTGACGTGATCTTCAGGAATTTCGAAAAGAACAGGCTCAAAAGTCCGGCGGCATCGTCCTTGAAAATTCGAGGGTGAAATATCTCCCATTCCGGGTCTAGCTCTTTACGTTCTTGTCGCATGGCGCCGGCCTCTTCTGAAACGCAACAGGATGGAAGGGCGCGACATAGCTCATTTTGAAGGCAACGCTACTACACATTATGGAGTCGGACACCAATGGATGACCCGGTTCTCACATATTTTTCCGAAAATCTGGGAACAGTATCGAAAGAAGAACTCCTTCAAGCTCTCAAAAACGCATTAAAAGGCGCCAACTACTGGCGAAATGCTTGCCTTCTGGGGTTCCCTTCCATTCGAACCCGCAACGATGGAGGGGTGGGCATCGAGTCGAATCTCCATAATGCGAAATATAACCCACCCAATGGAGGCCGGACATGATCGACAGTAACGGAGCGCCCGATAAGACGGCTGCAACCCCGGAAAAATTCCTCGAGAACTGCGCCAATAAAGATCCCTATCTCCAAAATATCCGGATGGCCACAAGATCCTTGGTCACGGCTGGTTTAGGGAATTGCTAATATAAGACCCGGTACGCAAGTGGAACTACCCTTTGGAGCGCCCCCGGTTCTCAACACTCAAAGCAGGAGATTTTCGATTACGAGAACTCGAAGCCCCTCAAGGCCGTCTAAGCGGCAGTTTGAGAATGAAGGCCGTATGCTTTCCCGGCTCACTCACGCATTCGATGGAGCCCCGATGTGCATCGAGGATAGTCTTGCATATAGGTAGACCCAGGCCCGTGCCGTTTTTCCCCTTGGTTGTATAAAAGGGATTGAATATCTGCTCCCGGACATCCGGACTCATTCCCGGCCCAGTGTCCCGGACGATAAGTTGCAGGAAATCTCCCTCGACCGATCCTTCCATCCTGATGATACCAGACTCCGGCATGGCGTCCAGGCTGTTTTTTATAAGGTTGGTAAGAACCTGGTGCATGAGCCCCACGTCCATGGCCACCATGGGCAGGCCTGGGTCCCATTCGATATCGAAGTGCACTCCCCTTGTCTCGGCTTCCTGGCTGTACACGGCCAGCATATCCTGGATTGTGGTCTCGAGGGAGGCTGTCATCAGGCACAGCTCCGGCTTTTTTGCAAACCGGAGAAAGCTCTTGATGAACGCCCCAACCCGCTCGGATTCCCTTTCCAGGAGTTGCACTGATTCTTCTGCTCCCGGGCTGAGCTTCTGGGCTCTGAGACTCATTATGATCAAAGAGATATTGCTCAGAAGATTTCCCACTTCGTGAGTGACCTTGCTCGCCGTAGCGCCCAGGGTTGCAAGATTTTTGGAATGCAGCAATTCCTTTGCCATTTCGACCTCCTTCTTGATGAGGTCTTTAATAGAGTCGGCCATCATGTTGAAGGCGGAGCTGAGTTCCCCGATCTCATCCAGGGAGCCAACCTCGATCCTCAGGTCCAGCTCACCTTCGCCGATCCGCAGAGCCTGCCGATGCATCCTTTCGATAGGTCTCAGCAGGCGCTTGACCAGCATCCATAAAATGAGTGGCCCGGTTGCGCATAGGAATAGAGTTATGAGGACCGTCCATAGTATGTTTCTATACAAGAAGGTATACGTTTCGTCTTCATCCTGGGTCAACACGAGCAACCAATCCAGGCCCTTGACGGCGGCCCC
>CAWGZP010000107.1:0-17928 GCA_963826655.1 uncultured delta proteobacterium
GGATGACACGGGGGAGATTGTTGGTGCATCGTCTATCGTAAGAGATATCACTGAGCGGGAAAGTATGCGCAGAGAGCGTGAGAAGCTTATCGCAGAACTCCAGGAAGCACTTGCCAAGGTCAAGAACTTGAAAGGCTTGCTCCCTATTTGCGCCTGGTGCAAAAAAATACGTGACGATCGCGGCTATTGGCGGCAACTCAAGGCATACATTAGCGAGCATTCCGAAGCCGATTTCAGCCATGGTATTTGCCCTGCATGCGCAAAGAAGGTTCGTGAAGGGTTCGGGGGGTAATCGCCTGGTTCGGAAAGCTGCATTTGCGGATCCGCCCCGTGGGGGCCTCCGGAAGGGCACAAATCCAATCCTCCCAATCCTTTGGCACACATCAGGATGGGAGGAGCGAAGCGCAACCCAGCACACCGTCCGAGAACCACCATCAGTCGCCTGTCACCGCAGGTTCGACGACCGCTTCCGGCGCCAAAATCCGATATACGACCCCGCCCAGTGCGCCACCGATAAGAGGAGCCAGCCAGAAGAGCCATAACTGAATGAGCGCCCAGCCTCCTACGAACAGGGCCGGACCGGTGCTGCGAGCCGGGTTGACCGAAACATTTGTCACGGGAATCCCGATCAGGTGAATGAGAGTGAGTCCCAATCCGATAGCTATTGGTGCGAATCCTTTTGGCGCATTCCCGTGCGTGGACCCCATGATAATTATCAGGAACATAAACGTCAGCACAACCTCCGCGACAAACCCGGCAAGCAGGGAGTAACCCCCCGGCGAATGCTCGCCATAGCCATTCGCCGCAAACCCATTGCTGAGACTGAAGGTCGGGTTTCCACTTGCAATCAGGTAAAGAACTGCTGCGGCAAGAATACCACCCGCCACCTGGGCTACGATATAAGGCAGCAGGTCGGACGCAGGAAAGCGTTTGCCGGCCCATAGACCGACGGAAACGGCGGGGTTGAGATGGCAGCCTGAAATGTGTCCGATAGCGTAGGCCATCGTCAGCACCGTGAGGCCGAAGGCAAAAGCAACTCCGAGCAATCCGATGCCGACCTTGGGAAATGCCGCGGCAAGTACCGCGCTCCCACATCCTCCAAATACGAGCCAGAACGTGCCGATGAATTCAGCCGTAAGCTTGTTCCCAAGAGTCATGCCGGGCCTCCTTTAGTTGGACTGACGGTTTTAAGGAAACGCTATGGTACTGGAGGAAACACTTGTAGTTATAGATAATAGTGTCAGGTCTGTGACCTGGCAAGTGCCGGGGCGATGGAGATATTGGCGTGCTCTCTATCGATAGCGCAAGGGGTTGGACTCGAAATAAGAGCCGGGGGAGCCTTTTTGCCTCAGGGAATCAAAGCCTCATGACGGTAGTCCCGGCGGCGAAAACGGCGGTTTAAGCCCTGGAAATATCCGTCTGCGGGACGTGTGGCGGCCCTGGAAACCGTTCATCCTGGTCCTGAACGGCCGAAGACTCACTATGCGACGTTTTCAATTCTTCTTTCTAAATCCGGGGAACTTTCGATGTATCTCTCGTCGCCTTTTGCTGAAATATTACATAAACTGGCGAGCAAAAATCCAACTATGACACCTGCGGAAAGCCATGCCAGGAACCACATAGGTCACTCCTTTTTTCGCTATATCCAAAAACTGCCCTTTATTTATCAGCGTGCGTACTTTGCCGTCTGTAACAGAAGGAAGTACAAATAATATGCCAGCGAGTGCAACTTAAGGAAACGAATGTTCGATGCAGTTCCGCAGGGGCTTCCGGAGGGAGTCTGTGGATTTGTCCGAATGGATTTGTCGATCCCGAAAATCCGAAATTCAAGGCTCTAACGTTCAGATTTGACTGCACTGATGTAGGCGATAACATACAGGTTGAGTCACGTCCGGTATTGCGTTTTTTTAGCGTTAAATAACAGAAAAGGTAAGTGATCTAAGTTACTTGGTGTTATTATTCGTCGCTCGAACGTTTGCCCCCTCTGAGGTGACGCCGGCCGGACTACTGCTACCGGCGCCATAAGTTCCCACGAAAGACCCATCGCATGCCCTGAGTTTCGTTACAGTGCCATTAGCACTTGCCACCCAGATGTTTGCCCCGTCGAAGACAATACCGTTTGGATAATCGCCGACACCATACGTTCCGACCAAAAATCCGTCGCATGCCCTGAGTTTCGTGACACTGCCATTAGTACTTGCCACCCAGATGTTTGCCCCGTCGAAGGCGACACTAAATGGACCCTTGCCGACTTTATACTTCCCGACCTTTGAACCATCGGATGCGTTGAGTTCTGTGACGGTTTCGTTGCCATAATTGGCCACCCAGATGTTTGCTCCGGCGAAGGCAATACCCAGCGGTTCATCTTCGACTTTATACGTTCCGACAAAACACCCGTCGCTTGCCCTCAGCTTTGTGACAGTTTTGCTGTCATGATTTGTCACCCAGATGTTTGCCCCATCGAAGGCAATACCCCATGGATTAGCGACCGCATAAGTTCCGACCAAAGACCCGTCGCATGCCCTGAGCTTTGTTACGGTCTTGCTGCCAAAATTTGCCACCCAGATGTTTGTCCCGTCGAAGGCGATACCGTCTGGAATCATGCCGACAGTGTACCTGCCGACCAAAGACCCGTCGCTTGCATCGAGCTTTGTGACGGTGTCGCCGCCATAATTTGTCACCCAGACGTTTGACCCGTCGAACGCAACAGCCCAGGGACTCGCGACAGCATACGTTCCGATCAAAGACCCGTCGCTTCCATTGAGCTTCGAGATAGTGTTTTTGGAATTATTTGTCACCCAGATGTTTGCCCCGTCGAAGGCAATACCATAGCGAGTGGTGCCGACACCGATTCCGTTTGCCAAAGCTGATATCGACAAGATCTGCAATAACGCAATAGCTGAAACCAGCAGAAAAATTCCACCTTTCGCACATCTTCTCATTTCAATCCCCTCCTGACACAGGTGTTGCACTCACTCACTCTCTCTGGGTCAAACGACTATTTGGAGACATGTTCTCATCATTGACTCAAATGTCAAGCGTCAAGGGGGCTTTTGGAAGACAAGAATTGTGTAAATGGCTAAGTGTGTCAGCATATAAGCTTATATTTCAGTATGGTGAAAGTGATCAGCGAGTTAGTATTAAATGCTTAAGCTTCTGTGTTGACATGAGAGAAGGCAATCGGAGATCCACCATGGACAACCATCCTGCGATAAGAAAATCGAGAAAACCGGCCAAAAATGGATTATTTTGTGCCATTATCGCTCACCACCGGTCACGAAGGAAGAACGGACATCACACCGGGAATTCCAAAAAAGTTTCATCACCGGATCGCGAGCCCCGGGTAAGCACTTTGCCTTCAGTACCTGTTTACAGGTATAATACTCAACTTTTGTAATCATTTTTATCCTCGTTAAAGGAATTGGACCGGAATGGCTCTTATCGGTATGCGTGAGGTGTGTATAGGCTTCGGAGGCCCTTTACTGCTCGATCATGTTACTTTTTATATCGAGCGCAGGGAGCGTGTGTGTCTCCTTGGGAGGAACGGGACAGGCAAGTCTACATTGATGCTTCTTTTGAATCGTGACCTCACTCCGGACGAGGGCGAGGTTGTGTATACGCAGGGGGTACGGGGCTTTTTTCTGCCCCAGGAGGTGCCCCGGGAAATTAACGGGACCGTGTTGGAAATTGTGGCCGCCGGATTAGACGGGTCTCAAACCGGTCTCTCGGATGCCGAAAGCGGGCTCAACCGTGTAGAGGCGACGATCTCGCGCATGGAGCTGAATCCCGGCGAACGGTTCGAAACACTTTCGGCGGGGCTCAAGCGCAGGGTGTTGCTCGCGCGTGGACTGGTGAGTGAACCGGACGTGCTGCTGCTCGATGAACCCACCAATCACCTCGACATCGAAGCCATAGGCTGGATGGAAGAATTCCTGCTGCGCTTCGAGGGAACCCTGCTTTTTGTCACCCATGACAGGAGGTTTCTCGAAAGGCTTGCGACGCGCACAGTAGAACTCGATCGAGGGCGGCTGACCGACTGGTCATGTGATTATGAAACCTTCCGGAAGCGAAAGCAGGCTGCCCTTGAAATCGAAGCCGGGCATCGGGAACGCTTTGACAATAAACTGGCCCGGGAAGAAGCATGGCTTCGGCAGGGCATCAAGGCGAGAAGAACACGAAATGAGGGCAGGGTTCGAGAACTCGAAAAAATGCGCGACACCAGGCGCGCGCGCCGGGAACTGACGGGTTCCGTGTGCATGAAGACCCAAGATGCGGCCGCTTCCGGGAAACTGGTTATCGAGGCGCAGGGCGTCAGCTATGGCTACAGCGGGCAAAGGCCTATAATCGGCGATTTTTCGACCGCGATCATGCGTGGTGACAAAATCGGGATAATTGGTCCAAACGGCTCCGGCAAGACTACTCTGCTTCGCGTGCTTTTGGGGGACTTGCCCCCACAAAGTGGAGTGCTGCGGCACGGCGTAAGCCTTGAGACGGCCTACTTCGACCAGCTTCGTGCCCAACTCGACGAAAATAAATCGGTGGCCGAAAATGTCGCAGGCGGCAATGACACGATTATGTTTAACGGTATGCCCCGGCACATAATGGGTTACCTGCAGGATTTCCTATTTTCCCCGGAACGCGCCAGGTCCCCTGTCAGTACGCTTTCCGGGGGAGAGCGCAACCGGCTTTTGCTGGCGCGTTTGTTTACGAAACCGTCGAACCTGCTCGTACTCGATGAACCGACTAACGACCTGGATATGGAAACCCTGGAACTGCTGGAAGACCTGCTCCTGGATTATCAGGGCACGCTGCTGCTCGTAAGCCACGATCGGACTTTTTTAAACAATGTGGTGACGAGTACCCTGGTGCTCGAGGGCGGAGGCAGGGTCGGAGAATACGTGGGGGGCTATGACGATTGGATGCGCCAACGGGAACCGCGCGGCCGGATCGATTCCGGGAGACCCCGTGGTATATCGGAAAAACAGCGTCCAAAACGCGAATGCAGGCAGACGATCAGCTACAAAGAACGGCGCGAGTTAGAAGATTTGCCGGGGGTCATCGAACGTCTCGAAGCGGAGCGTAACGATTTGTATCGATCCCTGTCCGATCCGGAATTCTACCGGAGGGGCGGCCCTGAAATAGCCGCCGCCAGGGACAGGCTCAAGGCTATCGAACAAGAACTCGATGAGACCTACCAGCGCTGGGATGTTTTGGACATTAAGGCCAGGGACGCGGCGGCGGCTCACTGACGAAGAGGCGGGGCGGAAGCCGCACGCTCTTCCGAACCGCCCCGCGAGGTCTTCCTACATTCAGCTTTCCTGATAGTGCTGAAGCAGGTAACGATATATTTCTTTTCCTATATCCATTCCGGTTTCGATGATCTCGGGGCCGTATTGCCGGCCTGTGGGAGTTCTGAATGTATCGATTATGCGAACGGTTCCGGACATTCCCCAGGGGAATTTTTCAATGAGGTCCCTGGGGCTGAGTTCCTGGTGGTCGGCCATGTGCCAGAGAGTATGCGTGAATGTGTCCGTGCCCCATCGAAACTTATCCGCGTCATAGAGGCAGTCGCTCAGGAGTTGAAACCACCGGCTTCCGGCTGAAAGCAAAGGCACGAATGCCTCATGGTTTCTTATAGCATTGCTTATGCAGGCGACTTCGTTTTTGCTGAGGGGAAAGGATGACAGTATCCTCTCGGACTCCAGTGCCCCGAACTCCGCGTGGCTTGGCGCGTCGCGGCAGATGTCGTGCAGAAGGCCCGCGTATAAGCCGATAAGCATGAGCCGCTCGACCGCGGGCGGCTTCATTCGGTCGCTGTCCGTTTCGATGTGGATGAGAGCTGCGCAGTCGATGCTCACCCGGGTGCTATGGTAGATCCCGTGGCCGAGATTTTCGTGGTAGCAGGGCTCGACCACCGCGCGGAGGCGCATAATACCGGGCGAGTTGTAGAAAAGCCTTTTTGCGAGGGCAATGGGGGCCATGAATCGAGTGTAAAATTCGGGCTGGGGATGTTTGGAGGCGATTCTTTCCGCTTCCCGCTGCAATTTGCTGATAACTTCGTTCATGCCTGGTTGCCAAACCTCGCGGAGGGTGGAGATCGACGCAATGCGGCACCCCGTGGCCGGGGGGCGCCGGACTTCATGCTGAAGGTGCTTAGCCTCACATCAGATTACAGCAGGCTAAACTTTTCCGCAATAAGCCGCCTGAACCTGGGGGTGTACAGTAGTTCGAAAGTCTCCTCTTTCCCGGGGAAAAGCTCCATTGCCTGTCCCCGGACCGCCTGGACGATCCGGTTCGCTTCGTCGTGGGACATGGGCGACTGAGCGATCAGGGCCAGAGAGAAATCGACCAGTCGCCTGAGATGTCTGATGCGTTTGTTTTCTTCCCTGATTTCAGCTTCGGTATATTTTCGTCTGGGTTCACCGTTTTCCATTTTTGCCGGTTTCCTCTTTTTTGCGTGGTGATTTCCGGAAGCAGGGTTCCGTCCGTCTAAAGTAATTGAGGAATATGCCCTCAAATTCAACCTGCTATGAGATAATCAGCGTATTATAACCTGTCCGCCCAGACCCGGGGAAAAGGGGAGACCTTCGGTTGAAATTTGTGCTATTTTTCGATAATGACTATTATCATGGGGGGAGGAATCAACCAAGCCCCGCATTGCTTAGCCTCGTTATAACCTATGACACTATTGGAAGAACCGGCATGGACAAGAAGGAGGATTATTTAGATGGCGCCTGTGGAAATTAAAGAGAACGTTTACTGGGTTGGCGCTCTGGACTGGAACATTCGTGACTTTCACGGTTACTCCACCCCGGGAGGGTCGACTTATAACGCCTATCTCGTAATAGATGAAAAAATCACGCTTTTCGATACGGTCAAGAAGCCCTTCAAAAATGACCTGATCGAAAATATAAGCCGGATAATCGACCCCAAACGCATAGATTACCTCGTGGTAAATCATGTGGAGATGGACCATTCCGGTTCAGTGCCTGACATCGTGGAACTGGTCGGACCGGAGAAGGTGGTTTGCTCCCCGATGGGCAAAAAGGCCCTCCTGGATCACTACAACCGCGACGACTGGCCATACCATGTGGTGGAAACCGGCCAGACGCTCAAGCTGGGGAAAAAGACGGTCAGTTTTCTGGAGACGCGAATGCTTCACTGGCCGGACAGCATGTGGTCATATATACCCGAAGACAGGCTGTTGTTTTCGAACGACGGTTTCGGCCAGCACTGGGCAACCAGCCAGAGGTTCGACGACGAAGTCGACGCAACGGAACTCTTCGGCCACGCAGCCAAGTACTATGCAAACATCCTGCTGCTCTATTCCCCACTCGTTCAGAAGCTGATCGCAAAGGTCGCTGAGATGGGGCTCGACATCGACATGATTGCTCCCGATCACGGCATTATCTGGCGAAAAGACCCGGGGGGAATAATTGAGGCCTATCAGAGGTGGAGCAGGCAACAGAGTCGCAAAAAAGCCCTCGTGGTCTACGATACGATGTGGCAGGCAACCGAGAAAATGGCCAATGCCATTGGTGAGGGTCTTAAAGAGGAAGGTTTAGACTTTAAGGTCCTCAATTTAAAATTTGAACACCGAAGCGACATAATGGCCGAGTTGCTGGACTCGATGGCCATCGTCCTGGGTTCGCCGACGATAAATAACGGCATGATGCCTGCCATGGCCGACCTGATAAGCTACATGAAAGGTTTGAAGCCGGTTGGAAAAGTCGGCGCCGTCTTTGGCTCGTATGGCTGGAGCGGCGAGGCGGTCAAGTTGATCACGGAAGCCATGCGGGAAATGAATATCGATCTGGTGAGCGACGGGATTCGCGTCAAGTATACTCCTAAAAAAGAGGATCTTAACAGGTGCGTCGAACTGGGCCGCCAGGTTGCGCGTGTTGCTTTGGACCTCGATGCGCGTGCGCCGCGTGCTCAGGTAAGGACTTAGCGAAGAGCGGGGGCACGATTTTGCACCGTTCGGCGACAGTTAAAAATATCTTCAGGATTGATCTGCGATGCCGATTTTGCCCGCCACTCCAGGACTGCCTTTTGTTCCAGGCGATGTCGCCGCGGTCATGGGAAAAATCCACAAAGCCGGGTTCGACGTTTGGGTCGTCGGCGGGGCGTTGCGCGACCTGATCCTGGGGATAGAGCCAAAAGATTGGGACCTTGCCACAAGCGCGGACGCCGGGGAGATTATCTCCATTTTCCCCAGGGTCATCCCGGTGGGCATTCGCCATGGCACGGTCCAGGTGCACACGCGGACCCGGGACATAGAAGTGACGAGTTTTGAGCCCGCGGGAGAAACCGGAATATTAAAAGACCTCGGGCGGCGCGATTTCACGATCAATTCGCTTGCACTTTCGTATCCAGAGGGGGTTCTCATCGACCCGAACAAAGGGCGTGAGGACTTGACGGAAGGTCTTGTTCGCGCCGTCGGAAATCCCGGGGCCAGATTTTCCGAGGACCCGCTGAGGATCGTTCGAGCTGCCAGAATCTGTGGAATTTACGGATTCAAAATCGATGCCGCCACCTTCAGTGCGATGCGGCAAAGGGCAGGGGAACTGGGAAACGTCTCCGGCGAGAGGATTCGCGATGAGATACTAAAAATATTGTTGTCCGGGGACCCTGCGGGGGCTTTCGATCTGCTGAAAAACTGCGGGGCACTGGATAAATTGCTTCCCCGTCTTGCTGCGGGCGCTTGCAGAGGGGTAAGTATCTACGAGCATACCATCTCTTGCATTGTAAATTGTCAAAAAAGGATACGGCCAAGGCTTGCCGCACTTTTTCACGAAACGGGCGCTCAAAGTGCCCAATCCGGAGCCGATCCGCACGAAATGGATGTCAGGCGAGAAAGCGCCTGCATCGCAATGGAGAAGATGAAGACTTGGAACATGTCAAGCAAATGTATCGACGAGGTTTCCACGCTGGTCAGGCACCAGCTTTCGCCGGAGGCCCTTTCCTGGAGTGATGCCGGGATCAGGAAGTTCATAACCGTGGTTCACCCGGAGCTTATAGAGGATTTTATCGCGCTTGCGGAGGCCGAAGCGCTTTCAGCGGGAAGTCCCGAAACCCCGGGGAAAATCCAAGGCGGAATCGAGGGCATAAGGCTGCTTCGAGACAGGTTCAGGGTTCAGCTCGAACGGGTATCCGCCTTCAGCGTGCGGGAGCTTGCGCTGAGCGGCGCCGACATTATGAAGATCCTCGATCTTGCACCCGGCCCGCAAATTGGGAAGGTCCTCAACCGCCTGTTCGAGATGGTCCTGGAGGATCCCGAACTCAATACCCGCGAGCACCTTACTCGAATAGTCGAGGAGGGCCTCAAATCTGATGAGCGGTAAACAACGGAGGCGAGCCCCGAGAGAATGAAAAAAACATCCGGGACGGCTTAGGCGCCGTCCCGGATATCGGTTTTCCTTGAAGCAGTTGCCCGGTGTTTCCGGATCCGGAGGGAGACTACGCCGGCTTGGGGACAAGGACAGGCTTAGAGACCAGGGGACCGCCCACCGGCAGTAAATCCCTGCCGTAAACCTGCAGAAAGATCACATGCGCCATCATGTACCAGGCAAGGAGCGCGCAAATGATCAAATCCCATGCGGTAATGGCCAGCAAATCTTTTGCTCCGGCCAAAAAGACCAGGTCGAGACCTATAAAACCAAGCGTTAGTGTGAGGAAGGTAAGAAACATGGCGACGTGGATTGCGAGGGAAGCGATCAACATGATTGCCGTATAGATTGTGAACCCCACTAAAAATAATCCGACATCAGTTCCGGTAATCTTAAGATGCTCTCCTATAAAAGTATTCGGGGTTTTCTGCAAATCCAGGAACAGGAAAATGGCTGCCAGCGCAAGCCAGAAAGCGCCATAGGCTACAAAGGCGCTGTAGCCGAAGTTGTTCCCCGTCTTGAATTCCTGGAACCCGGCTACGATCTGCGCGCCGCCGCCAAACGCCAGGGCGGTGCAAAAAACAATCCCGGACCCCATCCAGCCCAGATTGTGAAACTGCAGCAAAAGCGTGGTCATACCGAAGCCTGCCAAGCCAACGACTGCCGGATTGCCTAGTGATTGTTGTCCTGCCATAGCAATCTCCCTCTGAAATGAATGCGTTCAATTGATAAGAATCAAATTTTGAATCGTTTGACATAGATCTGCGCAATCATGATGCGCCGGGAATGCCACCACCTCCTCTCACCTTTGAAGAACAAGCAAGTGCGTTGAGGATAAAAAAAGTGTGTGGAATAATTCAGAACCGCAGATAGAAGATCAGTGAAAAGCGCTGGAATAGAATTTGCGAAGGCGGACGAACATCATAGAAGATTGAATGGGGGTAACTGATATACCAGCCTTTTTCAAGGTGTGTAGACTTTATTGCATAAAACCGTTGCGATGTCAAGAAGATCGGAAGGAAATAGAGAGGCTTACAATTTTCCCACGAAGGGGTAAGTAAATGAGCGATCCGGCACTTGAAAAGATTGCCGATAATTAGAACGAAGTCTGTCTCGAAAAGTCTCGCGAGACCCGCAAAATCCCCCCGGCCCCCCTTTAAAAAAGGGGGGGGCTTGCCACATCTTTTCGTGGTTTCAGGGTGTCCCGAAGGGACGTGAGATACTGTTACGAAAAGATTTGATGGGTTGCGCTCCGCTCCACCCATCCTACGGATCTACGAATCTTTTCATGGTTTCAGGGTGTCCCGAGGGCACGTGAAGAGCTGTCTCGAAAAGTTCCTCGCGAGGTGAAAATCCCCCCGGCCCCCCTTTACAAAAGGGGGGTGATTGCCACGTCTTTTCGTGGTTTCAGGGTGTCCCGAAGGGACGTGAGATACTATCTTAAAAAATGGGCAAGCAGTGGTCCTGCGAGGACGTTGAGGATACCGACAAGCACCATGACAAGGCCGGCGATTGCGCCTTCTTCGCGGTTAATTTGATGCGCCTTGTTCGACCCTACTACGTGCGCTCCCATACCGAACGAGGCTCCCCGCGCCAAAGCAGAACGCAACGGCATCCAGTAAAGCATCGTCTCACCAAATGCTGCGCCGAAAATGCCGGTCAGAATGACGAAGACCGCGGTCAAGTCCGGCACGCCGCCAATCTCGCCTGAAACGGCCATGGCAAAGGGCGTGCTGATCGAACGCGGCAACAGGCTGAGGCGCAGACTGCCGTCCAGACCAAATGCGCCGGCAAGTCCCCAGGCCGAAAGCATCGCCGTAGTGCTTCCGACAAGAACGCCTACGGCCAAGATAAGCCAGTGCCGCCGAATGATCTGCCGCTGTTTGTAAATCGGAACGGCGAATGAAACAGTGGCGGGCCCCAGCAAGACGATCAGCCAATGTGTGCCATCGATGTAAACGCTATAGCTCGTATGGGATGCGATAGTGATGACGATCAAAAGGAGCGGCGTCACAATCAGCGGCGCCGTCCACCAGCGCGGCAGGCGACGATAGAAATGTTTTGCAAAAATATAGAGTGTAATGGTCACGGCAGACCACAAGATCATGGATTCCAGAACCGCAAAGGCGGCGGGATTATCCCATCCCCTGTCCCACGGATTCATTGCTGTTTGCCCCCCGTCGGCTTTTGTCGCATGCTCCACCGAAAACAGGCATCGACGACCAGCGCAGTGACGATCATGACGATCATGGTCCCCGCAAAAATGACCGCCAGGACCTTTAGCCCAAGCCATCCAAGCAATTCGTGGTGATTCACGATCGCCGGGACGGCAGGTACGAAAAAAAGCAGCATTTCGGCCAGAAACCATTCCGCGCCAAGTTCGAGGTTGCGAGGGCTGAATTTCCGGCTGGCAAACAAGGCGATCAGAATGAACAGGCCGATAACGAAGCCCGGCACAGGCAAACCCAATCCGCGCGCCAGCGTTTCCCCGATCAGCCAGAAAGCGACGATCAGCAAGATTTGCAGCAAACGGTTTTGGCGCAGATTGCGGCGGCATATCAGGGCAAATTTGCGGAAAGACATCATTTTTTCACTTGATGCAGCCAAGTGGATAGAGCAAAAAGCGGTGAAGTTCTCAAAGCACAGGTGTTCCCTAAGTATCCATAAGGGCGTCCAGCATGAGCCGTACGGTTTCGGCCAGCACCTCGTCAGGAGTGATTAACGGCAGCATAAGGTAAACAGTTGCACCGAGCGGCCGAACGAGGATTCCTTTTTCCACCATCGCCCCGCAGAGGCGCAGGGCGCGGTCCGCGCCGGTCGCGCCGTCTTTTTCGGTCATCTCGAAGGCGGCGATCATCCCCAGGCAGCGCACATTCGTTACGCCGGGAATCCCTCTGAAGGACTCGAACCGGGCGGCCAGGATCTGCGCCAGCCGTGCGGCCTTTTCCACTATTTTTTCTTCCCGGTAGATATTCAGGCATTCGATGGCCGCGGCCGCGGCAATGGGGTTTCCGGCAAAGGTGTGCCCGTGGTAAAAGGTATGGTCCTCCGGTTTATCGGCGAAGGTTTCAAAGATTTCCTCCTTCACCACAACGGCGCTGATTGGGAGATAGCCGCCCGAAAGACCCTTGCCGACGCAGACAATATCCGGGTCGATGCCCGCGTGCTCAAAGGCGAACATCCTGCCGGTTCGTCCAAACCCCATGGCGATTTCGTCGACAATGAGCAAAACATGGTTCCGCGCGCAAATCTCACTGAGTTTGCGCAGGTATTTGGCGGGATATATTCTCATCCCGGCCGAGCCCTGGCATAGCGGCTCGACAATCACGGCCGTAAGCTCACGAGCGTGCTCTTCAATCGTACGCTGCATGGGGGAAAAACATTGCATGGCGCATGTCTCGGGGGTGGTCCCGGGAAGACATGCGGAGCAGTCCGGGGCTTTGGCCTGGTAGACCGGAAACAGCAGTGGGCGATAGGCGGCATGGAAAGCCGGCAGATACCCGACAGACATTGCGCCTATGGTGTCGCCATGATAGGCGTCTTCGAAAGCCGCGAATCGAAAACGGCCGCTCTCCCCTATATTGTGCCGGTATTGAACGGCAATCCTCAGCGCGGCCTCCACCGCGCTTGCCCCGTCGCTTGCAAACACGACTCTTCTGCGCCTGTCGGGGAAGGCGCCTATAAGCCCGTAAGCCAGTTCGGCGGCACAGGGGTGGGTAAGGTTGCCCAGGATGCTGTGCTGGAGTTCCGAGGCCTGGCGGACGATGGCCTGGATGAGCCGCGGGTGGCTGTGACCAAGGTTGCATGCCCACCATGAGGAGATTGCGTCGACGTAGCGGTTGCCGTCGCTATCGAAAAGGAACACCCCTTCGCCCCTGGTGATAACGGGGAAACCCTCCCGGATGGCCGAATGCCTGGTGTAGGGGTGCCAGAGGCTTGCGCGGTCGATTTTTCGATAGTATTCCGTGACATCATTCATAATTATCCGAGGTCCTCTTCTTTCAATTCCATGCAAGCGTCAGAAGCTTTGTCGAGCGATCTCCAAAAGCTTGAGGACCGATGCGGTTTTCAGCCAATCCGGCCATATATTCGATGCGTCCGAGCACTTGCGCTTTTCCGAACCGGGCGATAGTTTCAATGTTGTTTTCTTCGATTTCCCCCCAGCCGGTGCGGCTCGTTTCACAAAAAATTATCCCGTGCAGCGCAAGGCCCGAGCGCTCGAGTTCCCTTATGGAGAGCAGCGTATGGTTTATGGAGCCAAGACCGGGGCGGGCCACCAGGATGACGGGAAGGGCCAGCATCGCCATGAGGTCGATCATCGTACGGCTCCCGTCGATGGGGGCCAGCAGACCTCCCGCGCCTTCCACCACGACACGCTCGTGCCTTCGAAGGAGGCTGTCGAAAGCTTCGGAAATCCGATCAAACGAAATCTCGCGGCCGGCTTTTGCCGCGGCAAGATGCGGTGAGCATGCAGGATCATAGATGCAGGGCACCATGTCGCCGATCTCGCCGGCTCCGGGACGCAATTGAGCCATCCGGAGACAAAACTCAAGGTCCGGGCTTTGCCGCACGCCGTCCTCCCGTAGAATCGCGCCGGTCTGCACCGGTTTCATCGGAACGGCATCGATGCCCGCGGCGCGCATCGAGACAAGTACGGCGGCAGCGGCTACCGTTTTGCCCGCATCAGTGTCCGTACCTGTAATGAAAACCCCTCTGTTTAATGAAATCATTACTGCTTCCTCGCTTTCACATAAAGAATACGATAGCTGGCATAAACCCCACCGGCGGGGTCGGCAAATCTGCGGTCGTAATACTCGATGAGCTTGCGCAATTCGGTCCGGTTGAGCAAGCTGCTGCATCCGCTGTTGGCCACGCCGGTTACTCCCTGGCGATTGAGGCTCCCCAAAAAACCGCGGGCAGAGTCGTAGCGCTCCCGGAGGACCTCCTGGCGGGTGCTCTCGATCCCCAGCCCCGCGGCTGTGATCGCCTCGAGGATTTCCTCGGCACGGGGCAAACACACCGGACTGGTTTTGTTGGCAAACAGGTGCTTGCGCGCTGTGTGGAGTTCCTCGCAGGTCCCTCCGACCATCAGCGCGGAAACCAGGTATCCGCCTGGAAGAAGCATGCCGCTAAGCCGTTTTACGGTTTCCGGAATGGGGGTCATCCAGTGCAAGGCAGAGCTGCTGACAGTCAAGGCAAAACGCAGGCCGGAGCGAAATTGCCGGGCATCGGCGACATGCCAGTGCATTTGGCCGCACTCCCCGATGCGCTCCCTGGCCTGCTCTATCATGGGGCCGGCAATATCTATGGCATGAATTACGGCCTCGGGAAAACGCTTACGCAGCAGTTCGGTCAAAAAACCGGTACCGCAGCCTACCTCAAGGACGCTGTCGATACGTTCGCTGGGCAGCATCGAGGTTGCGAGCCTTTCGGCGACCTTGTGCTGCATGCCCGATTCGTCGTGATAGGTCTGCGCGGCGGCGCAGAAGCGTGCGGTAACCGAAGGAGATAAGCCGGCGCCTGGATTCATCGGAGCGATTCCACAAATTGTGCGATGTGATGGATAAGGTCCTTCCCGCACTGCTCGATAAGCAGATGACCGACGGAAGGCAGCAACTCGACACGGGCGAGCGGGAGGTGCGAACCCAGAAATCGTGCCGCCCGCCACGGAACGATCCGATCCTGCCTGCCGTGAATTACGAGACAGGGCGCTGCTATGGAGCGCAAGGTAGAGCGCAGGTCCATCCTGGCCAGATACTCCAGCCCGGCCACAAGGGAGGCCTTTCCCGGCTCCAGGGCTATTTTCGCTCTGCGAACCAGTTCGTCTGCGGGAATGGCCATGGGGAAAGAGGCCTGCAACAAAAAATCTGTAATTGCCTCTTCGGGTTCTCTTTTGAGCTTCCGAATCATCGCGCGAAGGGCCGCAGGCTCTATACCCGCGCTGTATACTTCCTCGGGATCGTTTGTGCCGGAGTCCTTTGTGCTGGAATCTTTTGTCCCGGGGGCTATTGCCGGAGTTTCCGCGCAAAACCTCGCGGTTGTGCCAAGCAGCACGAGGCCGGCAACCTTCCGAGGACATCTCGCAGCGGCCTCGATCGCAGCGATTCCCCCGGTCGACCAGCCGATAATGCACGAAGGTTCGTCAATCTCTTCGAGATGGCGGACAACTGCTTTAGCATAGGCGGAAATCGGGGTAGCGGCATCCTGCGGCCCTGCGGCGTCCGCCTCGGCTCCTTGCATTTCGCCAGAGCGTATGCCGGGGGAGGCAAGCGAAAGAGAAACGATCCGATAGGAGTCCCTGACGGCCTCGGTTAAAGGCGACATAGCTTCGGCGCCGTGCGCCCATCCGGAAATTAGGAGAACGGGAAGCCTATTCAATTTCCATCTCCGGCCGCTTCGGCGATAATTTGCTCCGCCGCCCATTCCAGGTCCCGCGGGGTGTGGTCCAACGTGATGGAAAGCCTCAGGCGGGCTGTTCCTTCCGGGACTGTCGGCGGGCGAATAGCGACCGCAAGTATTCCCTTTGTCTTTAGACGGTCCGCAACCGCGACGGTTTTTGCGTTGTCGCCGATGAGCACCGGAATTATCTGGCTTTGAGAACCAAGGGTGTTAAGGCCGGCCTCCAGCAGTCGCTCCCGGAAAATTGCGGCGTTGCGCAGAAGCTTCTCCCCTGCATCGCCCGCTTTTTTCACGACGTCCAGGGCGCCAAGAGCGCTGCCCGCGACGGCAGGGGGCAGTCCGGTGGTATAAATAAACGATCTGGCCCGGTTGACCAAAAGTTCGCGCAAAGCAGGCGAGGAGGCTATAAAGCCGCCATATCCGCCAAGGGCCTTGCTTAGCGTGCCCATTGACACATTGACTCTGTCCTCCAGGCCGTATTGCCGGATCAAGCCGCTCCCGCCGGGGCCGAATACACCCGTTGCGTGCGCCTCATCGACCATGGCCATCGCACCGTGTTCAACGGCCAGGGAGGCTATTTCGGGTAGTGGGGCGATATCTCCGTCCATGCTGAACACGGACTCGGTAACAACGAGTTTGCGGCCCGAGTGTGGGCACTGTTTCAGAAGCTGCCCGAGATGCTCCGGATCGTTATGATGGAAACGCTTGAGGTTTGCCCGGCTCAGCACGATGCCGTCAATGATACTGGCGTGTGCGAGTTTATCGGCAAATACGTGATCGCCGCGGCCGACCAGGGCGGTTATGACCCCTGCATTGGCAAGGAATCCACTGCCGAAAACCAGGGCCTCGGGATATCCCTTCAAGGCGGCAATCACCCGCTCCAGTTCACGATGGGGTTCGAGCGTGCCGGTTACCAGCCTGGAAGCCGTCGCCCCGCACCCGTATGACTCCAGGCAGCGGCGGCTTGCGGCAATTACTTCCGGATGGCGCGCCAGCCCCAGGTAATCGTTGGAGGAAAAATTCAGGAACGTCCTGCCGCCGATCTTCAGCTTTCCGCCGGCCTCCCCGAGGACCGAAAGAGAGCGCTCAAGGCTTTTGGCGCGCAATTGAGCGAGGTTGTCGCCAATCCATTGCTCACAATGCATGCTCGACCTCAAGATCGCGGAGCATCTTGAGGTCGCGGTTCACGTTGCCTCCGGCAACCGTAAGAAGCTCTCCTATCATCATCGAATTGGCCCCGGCGAGAAATATCATGGACTGCAAGTCGCCCAGGTGCACGCGTCCTGCGCAAAGTTTTATCTCGGAGCGGCAATTGGTGAGGCGAACCATGCTTATGGTGCGCAATATGTCCAGGGGCTTCATCGTTTGTCTTCCCTCGGCTTTTGTCCCGGGGATGGGTATAAGAAAATTGAGGGGTATCGAATCGACAGACTCCTCCGCCAGGGTCATGGCAAACTCTACCCGTTGCTCAAGCGACTCCCCAAGGCCGAAAATCCCGCCGCAACAGACCTCCAACCCCGCTTTCCTCGCGTTCCTTACGGTTTCAAGGCGCTGCTCCCAGCTATGGGTCGTGCAGATTTGCGGGAAAAAGCTCCGCGCGGTCTCAAGGTTGTGGTGAAATCTCTTAAGCCCCGCTTCCTTCAAGGCAAGCAACTGGTCGAACTCCAGGCACCCGAACGAAGCGCACCAGTCCACGCGAGGATGTTTCGCACCGCGTATTGCCCCGCAGACGCGCTCGATCCCACTTTGGGAAAGCGCGCAACCGCTGGTGACCATGCCAAAATGAGTGACGGGAAGCTCGGCGGACTTTTTGAAAGCATCCACAATCTCCTGCTGTGAGCAGAGCGGGGTGGTCTCCACCTGCGTATCATGGCAGGATGCCTGGGCGCAAAATGCGCAATCCTCGGAACAGGCCCCGCTTTGCGCATTCAAAATCGAACACAGCCGCACCGAGTTGCCGAAATGGCGGTGGCGTACCGTGGAGGCCGCGGCGAAAACCCGGGGCAGATCGGCTGCCGACGATTGTAAAACGCAGAGCGCCAGTTCCCCGGATAGGGGCTGATCGTTTTCAGCGGCTTCCCGGATGGCTTTGAACTGAGGTTAGCAATACGAAACTGAAACCAGTAACGGATAACAAAAC
>CAWGZP010000108.1:0-8775 GCA_963826655.1 uncultured delta proteobacterium
TGCTCCAGATCCACGAGAGCGTCGGCCACGCGCTCGAGATGGACCGCATCCTCGGCGACGAGCGCAACTACGCGGGCTGGTCCTTCGTCAAACCCGGCGACTTCGGCAAGCTGGTTTACGGCTTGCCGCTGATGAATGTCACTTTCGATCCGTCCCTTTCCAACGAGTTCGCGGCCTACGCCTTCGACGACACGGGCAACCCCGCCAGACGCGAGTACCTGATCAAGGACGGCGTCCTGGTGCGCGGCGAGGGCGGCCTCGAGAGCCAGGCCCGGATGAAAGTCCCGGGCATCGCCAACATGCGCGCCTGTTCGTGGAACCTATGCTCGGACCACCGCATCGCCAATCTCAACGTCGAGCCGGGCAGCTCCTCCTTCGAGGAGATCATCGGCTCGGTCAGGAAGTCCGGCTTCTGACTCTACTTCCAACCGCTCGTGGTCGATCGATGGCTTCGGCTGGTTCGCCCCACGGTGTCCGAACTTGAGTTTAAACGTGGAGCCCCCGAGCGCAAGTCCCATCATCTGGTGGCCGAGGCAGATGCCGAATATGGGCTTTTTGCCGAACAGGTTTCGAACAGTTTCGATAACATAATGTACCGCTGCCGGGTCGCCAGGCCCATTTGAAAGAAAAATGCCGTCCGGATCGCAGGAAAGAATCTCATCGGCGCCGGTGTGAGCAGGAAAAACAAGCACCTGGCATCCGAGTTGCTCCAAGCTGCGCAGGATATTATACTTTATCCCGCAGTCAAGGGCCGCTACCCTCAATCCTCCGGCGCCGGGCAGCCATTGGGCGGAGTCGATCTCGCGCCTCTCGCCATCCAGCCATCTGTACGGCTTTTCACAGGTCACAGACTTCACCAGGTCGATCCCATTTAATCCCGGATACGCCTGGACCTGGTCCATCAGTTCGCCCACATCGCCGGTGTCGGTCGCGATGATCCCGCGCATAGCCCCTCCAACCCGGATATGCCTGGTCAGCGCGCGCGTGTCTATGCCATCGATCCCGATCTTTCCATGCTCGTCCAGGAAATCGGCCAGAGACTGCTTGCTTCGCCAATTGCTCGCGAAGTCCTGGTACTCTTTTACAATGAATGCTTCCACATGCACGGCCGCCGATTCCATGTCCTCCGGGGTGATTCCGTAAGTGCCAATCAGAGGGTAGGTCATCGCCACGATTTGGCCTTTATAGGACGGGTCGGTCAGCACCTCCTGGTATCCGGTCATAGCGGTATTGAAAACCACCTCACCCAGCGCCCGGCCATGGCCGCAAAATGTATATCCCCGGAAAACGGTCCCGTCCTTCGAGCAGAAGGATTGCCTTTGGACGATTCCACGGAAGGCTCATAGAATGTTCCTCATCATTTTCCTGCCGTTCATTTTTATAATGAATTCCAGTAACATGGGGCTTATTGTCTTTTAATTCCACACCGCGAAACAATTAATTGTAACGGGTAGGTCACGAATAGGAAACGTTATAATGACTGCGAAGAACTTGCCTGTTGCCTGGCGCTCATCAGCTTCTGCCGCCTTGCTCAGGTCGCCGGGCGTGTCGACGGCCACTGAATCGACCGGAGAAAGCGCCACCCTGATCGTAAAACCATTTTCAAGAGCGCGCAATTGCTCCAGTTTTTCGATCATCTTGAGTTTTCCTTCAGGCAGTGCGGTAAACCTCGCAAGGGACCTCCGGCTATAGGCATAGAAGCCAAGGTGTTTCAAAAAGGAGCGCACGGGTTCGCCGCGATGAAAGGGGATCGGCGCCCTTGAAAAGTACAGGGCCTCCGCATTTCGGTCCACGACTACCTTGACGACATTGGGATCGATGAATTCCTGTTCGCTCGAACTCGAATAGGCGAGTGTCGCCATCTCGCAGGGCGGGGGCGCCAGGATTGCTTCCACGAGCGCCTCGACCATTGCGGGATCCAGCAGAGGCTCGTCCCCCTGGATATTCACAATAATATCCTCCTGGGCAAGCCCCAGGATATCGGCTGCCTCGGCCAGCCTGTCCGTTCCGCTCAGATGATGGGTTCCAGTAAGAATGCAGTTTCCGCCGAAAGATTGGACCGCTTCTAAAATCCGGCTGTCATCGGTTGCCACCACTACCTTCGAGAGATACCCGCATACGGCCGCCCTCTCGAACACATGTTGTATCATGGGCTTTCCGCAAATCATGGCGAGCGGCTTGCCGGGGAGCCGGGTTGAAGCGTATCGGGCAGGAATCAGGCCATAAATTCGCATACTTGAGTCGCTAAAAACGCCGCGCCGCGAACCGGCTTCGGCCGTTATTTGAAAATACCGCCGTTTGCAAACCGACAAACCTTGCCCGGGGAAACTCCAAACGCGCCATAGTCGAAGCGGGTCATAGTATGATAAAGTCACAAACTTGCGCAATAGAGACTTTCAAAAGCGGCAGGCCTTTCATGAGCGAAATCGAACACGTCCGCAAGTGCTCCCAGTACCTGGATATTCTTCTACGCAACAATCCCGATTATACCCAATGGCTTCTGAGCGAGGGTAACCTCAACCGCAAGTACCCTCTCACCGGGCTTTATTCGGCCTTGGGGTGCGAAGCGGCAAAAGCGCAGTCTTTCAACGATCTTCTCCGGATATTTCGCCGCTTCAAGCAGCTTCATTTTTTAAGGATAGGGGCAAGGGATTTTCTCCACTATGCGGACTTGTCCGAGACGACAGGGCAGTTGAGCGACCTTGCTTCGGTGGCCCTGCAGGTTGGACTGGAGGTGTTTTCGGCCCATCCCGACTGGTGGTGGACCGCGGACGAAGAACTGGACGTCTGGCGACGCCTGGGCGGGAGAATCCCGCTCGTTGCGCTGGGATTGGGGAAGCTAGGGGGGCATGAACTCAACTACGTCTCCGATATCGACCTGATCTTTCTTTATACGGGGGAAGAGGAGGAGCGGCAAAGTCTTATCGGGCTGCTCAGCCGCCTCACTCACCGGATATCGAGGCTTTTGTCGGACCATTTCGAAGGGGACCGCCTCTTTCTGGTCGATTTCCGCCTGCGGCCCCAGGGAAACCAGGGGTTACTTGTGCCCTCGATGAGCGGCGCGCTCGAGCATTACCTGCTTCACGGTCAGACCTGGGAACGCCAGATGCTTCTCAAATGCCGGCCCGTTGCCGGTGAGCGCTCCGAAGGCACAGCATTCATTCGCGAGTTACGCCCGTTCGTGTTCCGCCGGTTTCTCGATTTCCAGGCGCTTGCCGAGCTAAGACAGATGCGGGCACGGATTCTTACAGAGGCGATGAGGTTTCGTCCCGGCACAAAGCAGTTCGATGTAAAGCTGGGCATAGGTGGAATCAGGGAGGTCGAATTCATCGTCCAATCGTTGCAGCTCATATATGGCGGGCGGCATCAGGAACTTGACGAACCAAACACCCTGAAGTGCCTGGAGAAGCTTTCTCGCCTTGGGTTTCTGCCGGAGGCGACGGCGGACGAACTGAAGACCTCCTACACTTTTATGCGTAAAGTGGAACACTATATTCAGCTTGACCAGAACCGGCAGACCCAGAGCCTGCCAAACTCGAACGCGGAAACCATGCGCCTGGTGCTGGCCATGGGTTTCGGGGAAAGCGAGGCCGCTTTCCTGGAAGCGCTGGAGATGCACTGTTCCATTATTCACTCCGACTTTCAGGAGTTGTTCCAGGAAAAGTCCGACCGGGAAGGCGAGACTTTCGAGAGACCACGCACCCAGCCTTTTGGGAGACCTCATGCCCAGCCTTTCGAGAGACCGCACGCCCAGCTTCTTGAGAGACCTGATGCGCAGCCTTCTGAGAGACCGCACGCCGACCTTTTTGAGAGAACTCATGCGCAGCTTTTTGAGAGACCTCATACTCCACCTTCCGAGGCGCTCCATGTGCAACATTTTGAAAGGCTTAGCGATACCCTGAGGGCTTATCCAGCTTTTGTCCAGCATGAAATCTTTCAGGGAGCACTTGAAAAATTTGCCGGCGTTTGTGACCAAGCCCTCCTGGAAAAAATTCTGATCAGGCTGGATACCTACTTTGGGAGGGCTGCGCGAAGACCCGGGCTAATAAAGCTATTTGAGACGCCCGGGGCGTGGCTTGAGCCTTTCTGCCGGGCAATTGCCTCCAGTGAACTCTTGGCTGCGCTTCTTTCGCACCATCCAGCGCTGGTTGAAGGCCTTGCCCTAAGGTCCGGGGTTTTTAGCCCGGCGCCGGAGTGGGAGGTCGCCAGCATAAGGATCGTGGAAAGAGCGCCGGAGTATGGAGAAAAGCTGGAATGGATACGGCGGCTGAAAAATGAACGAATCCTCCAGATCGCGTTGGCCGAACTTGGCGGCCTGATCGATTTCAGCACCATGGAAGAGGAGCAAACTCGTCTTGCCGATTTCGTCATTGGCAACACGTTGGCGGCGGTTAGCCGGAATCTTGGCGTGCCCGCAGATTTGTCGCTGTCGGTTCTTGGGATGGGAAAGCTTGGCAGCGGGGAAATGAGTTATCTATCGGACCTCGACCTGGTTTTTGTCTACTCCCCCAAAGCTTATGAGCCCGATGACCAGATTCCGCCACAGGTGGTCCGGCTCATTCAGCGCCTGATGAACATGCTCTCTACGCCGCTTCAGGAAGGTCCGGGGTACCCGATGGATGCGCGCCTGAGGCCCACCGGCACTCGTGGGCCGCTGGTCGTGACCCGAACATCCTGGCTCGACTATTACATCAATCATGCGGATATATGGGAAATCCAGGCGCTTCTTCGGTTAAGGCCCGTCGCGGGGGACCCCGAGCTTGGCCAATGGATCGATGAAAAGGCAGCCGGAATCTGCTACAGACAAAGGTCTCCTGACGCGGTGTGGCCGAGGATCTGCCACCTGCGCGATAGGATTGAAAAGGAACGTGCCGCCGAGACCGGAGAGGAAATCGACCTGAAGCTTGGAATGGGCGGCCTGGCCGACCTTGAATTCGTTATCCAGGGTCAGGCGCTTGTCGGGGGGCCGATGCCGCCCTCTCGACCGTGGACAAAACGTCCGCAAGAGGCCTCCTGCCTCAAAACCGCCTGCATGTACCGGTCTCTCGGGTGGATGGCTCAACAGTGCTCGAAAGGCTTTCTGGAAACGGGCCACGGGCCGGATGAATTCAGGGCGAACTTGCGCGCGTTGCGGGCACTGGACCACAGGGTAAGGCTGCACACGAACTCCAGCGCGGCGAAACTCGATGCGCGGCGTTTCGAGGCTATGGTCTCACTGGGGCTCTGGCCCCCGCTTCATGATGGAAGCTCGATTGAAACCTGGCAGGATGTTTTGCGCCTGAGAAGAGAGGTGAGGGGCCTTTTCAGAAGGTTTTGTCCATAAAGACCGGATCCTTCGGATTTTCAGTGGATTGCCCTGGCCGTGCCGCGGAAGAAGAGTTTGACCATTTTGCAAACGCGCCCCGCTTCCTTGACAGCGTCCCTGACGGGTCCTATTATGAGAGGGTTCTCAAAAAGAGATTTCATCTCACCTGGACAGATGCGAATGGCCTTCCACGAAACCCAATAGAAGGATTTCCAAATGACTGAAAGTAATGACGTCTCCAAGGCAATTGTGCTGCATGAAACGAACCTTGACCGGGTACTTGAGGGCGCAGAACTCCCCGTGCTCTTTGAATTTTGGGCTTCCTGGTGTCACCACTGTTCGGCTATGGCGCCTATAGTCAATGAAGTCGCAGCGGAATTGGATGGCAAAATCATTGTGGGACAGATCAATTGCGACATAAACCGCGATTTGTGCAAGAAATATAAAGTGAATGAGATCCCGGCGTTCTTTTTAGCAAAACAAGGAAAGGTGATCGGCTCAATCCTCAATCCTTTAGACAAGAAAGCTCTGGTCTCATGGATTGAGGGCACGCTTCCATTATCGAATCCTGCGAGCGAATAAATAAAGGCGGCAGCGCAGTTTCCCTATGTGCATGCGGACTTTTATAGCCTCCTCGATTTGCCGAACGATTACCCGGGCTACTTCGATCTTGCCATGAGCTATGAGCCATCGGGGGATCTCGGTAGGAACTGCCTCATCACGAGAACAGCCAGCCCCGGGAACGCTCCCGGCGCAAACCCCGGTGGCCAGCCAGTACCTGGCGGAAATATGCTTTCGTCAGGGAAGACCAATGACCCGACTGAACCGATGGGGCTGTTCCCACCCAAAAGCTGCCGCTGATTATGAGGTCGACAGTTCCTCGAACCCGAGCGGGAATGAGTTCGATTATTATTCCTTTGCAGGCCATTAGATGATCTCCTGATCAGATATGTCTCCATGCAGATCGCACGTGAATGTCTTACGCATAAGGCCAAAATTAATCACGATCTCACAAGTCCACTACTGTCCGGTAAGTTTCAGTATATCCTTCCCCGGTCCTCTCAGCGCTCCCTGCAAATAGTTTCTCAACGATCGTTGAAATGTACGACTCGATGATTATCGTCCTGCGAGATTCACCATTACAAGCCCCATGACGAATTCTGCGATGCGCCGGCGGGAAGAGCAGGCCTGCACGCCGCAGGATCGCATTCGAAGTAATAAATCGATCCTCTTTTTAGTTGCCGATCAGCGCCGGCCTGGTTTCCCAGGCGGAAGTGAGCGTGAACATGGTAAAATGCGTGGATTGCCGCAAATTGCGGCGTTTCTTGCTCATTTCACTGCTCCTGGTCGCAGGTTGCGCCAAGGTTGGACCGAACTATGCCAGGCCGCCGGCCGAGATGAATCAAAACTGGCTGGAGGCGCAGGATCACCGGTTAGAGACAGACCCAGGTGACTGCCGGGCCTGGTGGCAGGTATTTAAAGATCCCATCCTGGACCGTCTCATCGAGACCGCCTACCGGAAAAATTTGAATTTGCGGGTTGCCGGGTTACGGGTCCTGGAGGCCAGGGCACAACTGGGCGCCGCAGGCGGTCAGTTGTATCCCCAGACGCAGCAGGCTAACGGCTCGCTGGAAAGAGTGCATGAAAGCCAACGAGTGCCGGCGTCCGTCAATTACAGTGAAGCGACGCTGGGGCTGACCGCCACGTGGGAAATAGACTTTTGGGGCAAATTCCGCCGGGCCGTCGAGTCCGCAGACGCGAGCCTAATGGCCAGCGTGGCCAATTACGACAGCATACTGGTGAGCCTCACCGGCAGTGCGGCGAATCTTTACATAACTATCCGCACCCTGGAGCGCCGGCTTATCATCGCCCATAGAAATGTCGATACCCAGCGGAAAAGCCTGGAGATCGCCGAGTACCGCTTCGAGGGTGGCACTACTTCCAAGCGGGACGTAGATCAGGCTCGATCTCTTCTGGCCGGCACCGAGGCGACAGTGCCAGTCCTGCAAATCCAGTTGAGGCAGGCTACGGATGCCCTGTGCGTCTTATTGGGGATGCCTCCGAGTCTTCTGGCCGAGCAACTGCAGGGCAGGGAGGCGGAGATTCCAGCGCCGCCAGCCAAAGTGGCAGTGGGTATCCCGGTGGAACTTCTGCGCCGACGGCCGGACGTCCGTGCGGCGGAATACAATGCCATGGCCCAATGCGCCCAAATCGGCGTTTCCAAAGCCCAACTCTACCCGGCGGTCTCCCTGTCCGGTACCTTTGGCTTCGCGTCCAGCACCATCAACAGCTTCAGCCTGGGAGATATTTCCCTGTGGAGCAGCCGCGCGGGCGCCGCCGGTCCGTCGGTGGCCTGGAATATTTTTAACTACGGACAGTTGACCAACCTTGTGCGCGTCCAGGACGCGCGCTTCCAGGAACTGCTTGTCACCTACGTCAATACCGTTCTCGGTGCTCAGCAGGATGTGGAGGATAACCTGACGGGTTTTCTGCGCTCACAAGAGGAGTCGACATTGCTGGAAGAAAGCGTCAATGCCGCTCAAAGTTCCCTGGATCTGGCAGTGATCCAGTACAGTGAGGGCATCACGGACTTTACCACCGTCCTGACTGCCCAACAGTCCCTCCTGAGTGCCGAGGACAGCCTGGCAAGCGCTATGGGCAATATCTCCGGCTTCCTTGTCGGAGTGTATCGCGCCCTGGGTGGAGGCTGGGAAATCCGGGAATGCCAGGATTTTGTCCCGGTTGAAACCAGGGAGATCATGGAGAAACGCACTAATTGGGGTGGATTGCTGACTCCAGAAAGCGGGCCGCCACCAACACCGGAGCAGCAGGAACAGAAGCCCCTGATCCGGGCACCCGAGTGGTAAAGAATTCGCAAGTACAGGCTTTTTCAATGTCTCTTTGGGGGAGATCGTGAAAATTACAGAATCCGAATCGGGGCCGCCAACCAGCAGAAAATTCAAATTCATTGCATGGGTCGTTGTCTGCGGGTTCTTGGTTATTCCCGCATGTGGTGAAAGAAACGTCTATGCGCCCCCGCCCCCGCCCAAGGTTTCGGTGATCCAACTGCTACACAGCCGGTTCTCTCGGCATGGGCGAAGTCCAGTGCGAACGTGAGACACCCGCGGCGGTGGACGGTACGCTGGCGGAGCGCATCGGGCTGGCCCCCGCCATGCAGCCGGAAGCCCTGCGGGCGCGCATTCAGAACCTGGTGGAAGCGCTGGCAGCCGCCGAGGCGCATCCCCATGCCGCTGCGGGCTAGTGTAGTGCGTCGTAATTCCCGCTGAGTAAGAATGCGCTGCCCATTACAATCAGTGACGCAGACCACTAGGATGCCGCCTGCCGCGAGGCCTAATGGAATCCGCTCGAACCGCCGATCTTTGGTCATAACAAGTCATGGCGGGATTGAACATCACCCACGGGAACCGGGGGAGTTTCCGGGGCTCCTCCCCCCCTGGATTCCCCTTCGG
>CAWGZP010000109.1:0-17913 GCA_963826655.1 uncultured delta proteobacterium
TCATCGGAAGGTTCGCGAAAAAAATCGGCGCCAGGATCTTCTATTACATAAGCCCCCAGATTTGGGCCTGGCGCGAGGGGCGCGTGAAAACGATCAGGAGGCTGGTCGACCGGATGGCCGTTATCCTGCCCTTCGAAAAAGACTTCTATGCCTCCCACGGAATCGATGTGGATTATGTCGGCCACCCGCTGGTGGACATAATGGCCGATTCCCCGGATAAAATTCAGTGCGACCTGCTTTACCGCGACCCCGGTGGACCTCTTGTCGGACTACTGCCCGGGAGCCGAAGAGGAGAGGTCGATCGCCTGTTCGACATCTTGATGGACTCCGCTCAAATCATTTCCCGGTCTGTGCCGGCGGCCAGGTTCATAATTCCGGTCGCGCCTTCTTTGGACGCCCGGGATATCGAGAAGCGGGCCGCAAGGTGGTCCCTGCCCGTACGGGTCGTAAGCGACGCGACGTATTCTGTAATCAGGGCGTGCGACTTGATTTTAACGGCCTCGGGCACTGTTACCCTGGAAGCCGCGGTTCTCGAGACTCCAATGATCGTAGTCTACAAGGTCTCGAAGCTTAGCAGGCTAATCGGCAAGAAACTCATTCGGACCAAATTCGCCGGCCTGCCCAACCTGATAGCCGGCCGGACCATAGCTCCCGAGTTCGTCGAAGAGGAGCCCACCGCGCCGAGGGTAGCAGAGTGCGCCATCGGGCTCTTGCGTGCCCCGGACCTTTTAGACGTGCAGCGCCGTGAACTGGGGCGTATCCATGGCCGGCTCGGCGCCCCGGGCATATCCGGCCGGGTCGCGCGGCTCGTTCTGGAAACGGCGGGGGCGGGGCGGTGATGTTTTTCCGCCAGGCCGCCTGGACTCTCTACGAAGCTGTCCTGTGCTTGAGTTGGCCTGTGCTCTACCTCTATTATTTTTGCAGATCCCGGACCGACGGAAAATACAGGGGCAATTACCAGGGCCGGATGGGGTTGAAGCTCCCGGCGCCCTTGCGTACCGGCAGTCCGCGTGCTTGGGTCCATGCCCTTTCTGTGGGCGAAGTGCTCTCCTCGCTCCCTCTGATAGCCGAATTGAAGCGGCTGCGGCCAGCCCTTGAAATTGTCGTTTCCACCTCTACCGAGACCGGGATGTCGATCGCGGTGCAACGGCTTGAGGGGACGGTTGACGGCTTTTTTTTCATGCCCCACGATTTTCCCTGGATAACAGGAAGGCTCCTCAAGCGTATCAACCCTTCCCTTTTCGTGCTGATAGAAACCGATTTGTGGCCCAATCTCCTTCGGTGGTTAAAGAGGCGAAACGTGCCAACCGCACTTGTAAATGGCAGAATGTCGCCCCGTTCATTCCGCGCCTTTTCCCGCCTGGGCGTGTTCGCGGGGCTAATGTTCGAAGGCCTGGACCTCATCTTTGCCCAAACCGAAGTTGACAGGATGCGTTATGTCTCTTTGGGTGCTCCTTCCGGTGGAGTGCTCGCGGCGGGAAACCTGAAATTCGAGTCTTCCATACCTGGGGGGGATGGAGCGGAGACAATTTCGATCGGGGCCGACATCGGGCTGGAATCGGGCAGACCGGTATGGGTGGCCGGCAGTACGCATGACGGGGAAGAGCCGATTGTGCTTGGCATCCACCGCCGGTTGCGAACATTGTTGCCGAACCTGCTGGTGGTAATTGCCCCGAGGAATATCGGACGCGGAGCCGAGATCGCGGCCCTGGCGCGCAGCATGGGATTTGACTGCGCACTGCGCTCCAGGGGAGAAAAGGCGCCGGGGAAAGCTGTCTATATCCTTGACACGCTGGGTGAACTTCAAAGGGTTTATGCGGTTTGCGACATTGCCTTTCTTGGCGGAAGTTTTGCGCAAATCGGAGGGCATAACCCTCTTGAGGCCGTTGCCCGGGGCAGGCCCGTATGTTGGGGACCGCATTTTTTCAATTTCAGCGAAATCGCAAAGGACCTCCTGGAAGCTGGATGCGCAGTGAGGGCCGCTTCCGAAAACGAACTGGAGGATTTCCTGCGGGACATCCTGAGCAATCCCGCCATGATGGCGAAAATGGCGCGGGCCGCCCAAACTTTCGCCACCTCGCAGCGCCACACCGCATCCCGAATAGCTTCCATTTTGCTCGAATCCACGGCGGCGCGGTATCCGTTCGCTGCGGGAAAGCCCAGAGGCAAAAGCCTCGAAGATTTGAGAACATTTTGTCCCCAGCTTTGGAAACAGATGACTTAGCGGACCTCCTCCTAATTATTATCATATTAATAAGATGATAGTGTACCCGGGTTAATTCGACTTTGGGCAGTCCGGCTCCAAAAGAACACCCGCGAGGGGCTGGCCTTGGGCTGGACTACGGTAAAGGCGAGGGGTTGGCGCTCCGCTTCACCAATCCTGTCTTCGTGGTTCGGGGTATACCGATGGGACATAAGTGCTGGTCCGGGAGGAGTTTAGCATGATGGGAAAAAAGCCGGAGGTCCGGCATGTCGATACGGATTTTATGCATTATCGCCTGGGGTGGCTTGTCGCCATTGGGCTTGGATTGATGGTAGTCGGTATGATCGCGCTTTATGCGCCTTACTATTCCGCTTTTTCACTTCAAAGCCTGATAGGCTCTTTTTTGCTGATCGGCGCGGGAATGTTTGTAACCGATGCCTTGGAGTCTCGACGAGAAGGGGGGTTCGTTCCCCAGCTTCTGATCGGATCGTTATACCTGCTGTTTTCACTTCTGGTATATGGGACCGGTGAGGCCCATACCTTGACCGTGTTCCTTGCGATTTTCCTGGTTTTGGAAGGAATTCTGAAAATCTGTTTCTCGCTCTGGCTGCGCCCGAGATTGGAATGGACGTGGTGGCTCAGCAGCGGGATTGTTTCACTGGTCATCGGCGCCACAGTCCGTTGGGTACCGTCCGGCATACCGCTGGTGTGCGTCATGGCAGGGCTCGATCTGATCCATACCGGGTTGGCCGTCGTAATGACGGCACATACGATGCGAAAGACGCTGGAACGAAGGGAGATGCTCTGTATCGGCGATACCTGTTTTTCCGAATAACGAAAAGGCATAAATAGACCAAAGGCGAAACTGAAAACTCAGAATTCCAGGTCTGCGGCGAGAAGGGTTTCAATCTCGCGCGCAACCAGGAAGGGTTGTTTTGCTTCGGTGTCGATCCTGGCTGCGGCAACTTGAGCGTAGAAGGTATTGCGTTCGCCGAGCACCTGGCAGATTTCCTCACGGATCGGCAGGCTGGACAGGGGCGGGCGCGTCCGATCTGTTTGCGGGTCCGAGGTTAATCGGGCGTAAATCGTTTCCGGGGCGGCTTTGAGCCAGACCGTGAAAAAACGGTCCCTAAGAAGCTCGCGGCTCCGCTCATTGAGGACTATGCCGCCTCCGGTGGCTACCACGAGTCCCTCGCGCGAACTCAGGAGGTCAAGCAGACGGGCTTCGGCGTTTCGGAAAGCCTCCCATCCATCCCGTTGCACCCAGGCCGCTATGTCAAGTCCTGCTTCAGAGACGAGCCGACTGTCAGTGTCGATGAATATCATGCCCAGGTCCCCGGCGAGAATTTTACCGACTGTGCTCTTGCCCGTTGCGCGAAATCCAATAAGTGCTATATTGCGTTTTTTCATTTACAGTCCGAAAGATGCGCTGACCCATATGGACGACCAAATTTCAAATATACACGAAAAGACAAAAAAACACCGCAACATTGCGGAATCGATGCCGTTTCTGCCTGCGCTTTCCGCTGCCGCCCTGAGACTTCTTTACGGGAGTTGCCGAATTGAGATCGCCGGAGAAGAAAACTACCTGGCTTCTAAAGACATCCATCCCTGGATCGGCGTTGGCTGGCACTTCACCTTCTTGTCCCTCCTGTACTTTTTCCGCGATTTGGGCTACCTCACGATTGCCAGCCGGAGCCGCGATGGGGACTTTGCCGCGGGGCTGGTAAAAGGATTCGGCTGGCATAGTTTTAGAGGCTCACCCAAAAAAGGTGGGGTCGCCGCTCTAAAAGGCATAATTTCCGCCTTTTGTCGCAGCCCCGGCGGCGGGTTCATCGCCGATGGGTCCCAGGGGCCGGCATTGATAGCTCAAAAAGGGATTTTGCTTCTGGCGAAGTTTTCGGGCTGCCCCATCATGCCGATAAGCGTTGCAGCGGACAGGTGCTGGCGATTTCGATCATGGGACAGGACGCTCCTTCCAAAGCCTTTTACCCGGCTGGTTTACTCCTTTGGCCCCATGATACGGGTCGAACGGGGGGCCTCTGATAACAAAATGGAAGAGCACCGGATCGAACTCGAACGGAGCCTCAACGAAATCACGCGGCTGGCGCAGCAAACTTTGAGAGACTGAGCTAACACGAGCAAGACGCGGAATCTCATAAACTTTGAGCGACTGAGCTTACCTGAGTAATGTGGTAATCTCATAAATCTTGGCAGACTGAGTGAACATTTGAGTAAAGCGAAAAATCTGCTAAAATGATAAAAACCAAAGGGAGATTCGCAGACCGGGCAAAATAGTGTATCCCGGAGTAGGGCAAGTGATCGCCGGCCATCCAACGAGGTGGCTGGAGGAAAGTCCGGGCTCCGTAGGGCAGGGTGCTGGGTAACTCCCAGTCTCGGTGACGAGGAGGAAAGCGCAACAGAAAGCAGACCGCCTCCCGCGCTTTGCGTGGGCGGTAAGGGTGAAACGGCGAGGTAAGAGCTCACCGGTCCCGGTGGTGACACCGGGAGCCAGGCAAACCCCACCCGGAGCAAGACCGAATAGGAGAGCGTTTGAGGGCTGCCCGTCCGATGCTCTCGGGTTGGTCGCTTGATCCCGCCGGTAACGGCGGGGCTAGAGGAATGATCACGCTCTGCGCGCCTTCGGGCGCTCAGGGTAACAGGACCCGGCTTATGCCCTGCTCCGGGACCTTTTTTGTGGCTGGTGAATAGTGACTGGGGTTACTGATCACCAGTCACTATCCACCAGTCACTTTTCACTAATCATCAGACACTGACCACTGATTTCCTATGCTGAAAACTTGTGCCATTGTGCCGGCCGCGGGAAGCGGAACCAGGATGGGGAGCGCTAAACCGAAGCAGTTCCTCCATCTGGCCGGGAAACCGTTGCTTGCTCACACCCTGAGCGCTCTCTCGAGCGCGGGGCTGATCTCGAGCATATTCCTGATCGTTTCCCGGGAACATATCGCGGCTGCCGGAGAGATTGTCTCCGAGTGGTCTCGCGGGCAGCCTTCCGGCGCACCTGAGATTTCAATCGTGGCCGGAGGGGCCGAGCGGCGCGACAGTGTCTACAACGGCCTCATGGGGTTACCCGCCGATTGCGATTGGGTCATGGTACATGACGGGGTTCGCCCTTTCGCGTCTGCCGGTCTCATCAGGACGGTGTGCGAAGGCGCCCGGGCGACCGGGGCCTGTGTAGCGGCCATCCCTTCGGTTGATACCGTAAAGCGCGGGCGCGAGGGTGTGGTGCGGGAGACTTTGCCGAGAGACGAGATCTGGCTTGTCCAGACCCCGCAGGTTTTCAAAAGATCGATCATCGTGGCCGCGTACGAGAAAGCGGCCGCGGCGGGATGGGATGGAACCGATGATGCCTCCCTGGTCGAGAAGATGGGGGGTGTTGTATCGATCTCCCTGGGCGAGCGCTCGAACATAAAGGTGACAACGAGGGAAGACCTCGCGTGGGCCGAGTGGTTTTTACGAGGCAGGGTCGAAGAAACAGGGGAGAGCCGATGAGGGTGGGATTCGGATATGACGTGCACATGTTGGTGCAGGGGCGCACCCTGATGCTTGGCGGCATTGAAATTCCTCACGAGCAGGGTCTGCTCGGCCATTCGGATGCGGACGTCCTGCTTCACGCCATCTGCGACGCCATGATAGGGGCGGCGGCCCTGGGCGACATCGGGACCCATTTCCCCGACACCAGCCCGGAGTTCAAGGACATATCAAGCCTGGTTTTGCTCCGGAGGACGGCGGACCTTATCTTGGAGAGGGGGTTGCGGCTGGCCAATATCGACAGCACGATCGTGGCTCAAAGACCCCGGCTCGCCACGTTCATCCCGCAGATGGTCGAAAAGATTTCGAACCTGATCGGGTTGGCCCCGGATCGAGTCAACATCAAAGCCAAAACGACCGAGAAGTTAGGGTTTGCGGGCCGCGAGGAGGGGATCGCCGCGTATGCGGTCGCACTCATCGAGGAAGTTTAAATGGCAGGCTGAAAACGGTTCCCCACAGTGGGGAAATCACGAGGAGATTTGAGATTGGGGTTGCAGGTCTATAACACTCTGACCGGGAGAAAGGAGGAGTTCGTTCCTCTGGAACCGGGGAAGATTCGCATCTACGTCTGCGGCATCACCGTATATGACCTGTGCCACATTGGACACGCGCGCTCCGCCATTGTCTTCGACGTTATCTACCGCTATCTTTCGCGCCTCGGCTACGAAGTTACCTACGTGCGCAACTTTACCGATATCGACGATAAGATTATCCGGCGCGCGGCCGAAGAGGGGACCGATTACCGCACCATCGCCGACCGGTATATCCGGGCATTCTATGAGGACATGGACGGCCTGGGCCTGCTTCGCCCCACCATCGAGCCGCTGGCGACCGAGCACATCCCGCAGATGATCGAAATCGTGCGCAGGCTCGTCGAAAAGGGCGCAGCCTACAAGGCCGGGACCGACGTCTATTTCAGTGTGGATCACTTCTCCGGCTATGGAAAGCTCTCCGGGCGCGACACGGAGGACATGGTGGCCGGCGCCAGGGTCGAGGTGGACGAAAATAAGATAAATCCGCTCGACTTCGTGCTCTGGAAAGGCAGTAAACCGGGAGAGCCTTCCTGGGACAGCCCCTGGGGGCCGGGGAGACCCGGATGGCACATTGAGTGCTCGGCCATGGCCAACAAATATTTGGGATTTAACATCGACATGCATGGTGGCGGAAAGGACCTGGTCTTTCCCCATCACGAAAACGAGATCGCGCAGAGCGAAATGGCCTTTGGCGAGCCTTTCGTGCGCTATTGGATACACAACGGCTTTGTGAATATAAATAACGAAAAAATGTCCAAGTCGCTCGGGAACTTTTTTACTATTCGCGACGTTCTGAAGGATGTACATCCCGAGTCGCTGAGGCTGTTCGTCATAAGCAAACATTACAGGAGCCCGGTCGATTTTTCCGACGAGACCGTGGCGGAAGCCGAGCGCGGACTGGAGCGCCTTTACTCCACACTCGAAGCGGCTCGTGAAAGAGCGGCCGGCCCTCATGGCGCCGGCTATTCCGGCGAAACCCTGGAAAAGCAGGACCCTGAGCTATATGAAAAGACCGAATCGCTTCCGGCACTGTTCGATGAAGCCATGGAAAACGATTTCAATACGGCCCAGGCAATAGGCTATATTTTTACCCTTCAGAGAAACCTTCAGCGTTTTTTGGATAAGTACGGCAGGAAAAACCTGAAGGGACCAGCCGCGCAGCTCGCAGCAAGGGCTGCCGATACCCTTTGCAAGTATTGCAATACCCTGGGGCTGTTGACCCTTTCGCCTCAGATATTTTTCGACCGGCAAAGAAAGCTCAAACTGAAGAAGACCGGCATCGGCGAACAGGACCTAAACGAACTTATAGCCCTTCGCAATAAGGCCCGCCAGGAAAAGAACTTTGCCGAGGCCGACCGGATCCGGATCGAACTCGAGGCAAAACACATCCAACTGGAAGACTCCCCCGAGGGAACGAAGTGGCGGGTTAGTTTCTGACCCGGCGTTCATAGAAAAAAGCAGACCAAAACCCGTAGGGGGATGCGGAGACGAAACCCTCTCTCCATCCCTTCGTCACCCTCTCGCCCGATCCCCCTCTCAATGCCACCTCTGACGCGGTCTCTGTTCGACACATGAATAATGATTATTTTTTTTCAATGGATGTCTTTTCCAGGCAGCTAATTACGAACACGACACTCTGCGCGAGGAGCCGGTTCGATCGAACTTTCGGAGGGTTTTGCGATGCGCTCGGTAACCGAAGAATGTGATTGCGTAATATGCGGCAATGAGGCCGATCTGGTGATTGACTGCAAACTCGTGGATACGGCGGATCCGGACCATATGAAAATCCTGCCCAAGGACAGGGACGTTCAGGTATTGCCGGGGATCTGATCTAACCGGACTCGCCAAAGCAGACCGGATGTTGAGAGGGCTTGTCGATCTATGCGGCTCGCCCGGCGTTGTCAGACCTTTATGAACAGCCGTTTTCGCCACATAATCCATGCGACCAGAAACATGGACAGGACGATCACGAATGCATAGGACAAAGAAGCGATTCGTGCTTCCGCAAGCGGGACGCAGAAGGCCCTGAACAGGAAGAGCTGGCAGCTGATACTGTTACCCTTGACGATGATCATATCCACGCTTCTGAGCCCGGTATCGACCATCTCGGAGAGCACATACAGGGTGATCGGGTTTAGACCGGGAATAATAAGCGGCATGGCCCATTTCGAATAACCCGCAACATCGATCAACCAGTGAAAGAACGCCAGGCAGACAAGCGCCAGCCCTGCCATGAATATGCTGAAAGTGCTCGTCCAGAGGCTTTTGTTTATCGGCATCCATCGGTCGAGCAAGCAGCCCGCCAGCAGCAGGGCCATTCCGGCAAGAGCCATTCCGGCTACTTTTTTGCTCTCGGACCTCGAAGACCTGAGCCATTGCCCCGTCAGCACGCCGAACAAGGTGGTGGCTATGGCTGGAATCGTGCTAACGATTCCTTCGGGGTCCCAGGCGCCGTCATAGTATGACCACATGTGTCCCTTTAAAACGAGCGAATCGACCCAGGCAGCGAAATTCCGCCCCGGTTCGAGCACTCCTGCCCCGATCCCCGGGACCGGGATGAACCGCATCATCAGCCAGTAGGATGTAAGCAGGCCGATAAGCCAAAGGATACGGCCCCTTAGGCCGGATTTCAGCACTATCAGCGAAGTAAAAAAATAGCAGATGGCGATTCTTTGCAGAACCCCTGGTATCCGGATGTTTGCTAACTGGAAGGACGGAAAAATATTCAGGAAGAGCCCAAGAGCGAATAAAACGATGGTGCGCCTCAGTATCTTGAGTTCGATCGACCAATCCGATGCGCGGCCACCTTCTCGCCCCGCTAACGAATAAAAGAGCGATACCCCGGCTATGAAAAGGAACGATGGGAAAACGGTGTCCGCAAAAGTCCACCCGTTCCAGGCCGAGTGGCCAAGAAATGGATAGACGGCGTTCGTGTCGCCCGGGCAGTTCACCACTATCATCAATGCTATTGTCAGGCCGCGCAAAGCGTCCAGCGAGGCCAGCCGCACTTTGCGTGGGGCAGTGGCCGCCTCGGTTACAGCCTGGATTGTAACGGGGACATTCAACGGAAAACGACCTCACACGGGTTTAAACACAATAAGCTCACATTGTACCCGGATTGAGGCGTTTTGGAAGATAATAATCGCAACGATGGAACGTTGCCTGTCGCCCTTATTGTGAAAAACTCCGGTCGTCCCTGTCCTCAAAGAACCCGGAACGGGAGACAATCCAGTTTACACAACGTTTGATGGGCAGCAGGGCCAGGAGATAGAAAGTGACAAAAAACTTTACCGAGAATTCGACATAGGAACCTAGAGGATCGGTCAGCGCCTTTTGATAATTCCATACTTCCAGCAGAAAAACGGCGCCCAAAGCCCAAAGGGCAAAAACAGCCAACCAGCATACGGGATTTTTTATTCTTTTCATCGTCTGACCTCGCTGATAAGAACGACCTGCCTGATTATCTTTCAAACACTTTTCACCCGGAATCGCAATACGGTGAAAACGGTATTCGGCGGCGACCGGGAGTGTAATTTTTGCCGGGCCCGCGCCGGCCCGAAAAGGGCCAGGAATGCGGGTAACGGGTTGTGATCGCGGAAGGCCGATTTATCATCAGGATGGAATCTCGAAAAATAAAGGAGACTTGAATGCGTACTGCGATATCTCTTGTGCTCTTAGTGCTCGGCATTGCCACGAGTGTGGAGGCGAAGGTGATCGGGACCACTGTCCCCTACAAACATAATGGTGTGGAATTGGTGGGATATCTTGCATATGACGATTCGATCTCGGGGAAACGGCCGGGCGTCCTGATCGTGCATGAATGGTGGGGGCTCAACGATTACGTGCGAAAGAGGGCCGATCAGATGGCCGCGTTGGGATATGTGGCCTTTGCGGTCGATATGTACGGGAAGGGCAAGGTCGCCGCGGGCGCGGAGGAGGCTTCGTCGCTGGCGCAGGCGGTGAGGAGCGACGTCGGTTTGTGGAGGCAGCGGGCGATGGCCGGACTCGATGTCCTCAAAGAGGACCGCAGGACGGATGCCACGCGGATCGCGGCCATTGGATACTGTTTCGGCGGGGCCACGGTTCAGCAGTTGGCTTACGCCGGCGCGCCGGTACAGGGGATCGTCAGTTTCCACGGAGGATTTGTTACCCCATCCCCTGACGAAGCAAAAGTGGTCAAGGCAAAGATACTGATCTGCCATGGCGGGGCGGACACGCTCTCAACCCCCGAGGCCATGCAGGATTATATCGCCACGATGAATAAGTCAGGTCTTGACTGGCAGATGGTAATCTTTGGAGGGGCAAAGCATGCTTTCACCAACCCCCAGGCAGACAAAGCAGGCATCGAGGGGGTCGGCTACTCAAAATCGGCCGATGACCGCTCCTGGAAATATATGAAAGATTTCTTCGATCAAATATTCCGGTAAAGGCGGAAGCGAGAGGCGGGGATGCGATGACAAAATCCTCTCCGCGTCAGCCCTGACGAACCCTAAGGCGCAGGCCTCCGACACGCGCAGGCCATGCCGGAACATCACGTGCAAAAGGCGCCGGTCGCGGGCTTCATCTATGCCACTTTGGATGGCGGAAAGAAGCGACCTTTCCTTCGGTTTTCGCGCGTTTTTCTACTTCGTCCGCTGCTTATCCGCCGGCAACTGTGCCGCCGTTTCGGCACGAGGCCCCCTTGCTGTCGGCGAGGCCGAGGGTAGCAAACGGGAAACCCTGTTTGTGGGCGGAAGGGGTCTTGTAGTGCGCGGGGGACAGAGCTTTGAGACTTGCGAAAGGGGCCGAGACTCCTTCCGGCCAGGTGAGCAAAGCGACCAGCACCCCGCCCGCCATTTTCGACGAGTCCACCCTTAAACCCGCTGGAAGGCCATAAATCAAGATTGTGAAGCAAAACGGAGACTGTCCGGCCCCCCGCGAAGCCTTTGCTGGTGCGCCTTTTATGGACGTGTGTTATCATATGATGAAGTCGAATTGCTTTTGATAGAGCCTCAGAGGGCGGGGCGTCTCAGCCGTCCCGAAGCCCTGAGATTTCAGGCCAATTACCTGCGCGAAGCCAAACTATGACATTCTTCCCGTCCAACGATTTTGAATTGCGTGGATAGAGAAATGGCCGCAAGTTTTCAGCCCAAACTTAATTGCCTCTCCGCGCAGCAACGCCTGTTGTGGGATGAGCTTGATACTGTCCCTGAAGAATTGTTCTCTATGGTGGAACGGCACTTGCGCTCCATCTTGGACACCGCGAGTCCGTCGATTACGATTTTTTCGGTAATCGAAATTTTGATCCGGGGCGTCTCAACGAAAAGATACCCTTCCTGTCAGGCGCAAGGATTACGCAGCAGGAACCCAACACCCTCACTGTCATCGTTGATCGGAACGGGCCTGTTAAAGTGTCTTTCTTTGACGTGCCGGGAATAAGGCGATTGCAAACGCCGCATCGAGCACCGGACAACGGTTTGCAAATCGCCTCTCTTTTCGATCTTGCTGGAACGAAAGCCGCTGTTGTGGAGCAGCGCGCCGAGGCCAGAGACTATCGCGATATCGATGCAATTTTACAGGACGGCCGCATTGACCTGCCGATGGCGCTTGCAAGTGCTCGTGCCATTTATGGGCCGATTTTTAACCCGCAAATCACGCTTAAGGCGCTGTCGTTTTTTGGGGACGGCAACTTGTCGCGCTTGCCGCAAGACGTACAGGACCGCCTCGTTAAAGCCGCCCGTGAAGTTGATCTCGATAAACTTCCGGAAATTGCTCCCCTGAAGCGTGGTCCTGATCCGGGGCCAAACCGATGAAACCGATTCCGCTCAATTCCGAGATTGGGGAAGTCTCTCGCCGCATCGTGTGGTTTGAAGACCCCGCTGAAGCCGTGGCTGATCCCGTGAGGTTTATGGCCTATGCGATGGCGCGAGCTACGCATGAAGAAATGAAGGTCATCCGGCGCTACGTTAATGATGATGATTTTCGCGAAGCCTTGGATAAGGCTCCCCCGGGTATTATAGATCCCCGCTCTTGGGCTTATTGGAACTCCATGATGGGCCGCTATCCTGCGCCAAAATTACCTAAGCGACAATTGGGTTAAAGTGGCGACGGCGGCGCCACAATCTTCATAGAAACCAGCTTGCCCAATTGTGTGTGCACTGCGCGCACAATTCCAAAACCCGCACCGATGATGCACGAAATAGACTATCTTCAAAATTATCAATTTTCCGGACACTGACCGGAAAATTCAGCGTCCCCCGCATGCCATAAATCAAGATTTTTGACACAAGAATCCGCGCCTGTGATGTCAACGGCTTGGCTGTGCCATAAATCAAGGACAAAACAGGGGAAGAAAAAGGGCATGAAAATAGGCTACGCTCGAGTCTCAACCGATGATCAAAACCCTGACTTGCAATTGACGGCTTTGAAGCGGGCAGGGTGCGGTAAGATATTCACGGATAAGGCTACCGGCGCGAACACCAAACGGCCAGAGCTGACAAAATGCCTTAAAACTCTCAAGGCCGGTGACGTGCTGACGGTCTGGAAGCTTGACCGGCTGGGCCGGTCGCTGCGTGACCTCATAGCCCTGCTGGATGATCTGAAGCCGCAAAGCGTGGCCTTCCGGTCGCTGACTGAGGCTATCGACACAAAAACGCCCACGGGCCGCGCCATGTGGCAAATGGTCGGCATTCTCGCGGAGCTTGAACGATCATTGATACAGGAGCGGACAAAGGCGGGCCGCGCTGCGGCTGTAGCTCGCGGCGTGAAAATGGGCCGCAAGCGCCTGCTCTCCGCGCAACAGGTCGCCCATGCCCGCAAGCTAATGGAGCAGGGGGAAGGCCCTGACAATGTAGCTAAGTCGCTCTTCGTCTCGCGACGGACGCTTTACAGGGCATTAGCCGCGCCTTTGATCTAATCAGGTGGGCTGCACAGTTACGGACATATGCCCTTGCTTCGCCTTGCTGCGATTTGAGGCCGGTTTAACAGAGACTTCCACGTCCTGCCCAAGCGTCGTTAAAAAATCCATCAAACGGCCTACAGAAATCGACACGGGACGGCAACGCATAAGCGCCGATACTTGTGCCTGTGTGGTGCCAAGTAACTTAGCGGCTTCGGCTTGGGTTAGTCCTTGGTCTTTTAGGAGCCTGTAAATCTGTACTGTTAGTTTGGCTTTAACAAGCTCTTGCTCTGAATTGGGAAAGCCCAGGTCGGCAAAAACGTTGCCGCTGCTTTTTTCGTGATTTATCGTCATGGCTAGGCCTCCTTATTTCTGCCGGTGTAAAGGCTCTCGGCCCGCTTCAACCGGTCGTGTATCAAGTCCATTTCTTGCTTGGGTGTCGCAATTCCATGCTTTGCTTTCTTCTGAAAGACGTGCAGCACATAAACCTTGGTGGCAAACCGGACTGTATAAACGGCGCGGTAAGTATCGCCTCTGTAGTCCTCGATCAGTTCCAGTACTCCCATACCGCCAAAGCCTTTAAGCGGCTTCGCCTCGGGGGGTCTTTCGCCCATTTGGACGGCATTGAGGGCATAACCGAAAACGCGCTGCACCGGTCGCGGCAAGGCCTTCATGTCTTTTCGGCTTGAGGCGATCCACTCAAGCTCCTTGAGGATTTCATCCTCACTCATTATTTCAATATATAGATTTTTATATAAAGGTCAATAAAAAAATGCGGCTCCCGACACAAGCGGTTTGCCTTTTTGTCCAGTATTGCCACTTTGCCGCCCTAAGAAAATAACGGCTTTGCGGGCCGCTTCCCCGCACAAACTGGACAATTGACGCTCAATTGTCCAGTTTTTAGCGGAACTACTTATTAAACAGCGAAAGTAGTTCAACAGCCTGATGGTCTTCAATTAATTTAATACCTTTTCCTCCAGCAAAGCCTCTAAAATAATAGTTGGCAGCATATCCTAATATACTGACAACTTTTTCTCTAGGGACGAAGCCGTTTGATTGTTCTGCATCAGTGGGTACTACTGTCCTCCAAATCTTTTCTCCGCCACCGATATATATTGATGATGCCTCCTCCTTTGGTCTTTCATATTTGTTACCTGTGACATTACCGACGCGGACAATACCCATTTTCCCTCTGCACCGTCTAAACCGGATTTGATTGTTGCCTTTTGTCTCATAAATGAATACCCGATCCCCTATTGATATTTCGGATGCTAAATCTTTGTATTCATCCTGCAAATAGACATGCCACCCCCCCTGATCAGGATCAGGGTGTGCCTCATGAGTTGTAAACCAATTCTTCATTCGTTCCTCCCTGCCATATTTTCTATAGTTTTTCTGGCTCTGCTGCTCATAGTGACCACTTTTCCGAAATTGGATCACCGTTTCATATGCCAAATTGATTTGTTTAAGCTGCTCCGTAGCCTTTAATCGACGGCGAGGATGATGAGCCTGAAGGTCTGGGTGGGATATTGCAGCGCAATCCCTGTAAGCTTCTTTAACTTCACCGTCAGTTGCGCTTGATTTAATGCCAAGAATTCTAAAAGCTTCTCCGATATCCATATTCAAAATCCTCATCCCAAGAATCAGCAGAATGAATTCGTAAAAGAAGCTATCGATCTTTTAAACTGGACAATTTACAACAAAGTGTCCAGTTTCGCCCGTTGTTTTTACTCGCTTTTTTGCTCGATGGCAATCGTGCCGCCCTTGCTGCGCGGGGCGCCTGTTGGGGCCGTTGCCGTTGATCGAGATAACGGCAACGATGTTGATTTTTTGCAAAATCGGGAGCGGCGGTTTCCTGGGTGAAGTCCGCAAGACCTTGGGGCCCGGGTCGGCCTGATCGCGTCTGGTGGTCCTCCAGCTTCCTTCGTTCGCGCGTGAGTTGCTGCCGATATAAAAGGGTCGCGCCAGCGTCCGTTCTTGGTCGATCGAAGAAACTCTATGTTCTTCATGCCTTTCAGAAGAAATTCCGGAAAGGCATGGCAACACCGAAGCAGGATGCGGATTTGATTAAACAGCGCTACATAAAAGCGATAGAACTTGCGAAAAATGAGCGCTGACGGTCAAACAAAAATTGAGTTTGAAGAAGGCTTCGGCAACGTCTTTGCGGACTCGGGCTTCGAGGATGCGGGCGGACTTTTCACGCGGGCGCAACTTGGTTTTTATGTCTATTCCTGAAAAGACGCGGGTTAAACAGCGGGAAATTTCCAAGATGCTCGGCGTTGCGCAACCTGACGTGATCGCATCTTGATGAACGGCCATTTTAACCGCTTCACCACTGATAAACTGCTCGATTTTTTAAGCGGCTCGGCAGAAAAGTCTCGATACGGATCGTCCGCACAAACGGGGAGAGCCTTACCAGGAAATCGGCCCTGTTCCGTAAAGAAAACCTTTCGAGCCTTATTTCGTCAGCCGATCTCTATAACGCCATTACATCTCTTTGCCTGCATCGGGGAAAAAGAGCGGCTGCCCGAATTTGTCCTTCCCGAATTCACCTATCATCTTCTGGGTCTGCGGCGAGGTGATAAAATCGACGAAGGCTTTAGCGCCCTCGGCGTTGACCTTGCTGAATTTTTCCGGGTTTACTTCCATGACGTGATAGATGTTTTTAAGAGACTTGTCCCCTTCGCACAGAATATCGAGCTTTAAATTGGCCCTTTGCGCAAGATATGTCCCACGGTCGCTCAGCGTGTAGCCACTTTTTTCCGAAGCCATCAAAAGGGTGGCGCCCATCCCCTGCCCCGATTCCAGGTACCATTTGGCTCCTTTTGGATCGAGTCCGGCTATTTTCCAAAGGGCGAGTTCCGCTTTGTTGGTCCCCGAGTCGTCGCCCCTGGAAACAAAAACGGCCCCGGATTCAAAAATCGACTTCAAGGCGTCTACAGGGTTCTTGCCCTTGATCTTCGCGGGGTCTTGAGCCGGACCTGCGATTACGAAGTCATTATGCATTACCAGCCGGTAATCCAGGGCGACCCCCGAGTCCACGAGCTTCTTTTCGGCCTGAGGCGCATGCACGAGCAAGACGTCGGCTTCGCCCTTTTCGCCCATTGCCAGCGCCTGCCCGGTGCCCACCGCGATTGTCTTCACCCGGTAACCGGTTTGTTTTTCGAATATCGGCACCAGCAGGTCCAGGAGTCCCGTATCCATTGTGGAGGTAGTGGTGGCCAGGATCAGGTCCTTGACCTTGGGTTGCTGTGCGCGGGACGACGTATTCGCGGCAACCAGGGTCAAAAAAGCTATGGCGAGGGCGGCAATGAGGTATTTTTTGCTTCTCATGATGTGGGTTCCCTTCTACAGATGTTTGAAGTTGTTGGTTTCTGGTTTCGAGTACTCAAAACTCAAAGCTAAGAACTCAAAACAAGAAACTCAAAACTCTTACATCCCGGCCCTCTTCAGCAAAGCCTCCCATTTTTCATCCACTCGCCGTTGAAAACCGGCCGCCTGTTCAGGGGTGATTTTTTTGAAGCGGCCCTGGATGGCCAGATATTCGTCAACCGGCTTCTTCCTGCCGCTCTTGGCGATGCTCAGGGTCTTGCCGCTAAGCTTGATGCGGCCCTCCTCGATCTCGTATAGAGGGAAGATGCAGGATTCGACCATCAGCCGGCCCACTTTTACGGTATCCCTGGTCGGATACCACCATCCGGTCGGACAGGGGGCCGAGAGGTGAAAAAATCTGGTGCCGGTGATTTCTTTAGCCTTCAGGAACTTTTCGTAGACGTCACCCGGATAGGAACATGAAACCGTGGCAAGATAGGGAAGATCGTGAGCCTCCATAATCTGCATGAAATCTTTTTTGTTCTGCTCCTTGGGCACTATCGGCGTGGTGGTGGTCAAGGCTCCGGCCGGGGTTGCGCTGGAGCGTTGGGCGCCGGTATTCATGTAGGCTTCGTTGTCATAGCAGACGTAGATGAAGTCGGTCCCGCGCTCGGCAGCGCCGCTCAGGGACTGAATGCCCATGTCGAAAGTCCCGCCGTCTCCAGCCATCGCAAGGACGTTCCAGTCAGTGCGCCCCGTGGCCTTTAGACCGGCTACCAGCCCGGATGCTGTGGAAGCTGCGCTCGCAAACGTCGTGTTGACCGTTGTTGCCGAGACCGGGGTCTTCGGGTAGATCCCGTGGAGGATCGTTACGCAGCAGGCGGGCACCGAAACTATGGTTTTCTGCCCGAGCGCCTTCAGAATAAACCTGTAGGCGATGGAAACCGCGCATCCGGCGCACAACCGGTTACCGGGAAGGATGTATTCCTTTTCAGGGTAGTCGAGAATGGCTGTCTGGACTGACATGATATTCATACTCCGTCGCTGATCCATTTCGGTTTTCCCGGCGGTCTGCCGTTGCCGGCCGCCTCAATGCTTTCACCGGCGGCCATGAGCAGGTCGCCGGGGGTGACGTCCCTTCCGCCAAGGCCCACAATGTAGTTCGAGAGCGAGGGGCGCCCCCCGTTTTCCCCGTAAAGAGAGGACTTGAGTTCGGTCATGAGCGGGCCTTCGTATCCGTAACTTACGGCCTTTTCCAGAACCGCCGCGGCTTGCCTGCCGCGAACCGCCTCCGCCAGTTCACGGGCAGGGAAGGGCCGGTAGATGCGGACGCCCAGAACGCCGGCCTTCACACCTTGTTGCCTCAGGGTGTCGGCTGCTTCGCTCGCCTCGCTGGCGAGCCCCCCCATGGTTATGAAGAGAAAATCAGCGTCCTC
>CAWGZP010000110.1:0-27182 GCA_963826655.1 uncultured delta proteobacterium
TGGCCTTTTCGGACCAACCGACCATAAGGAAGTCTTTCTCTACGCAGGCGGCAAGCTGATCCTTTCCAGTCAGGAGTGTCCGATCCGGCCCTGTGGCGCCAACAAGTGCCGCACCGGTCTGAACTGTATGCGAAGCATCAACCTGGATGAAGTGACCGCGACGGTGGTGGAAAACCTCGAAAGAGAAGAGATCATAGAAGACACGCCTGATGCATGGGGGATAAGACATGTCGCCTGACACCGCTTGCGCTGTTTCGAAGAGCATCAACTTTGATCTTTTTCGAATGATGTGCCTCATTCGCAAATCCGAAGAGGCAATCCAGAAATACTATCCCGAGCAGGAAATGAAGACCCCGATGCACATGTCCTTTGGCGAAGAAGCTATCGTTGCAGGCCTGGTGCATGCCCTCAATCAGGAGGACCAGGTCCTGGGGACTCACAGAAGCCATGCCCTTTACCTGGCAAAGACGGGCGAAACGGACCGGTTCTTCGCCGAGATGTACGGCAAAATCACGGGGATGGCCCATGGGAAATCAGGGTCCATGCACCTGAGTGCACCGGACATGGGACTGCTGTGCTGTTCGGCGATCGTTGCTGGTTCCATACCGATTGCAATGGGCGCCGCGTTTGCGAATAAGTATCTGAAGAACGGGAAAAGGGTGGCCGTTTTCTTCGGAGATGGAGCAACGGATGAAGGGGTTTTCTGGGAGACGATAAATTTTGCCTGCCTCAAGAAATTACCGATCCTTTTCGTATGCGAGGACAATGGACTTGCGGTGCATACGCCCCGTGCATGCCGCCATGCGACGCAATCCCTGAACGAGGTGGTTGCGGGGTTCGGTTGCAATGTCTACGAGGAAAAATCCACCGATGCGGAAGTCATCCGATCCATTGCCCTGAGCGCTCTGGCCGCCATGGAAGAGAACGGCAGACCGTGCTTTCTGAGGCTCCATTACTGCCGGTATCTGGAGCATGTCGGAATCTACGAGGATTTTGACGCCGGCTACCGCTCCCGGGAAGATTATCTGCAATGGTTGGAGGTTGACCCCATTGTCCTGCAGAGGAAAAAACTCGAGGCAGTCGGCATCCCGGCACAAAAGGTCCTGGAGATCGAGACGACAATAGGCGAGCAGATTGCCCGCAGCATCGACTATGCCCGGCAATCTGATTTCGCCGACCTCGCAGAACTCCACAGGGGAGTATTCACATGCGCATGATCACTTACTGCGAAGCGTTGAACGAGGCCATGATCCAGGAAATGGAACGCGATTCCAGTGTCTTCGTGTATGGCCTCGGCGTACCTGACCATAAGAAAATTTTTGGAACAACCACCGATATTCTGGAAAAATTCGGCCCGGAGCGTTGCTTTGACACCCCCATTGCCGAGGACTCCATGACAGGTATGGGCCTGGGCGCCGCGATCAATGGGCTTCGACCGATTCACGTACACTTACGGGTGGATTTCCTCCTGGTTGCCATGAATCAACTGGCAAACCTGGTGTCCAGCTTCTGCTATGGGGGGGGAGGAAAGCTGGGAGCCCCGATGCTCATACGCGCAATAGTGGGCCGGGGCTGGGGGCAGGGCTTCCAGCACAGCAAGAGCATGCACGCCACCTTCGCCCACATTCCGGGCCTGAAAATCACCTGTCCCACCACTCCTTCGGACGCCAAAGGACTGATGATAGCCGCAATCCGCGACAACAACCCTGTGCTGCAGTTCGAGCACCGCTGGCTGTACTGGCAAAAGGGCGAGGTGCCGGCGGAGGAGTACGAAATTCCCATCGGAAAAGGCAGTATTGTCAGAAAGGGAAAAGACGTTACCGTGGTGGCAACGTCCTGGATGAATGTGGAAGCGCTGCATGCTGCGGAAATACTGGCCAGAAATGGTGTCGAAGTGGAGATCGTGGACCCGAGGACGATCACACCGCTTGATGATCAAATCATTGTCGATTCCGTGAACAGGACCGGACACTGCATTGTTGCGGACAATGACTGGGTTTTTTGCGGATTCAGCTCCGAGGTTGCCGCCATGGTTTCCGAGAAATGTTTCGGTAGCCTGAAATCTCCCGTGAGGCGCATCGGCTTTGCTCATACGCCCTGTCCTACGGCAAGGCATCTCGAGAATGAATTTTACCCAAACGCCAAACAGATAGTCCGCCAGGTGGAAAACGTGCTTGGATTGCGTGAAATCGACCTGTCCAACGAAGTTTTCTTTAGTCATGAAAACCGGTTCAAAGGGCCGTTCTGAACTATAGGAGTCCACTCGCATGCCGGTAGTCACGCTTGATGATTTTGCCCGCTCCTTTGCCGGTTCACCGGAAGAGTTCTCGAATATCTGTCGCAGGGCTATCCAGGATTATGATTTTCGATACGAAAGACTGGACAAGAGGGGCCGTGACGAAGTCATCCTCTGCGTCCTGAAGAAGGTCGCCGCCGACACGCAGGTAATCGGTGCGGCCGAGCGCACCAGCGTGTGGGAAAATGGGTGGACGGAAAACCTCAATGCCTTCATTGCCGGCGATTATAACCTGGACGCGCTCATTCCGAAGTTCATCAGGGAAAACCAGCCGATTCGCTTTGACGGCGATTACATTATGCCCACTAATCCGAGGTTCGAGTACGATTATATGACCGTCTTCCGCATCTGGCTCTTTCAGAAATATTTCTCCGAATGCCCTGCTATATATGAGTTCGGATGCGGGTCGGGTCTCAACCTCGTGCTTCTCGCGTCACTATTCCCGGACAGGGAATTGCACGGCCTCGATTTTGTCCAATCTCCGGTAGACTTGGTCAACACCATTGGCAAGACTCACAACTGGCGTATGTCGGGCCACCTGTTCGATATGATCAACCCCGATGAATGTTTCCACCTCGCCGAGCGTAGCGCCGTATTTACCTTCGGCGCGCTGGAACAGCTTGCGAGCAGGACGGAAAATTTTATTCAGTACCTGCTGCGCAAAAAACCGGCAATTTGCCTCCATGTGGAGCCGACAATCGAACTGTACGACGAGAACGTCCTCTTTGATTACCTTGCAATCCAATTCCATCGCAAACGCGGATATTCCGAAAACCTGCTGCCGCGCATTCAGCAGCTTGAGGCGGAAGGCAAGGCAAAAATACTCGGGGTCAAACGGCTCAATTTCGGCAGCCTCTTCATGGAAGGATACACCTATATCGTTTGGCAGCCAGTGTAGGGTGGGGCAAAAATGGATCTTGGTCTTTCAGGGAAATACGCGCTCGTTACGGGCGGCAGTCATGGGATAGGCCGCAGTATTGCACTGAGTCTTGCGGAGGAAGGGTGTCACGTTGCTGTTTGCGCCAGGAAGCAGGAGTGGCTTGACCAAACCGTGGCCGAAATCCAAGGCCGGAATGTGGAAGCATTGGGCATACAAGCTGATATGACCAGTCCCGGCGAAATTAATCGTGTTATGCAAACCATTGATGAGGCTTGGGGTACGCTAAATATACTGGTCAACAATGTGGGCGGCGGCGGCCGTTGGGGCACCGATGCGATAGAGGAGAATCCGGATGATGTGTGGCTCGAGGTCTTCAACAAGAATGCCATGGCGGCCGTTCGTTGTACAAAGGCCGCCTTACCGTGGATGAAACGGCAGCGCTGGGGGCGGGTTATCACCATAACCTCCATCTACGGAAGAGAAGGCGGCGGGCGCCCCTGGTTCAATATGGCAAAGGCGGCGCAGACGAGCCTGATGAAGTGTCTCGGACTTGACCGTGATCTGGTTCGACAGGGGATAACCTTCAATAGTGTGGCTCCAGGTCCGATTATGATACCGGAGACCGGGTGGGATCGCGAACGGCTTCGCGACCCGGAAGGTTTTGCCCGGATGGCGAGGGAAAAGTTCACCCTGGGCCGACTCGGCACCCCGGAAGAGGTGGCAAATGTTGTCACCTTCCTTTGCTCCGAAAAAGCATCTCTTGTTAATGGCGCCTCAGTTGCCGTCGACGGTGGAGAAAGCAGGGCGTTTTAGAAGATTAAACCCCGAGGCAATGATTACATCCAGCGGCCCTCATTGTGTGATCGAATGGCGCTGATACTGGAGAAGATAACGCCTGCCCAACGTAATTCGTGGGATGGGTAATTACTTGAACCCTCGCAAAGATGATCGGGTTGCCATGAAAGTGCTTTTTGCAATAGCGGAGCTTGATTTCGCGGACCACATTGCCATCGCCTATCTATCTGCTATTGCGAGACAAAATGGTTGCCAAACCTACCTGTCCATTCTCGACACCGACGACTTTCAAGATGATGTAGCGCGTATAAGGCCCGATGTCGTTGCCTACTCTGCCAACGTGATCGGTTTTGAAGCTATTGTTAAGGCCCATTTGCAGGCATCGGCGAAGCATGATTTTACTTCGATTCTAGGTGGCCCTCAGGCTACCTTTTCTCCTGAAACATTTGAAGAAAGCGGAATGAATGCGTACTGCGTTGGAGAAGGGGAATACGCCTTTTCCGATTTCCTTACTCGCCTGAAGCGATCCGAGTCATTCGACGACATCCCGAATTTGATCACGAGGACCGCGAGAAACCCTGTTCGAGATCTTATAAGAGATCTAGACGAACTTCCTTTTCCAGACAGGGATCTGACCCTCTCATCAACTTTTCTAAAGATGACTCCGAAGAAAACGTTTTATGCAACTCGTGGATGCCCGTTCAAATGCTCCTACTGCTGCAATAACCTGTACCATGAACTCTATCGTGGCAAGGGTCCGTTTGTACGGCGATTTTCCGTTGATCGCATCCTTTCTGAAATTGAGTATGTCAAGAGTCGTTATAGAACAGATTTCATCAAGTTCGGAGATGATTGTTTTGCGTTGAAGGCAGACACATGGGTGGAAGAGTTCTCCGAACAGTACCCAAGGCGAATCGGGATCCCGTTCAATTGCTTCCTTCGGATCGATACCATTACGGAAAGGCTGCTGCATCTATTGAAGAAGGCTGGCTGTCATTCTGTCCACCTCTCTATTGACAGCGTTTCTAAACATGTTCGGGAGAGCGTTTTCAAGCGACGGATGGGTACCGACGATTTCCTGCCGATTCTAAAGATGATCAAGTCCTATGGCATCAATACATGGGTCAATTATATGCTTGCAGCGCCCGAGTCCACTTTGGAGGATGACATTGAAACAATCAGAATCAGCAAGGAAGGAAAGGTTACTTATCCTGCTTATTCCACGACAGTACCCATGTACGGGACTGAACTGTTCAATTATTGTGTCGAACGTAAGCTGATTAATCCGGTTGACCACAAATCGGATATGACCGGATGCACTGAAAAAAGCAATCTTTCCAGTTTCACGGACCGCGAGAGAGATATCAGGTTTAACATCTACCTGCTGGGTGCAGTTATCTCGAAACTTCCTTTTCCCCTGGACCGACTTGCTATAGAGCTTATTAAAATCATACGCCCAAATAAGCTTTACAGAAAAATGCGCCAGATTATGTACAAATACTATATCGAAAACAAAATCTTCAAACTCCCAGCTTAGAAAAGGCGGCACACGGATGATATCCGACAGTATTCGAGCCAGTTTCGAAAACACCAATGCACTCATAACCGGAGGGACCGGGCTTATCGGCCGCCAGGTTGTCAAGATTCTCTGCGATGCCGGCGCTCGTGTCAGGGTTGTATCCCTTGACAGGCTGAATATTGACAACCGGGCCGAGCATGTGCTGGGAGACCTGACCGATTTCAGCCTCTGCCGCGAACTAACGAAGGATATGGATTTTGTGTTCCACCTGGCGGGGATCAAGGGTTCCATCGAGGTCACAAGGTCGAAGCCTGCGAGCTTTTTTGTTCCTCTGCTCATGTTCAATACCAATGTCCTGGAGGCATGCCGGATCAATAAGGTGCGCAAGGTGGTGTATACCAGTTCGATCGGAGCCTACTCAAGCGCCGAGGTTTTCCACGAGAGTGAGGACCTCGACGGCCTCCCGATGGATATGTTCCCGGGCTGGGCCAAGCGCATGGCCGAACTGCAAATAAAGGCATACCGGGAAGAACATGGTCTTGAAAATTTCGCCGTGGTCAGGCCGTGTAATGTTTACGGACCGGGAGATAATTTCGATCCCGAAAACGCCATGGTGATACCCACTCTCATGTACCGCATTTTTAAACAGGAGGACCCGGTTGTAGTTTGGGGTGACGGGAGTGCGGTCAGGGACTTCGCCTTCAGCCGTGACGTCGCCGAGGGCGTAATTCTGGCGCTATACCATGGCACTGGGAGCGGGTTTGTCAACTTGGGGAGCGGCACGGGGGTGAGCATTAGGGAACTGGTGGCGACCCTGCACTCCTTCCTCCGCTTCAATTATGAATTCGACGTAAGCAAACCGTCGGGCTTTCCCAGGCGGGTCATGGACATTTCCCGTGCACGTGAGTTGATGGGGTACAGCCCGGCTACATCCCTGCTCGACGGCCTGAAGGAAACGTGGGAATGGTTCGTCGAAAACCAGGACGAGTATCTCAAGAAGAAAAACTATTTCAAGGAGTAAGCTCGAGCCATGTTCAGCGCGAAGAACGTATTGGTTGCAGGCGGTACAGGGTTCGTGGGGGTAAATCTCATTCAGCGTTTACTCTCCATGGGCGCACACGTGCGAGCGACTATTCATCGCAAGTCCCCCGTCCTGGTCGATGAGAGAATCGACTATGTTGCCTGCGACCTCCTCTCGATGGAGGACTGCCGGAAAGCGGTGAGCGGCATGGACTACGTCTTCATGTGTGCCGCAAACACTTCGGGCGCCGCAGTGATAGCCGCGACACCGCTGGTTCACGTCACACCGAATATAATTATGAATGCCCAGATGCTTGAAGCCTCCTATTCCGCCGGGGTACGGAAATTTATTTTCATCAGCAGCAATGCCGCATATCCGCCCACCGGTGAGAGACATGTCAGCGAGGACGAGATGTTCGATGGCGACCCCTATGATACCTACTTCGGTGTTGCCTGGATGAAGCGATATACCGAGATCCTCTGCCGGCTCTACTCTCAGAAATTGAAAAAAACAATGCCGGCAATTGTTGTGCGCCCCTCCAATATCTACGGCCCTTATGACGACTTCGACCCGGCAACATCACACGTAATGGCCGCCACCATCAGAAAGGTCGTTGAACGGCACAATCCAATCAAGGTGTGGGGTAGCGGTAATGACGTACGTGACCTGGTCTATATAGACGACTTCATAGACGCGCTTATCGTGGCCGCGGAAAGACTCAACACTTACGATCCCGTCAATATCGGGTTCGGCAAGGGATACAGCATTAAGGAATTACTCGGTATTTTGCTGGAAATCGAGAAGTGTACGGACCTCCCGATAGAATATGACTCATCGAAGCCTTCGATGATACCGATACGGCTTATTGACGTCGGCAAGGCTGAAAAGATGCTTGGTTTCAGTGCCCGGATAGATGTTTCGGAAGGAATGTCCAGGACTGTCGCCTGGTACAGGGAAAAAACCAATAGGATGAGGTGACAAAAATGGAAGTTAGCCCAACCAACCTCGAGGGTGTCCTCCTGATACAGCCATGTATTTTCGACGATTTTCGCGGCGAATATGTGGAGACATACAACCGGGCCGAATACCAAAAACACGGCATCAACTGCGACTTCATCCAGGACGATATTTCCATCTCGACCAGAAACGTACTACGCGGCATCCATGGGGACATGGAGACATGGAAGCTCATATCGTGTATGTACGGCAAGTTTTATTTCGTGGTCGTGAATTGCATGGAAAATTCCCCCGATTTCGGCAAATGGCAGTCATTTACCCTTTCCGATAAGAATCGCAGACAAGTGCTGGTTCCCCCCGGGCATGGAAACGGGCATCTCGTTTTAAGCGACTCGACCATATTTCATTACAAACAGACCACTTATTATAACCCGGTCGGACAGTTCACCTACACCTGGAATGACCCGCGCCTGAATATCTGGTGGCCTGTAAGGGCGCCCTTGGTATCTCGCCGAGATGAGGAGGGTCGATATGTTGACTCCATGTCTTAATCACGATCTGTTGCAAACGCGTTCAACACCTGTGTGGCCATTGCCGGTTCAGCCTGTGGATACCCTCGACGCCCCCCAGGGGAGAACTTCGCAAAGTCTGGAGGCTTACCCCATGATTATCACCCGCACGCCGTTTCGGATCTCTTTTTTCGGCGGGGGCACGGATTTCCCCGCATGGTATCAGCGCAACGGAGGGGCGGTTTTGTCCACAACGATAGACAAATACTGTTATGTCAGCATTCGGAAACTGCCCCCCTTTTTTGATTACAAGCACAAGATTGTCTTCTTCTCTAAACAGGAAGCTTTCAATAAAATTGATGAAATCGAGCATCCCGCAGTCCGGGGAGTGTACCGATTCATGAATGTAGACACGGGATTGGTGATGCAGCACGATGCGGACCTGCCGTCGCATTCCGGGCTCGGCTCCAGTTCGTCATTCACGGTTGGGCTGCTGCATGCCCTCTACACGTTGCAGGGTCGCATTGTAAGCAAGAAACGGCTTGGACTCGAGGCCATAGAAGTCGAACAGAACATGCTCAAAGAGGCGGTCGGCTCGCAGGACCAGATTGCGGCGGCTTTCGGCGGACTCAACAAGATTGACTTCACTCGCCGCGACAACGTTGAGGTGACGCCGGTCGCATTATCGCGAGAAAAATTGGATCACCTACAGAATAGCCTGCTCCTCTTTTTTACCGGTTTCCAACGTTTTGCGGTTCAGATAGAGGAGGACAAAATCAAGAACCTCGATCTCAACCACGAAAGACTGCACGCAATGCGTGCCCTTGTCGACCGCGCAATGGAAATCCTTGCAGGCCCGGTTTCGGAATACGACGACTTTGGCCGGCTGCTCCACGAGACCTGGTTGTTCAAACGAGGCTTGTCTACCAAAGTTTCGACGAAAGAAATAGATAAGATTTACCAGGCTGGGCTCGGTGCCGGCGCCCTCGGGGGGAAGATACTTGGCGCGGGCGGAGGCGGTTTTATCCTCTTCTATGTCAGACCGGAGCAAAGGGCGATGGTCCTTCGATCCCTGTCAAACATCCTCCACGTTCCGTTTCGTTTCGATACACTGGGCACCCAACTGATTTACTACAGAGAAGGGTAGGGGATTCCGGAAATGACACCGGCTTGCTGGCAGACCCTTTCCTCACGTACCATCCTGGACCTGGCCCCGTGGTTTTCGGTTATCCAGGATTCCATAAGGCTGCCAAACGGCAGGACGGTTGACGATTTCTATCGCATCGAAGGCCCCGACTACGTGCTGGTGACGGCAGTCAATCCGGAAGGGGCCATTCTCTTTGAGCGGGCCTACAAACAGTGTCTGGGCAGGAACATATTGACATCTCCAGCGGGGGGAGTTGAACCTGGTGAGACGCCGATTGTATCCGCAAAGCGTGAACTGATGGAAGAGACAGGCTATGCGGCGAAAACATGGAAGTATATGGGGGGCTTCACGGTGGACGGGACACGGGGAATCTGCAAGGCCCACATGTTTTTGGCCACCGGATTGGAAAAATCGGGCAAGGTGCGTCCGGATGATATGGAGCAGTGCGAGTTAGTGTTTCTCACCCGCCTGGAAATAAGGGAAGCCTTCCGAAACGGGGAAATAATTCTTTTGCCCGACATAGCGATCCTATCCATGGCCACGAGCGATCTATTCTCGGATTTTTTTGAGGAGTGCCGGGCATGAAGGCAATTATTCTGGCGGGCGGACTGGGCACTCGACTAGGCAACCTCCTTGGTGGCCTGCCGAAGCCAATGGCCCCCGTTAACGGCAAACCGTTCCTCGAACTTCTCATCCTCATGCTGAAGCGCTGGAATATTGACGAAATAATCCTGAGTGTCGGTCATCGCAAGGAAATAATAGAAGAATACTTCGGGGACGGTCAGAGCTGGGGCATAAACATTGCCTATTCAAGGGAGAACGAGCCCCTTGGGACGGGAGGCGCGATCTCTGCAGCAATGATGATGCATGAGGATGACCGGTATCTGGTCATGAATGGGGATTCCTATTTCGATCTCGATTTCGACTCCTTACGGAATTTCCACGAGCTGAAAGAAGCACAGGCAACGTTAGCCCTGACCTGGATTAAAGATACCGGCCGCTATGGCCGGGTGGATCTGAACGAGCGAGATGAGATCACCGGGTTCAGGGAGAAGCAGAATGCGCAGGAAGGCTACATAAACGGTGGTATATATATTTTGGCACGTTCGGTTTCTTCGATCATTGCGCCAGGGCAAGTGTCTTTTGAGCGCGAGGTTCTTCCCGAGTTGATCGGCAAAGGACTTTACGGTTATGCCCAGAATGGGTTCTTCATGGATATAGGGATTGCCGAAGACTACAGAACCTTTTGCGAATCATTCCATGGCACAGGCGACATATTACCTGATGTCGTATGATATCAGGGCAGTTGCACTGCCAGCCCCAGTTTTCAATAAAGTAAGCTTTGCGCCAGTGTCTACCCGGGTGTTTTAAACATTATTATAGTCGTTTCGAGCAATGTCAACTGACTGAGCGTCTCAGAATGGATTCCAGGAGAGTTTCCTCAGTGTATTCATCAAAATTCGAATTCCTATTTAAAATCGAGCCTCCTGCTTCATATTTAATGATTATACCAAATCCACTTTTTTTTGATTTGATAAATAGGCATTCCTCGAATCGAGTACTCAAGTAAGTGCTTATTTCCTCAAGATAGTCAGGTCTAGCTCGTTGTTATTATTATGGCCCCACTTTTCGATGTATATAGAAGCATGTGTTCCAACTGGCTTACGTATGTATGCGGGAAAATATCGGGAATAAAATGGATTAGGTCGTATTTGTCGTAGAGCTTTGCAGACTCACTCAGGCGCTTAAAAGACGAGTTAATGTCTCCCGAAAGAATATGTATTCTGCCCTGAAATCCTAACTGGTTACAAAGGAACCCTATCATTGAAACCAGGCTTTTACCGGAAGAGGGGCTCTCCAATCCGTCAATTCCTATGCAGGTTATGCAGGGATTAATAAAAGGGACTGCTATCGAAGGGAATCCGGAAAGAAATGAGTAATCGACAAAAGTCTTCGGTTCGAATGCGTGGGTGTACCAGGCGAGCATAAACATGGAAGGCCAAACCGGGTTATCCAGGATTTCTTCACCGAAAGATTTGACGATCAATGATTTCACAGGACTGTGCAGCATATTCCTGAATAGTTCTGCTTCGGTGGTCCTTTCACCGTTTTTGGCAGGTTCCGGCAAACACCGTTCAGCCGGGACGTAGACCTCTAGTTCTGTGTTCGCCATGCCCCAAGCCGGCGTGTTTGACTCAAAAGACTTACTGGCCACTTGAGGATTTGATTCCTGGATGAGTTGCGTACGGGTTTCGGTCTTGATATCAAGTTCGTAAGAGTAGATCCCGAGGTGGGTCAAAACGACCGAAGGGTATTTCTGGTTGATCCTCAGACTCAACTCGATATCCGACCATCCCCACTTGCCCAATCCTTCATTGACCCCACGGCATTCATGGAGAATGCGGCGGTTCATCAGAAATGCTCCCATGCCTGAGTTCAGCCCCGAATCATAAATTTCGGTTCGAAACTTCCATGAATTGTGAAATAGAAAATCGTCCAGAGCTTCGATGCTCGGTTCATTTGCCACAAGCTGCCAAGGTATAAATTTCCGGTGTAGCAACAGGAGAGATTTGTCAATGTCGATCGGGGCTTTCATCTTACCCTGCAAAAGGTCCATCAGGTTTTTCAGGCTCGCCTGTGAAAGCAGAACGTCCCCGCCCATGCACATTACGAAACGACCTGCCGCCCTCCTCATGGCCACATTGCAAGCCAGATCGATATTAAAGCTCTTGTTTGCCGGGTTGAGCGGCTTCGCTATTTCGGGAGGTACATATATGAATCGGATAAGCTGTCTTGCTTCGGGACTCAGCATTAAGGCGTTACCAAGCTTCTGCTCGCTATTCCAGTCTGTTACGATAACCTCCATAAGGCTGAGCAGGTTCAACTCCGCGGCGTTCTTCGCCAGGTGGTTGAGCGCAGTCTCAAGCCTATAGCGAAAGTTTCCGCCATAATTGTCATTTCTTCCAACGAGGCATATGGACAGCAGTTTGCTTCGAGTGATTGCGTAGGGCGCGTTTTCTGCGGAAACAGATTCTTGCATAAGGGAGCCTCTGAACCCATGGGTTTGGTGGATCGGGGAGGAAAATCCGGTCCCTGGTAGTGGAGCAAAGCGTCAGAGAAATCCTTTACCGGAAACGACCTTCTCCCTCGAGTAATCAAGATGTAGCGCAGGCGTAATTCAGTCTTGTTTTGGGTCGCATTATGTGTGATCGCAACATCTATGCCAGATAACAGGTAAGGGTGATCGGTTGTACCATCTTCATCGAACGACGGATGCTCAGGTACTCGATTCCGGCGGCAGGCTTCCGCCGAAACGGACCATCCATTATTTCCCTTAATATTCTCCGGGTTCAACTTATTGGTAGAGGACAAAGTGTCAATTAGATGACAAGGCAGTCAGGGGCACATTACATCTCTCTCCTGTCCGAACAGACTGAACACGGTGGGGCTGGGGAGAACGCTATCCGGTACAAGACCTGTACTTTTCTCTTATGAGGTTTTGTGCCGGAAGGAATTCATGCTGCCGAGTGGAAGTGGTCGTATCCGGCCTCCAACTGTACTCCGCCGTAACCTTCTTTATATGCCTGAAAGGATATCTCCTGGATAATCGTATCCAAAGGTCCCAATCTTCCAGCACGGAAAGCCTCTCGTCAAAGTAGCCCACTTCTTCCAGGCAGGACTTTTCGTGCATCATACACAATATGGGGATATAGTTCCTCTCCAGGAGAAAATCCTGGTCGAAGTTATGTGAATATATCACCTGTCTTTGTTTTATTTCATATCTGCCGTTGACAGTCTCTTCCACGGCAGCACAAGCATCCGTGTAAGCCACCTTGAAGTTAGTGCATTCCAGGAATTGAACCAACGTATCTATGTGATCAGGGTAGTATACATCATCATCGTCGAGATATGCGATATACTTTCCACTGGCGACCCTGATACCAACATTCCTGGCAAACGATCTTTCTCTATTCTTATTTAAACCTATATATGTAATATTGTGTTGTGATCCAAAACTTGCCAATAAGCTTCCTACCTCAACTCCACCGTCGTTTATTACAATTATCTCGACATTTTTGTATGTTTGATTAGTGATACTCTTTACGGCCATTATCATTCTTTCTGGCCGGTTGTAGGTTGGGACTATTACCGATACGAGAGGTCCGGCATTATCCTTTGATTCAATCCCAAGCCGCAGATGGTCCCTGGCGGACGCTATTTCCGTCTGTTTGTAAACCTCACTGTTGTTAAGTATTATTTGTGCAAATATGTTGGCGAAATTTTGGACAACATCCTGATAAATACCTGTATCGTGCCTCCTATATAGGAAAAGAGGCAAAGGTATATAGTGCCCGGTGTATCCCCTGGCTCCTGCGGCAATCCAGAAATCCCAATCTTCGCATCCTTTAACGTTGGTCCGGTATCCTCCAACGTCCTCCCATGCCTTCCGCCTGAAGAGTGCGCAATAGGACATATGGTTTGCGCGTTTCAGAATTTCGAAGTCGTAGGCGCGTGCTCCGACCACCTCATCGACGCCGTCGAAATCCAGCCTGTCGGTATAGGCAATAGCCGCCGTGGAATTATTTTCCAGAGTGCGCAAACATTCTGCGAGCATAGTCGGAGCGATTTTGTCGTCCGCGTCCAGGCAAAGAATGAACTCGCCACGTGACTGGGAAATGCCCCTGTTGCGGGAGATAGCGGGTTGCCCGGAATTAGCCTGGCTTATTAACTTTATCCTACAACCGGGATGAGAACGAATGAGGTCTTTGGCTACTGATTCAGTGTTATCTGTACTGCCGTCGTTAACAATGATGATCTCAAAGTTCTTATATGTCTGGCATATTACGCTCTCGACTGCGTCCGAAAGATATCTACCGTAATTATAGCACGGGATGATAACGGAAATTGTGATCGAATCAGCCGCTCTCCGGATTTCTTCCGGCTTTAAGCCGGTTTTTTGCTGCATTTCCTTGAAAGCGTCAGCTATTACGGATTTCATGTCCGTGTATTGATCTGTCTTGACAAAAAAAGGGGCCTGATATTGGTAACGCCCACTCTGTATGGGAGCTTTTTCCACCTGATCGTACGGCGAGAACTCATCGGGTCCATAGATCCTGAGGTAGTTGGGATCAATGCCATCACATACGTCCTTTGCCCCGCATTTGGAACAGTTCTCGGAAAAATATTTCAAATTCCCTCTTGTTCCGGTTACTTTCACTCCTGTACCGATAGTGGCGTCAACCGCATTGTATTTGAGATGAGTCTCTATTTCACCTTCTTTTAGAGTAATGACTGAAGCGCAGTACCCTGGTGTTCCTCCGAAATGTCCTGCAAGGTTCATCCATTCATAGGGATCGTACCGGACACCTACCATACCGACGAGATTTTTTTCTTTCCCCTTAACAGCACATAATGGGGCATATCTGATATTAACGCCGATGTTGCCGGACTCCAGAATATCCACGGCTTCCATCAGATAAGGGTATATATCCGAATATTTTGCTTGAACGCCGAACGCTTTTCCACCGTCGTTCCAGGCGTAGTATGCATTCATGATGATGAAGTTGTGAAGATAGATTCCATGCCTGGTTATTTCATGTGCCAATTCCGGCAGGTGCTTATAATTCCATTCATAAACAGTCGTATTGGAAGTATACTGAAAGCCTTTTTCATCCAAATAACACATTGAATCGTAAATCTTCTTATACATTTCACCCGTCGTTCGGCCAAACAACTCCTCGTTGGCGGCATGGAGCGAGAAAAGGAAGTTCGTAACCCCTGCTTCCAGTAGCTCATCGATCAGTTTCCTGCCTCCGGAGCTTGCTCTTTTCTCCGTGAGCCATTGCCCCAGGGTGATTATTCTGCCTTTAAGACCAAGTTCCTGATGCGCGTACCGCGTTATCTCCACAATGTCCGGATGCAAGCATGGTTCCCCCCCGGTGTAATCAAAATTTATGAACCCATTCTGCTTCAGGAGTTGGAGGATCTGCTTGCACTCGGAGAGCGTTCTGAAATTGGCCCTCCGCATTCCCTTGAACTGATCGCTCGTCCCATCGAGGTAACTATAGTAGCAAAATCTGCAGGAATGAGTGCATTTTAAGCCGACATCTAAAACCGATCCTTTGCTCAGCCTGCCCGCCTGATGACGGTAATACCCGGATTTCGGTGATCCGCTCATTAAAGTTTGCTCACTCTCTGCAAGGATTGTTATCACCTTAAAAACCGTGCCACCCATCTTGGGAAGAGGGGTGATTTCATCGGTATTATTGCCAGAGTGAAAACTCGAGCAAGAAGTGTGCCTTTAGGCTGAGGGCAGTGCAAAAGGACCCCGAGCGCCATGCCGTCCCGTCGGATGAATCGTTCATGGGATCCGGACCGAAAATTAGGCGAATCCCGGGGCAACTCTCCGACATGCCTGAGCGGGAACTGTTCGTCATTTAATTGACCCTATCGGCACTTCACCAATTACGGCCGGCTCATTGCCAGCGGGCGCACAGGAGGGGATTTCTTCCTAAGATTTGCAGGAGACCGCGGAGTCTGAAGAGGAGGTAATGCATCGAACTTCCACTTTCGGCAGCATGGAAGCTGTTACTGGATGTCCTCGTCCGCGCTGACATCCTGCCGCGATTCCGGTTGATGCTCGGGCCGCAGCAGATCGTAGACCGATTTTACGGGGTTGAAGGTGGCCGCCGGAACTTCTGCGAATAAAGTTATCCAGCGAGCCATACCGCCGTTCCAGAGTCCGGGAAGTTCGAGTGCCCGCACGTCTTTGCCGTCTATTGACTTGTTGGTAATTATGACTGCCCTGGGATCGACAAATTTTCTCAGATCAAAGGGCTTTCCTTCACAATCCCGTACGGAGCAAACGATATCGACCGGATTGAAATGGGTGGATGAATTCCATATGGCCCGCTGTTTCGGGGATTTCAGGTCGACTTGCGCCTTTTCGACGATCTGGATCGAAAGTTCTCCATCATCACCTTCGACCCAGAACGGGGCGCCGCCCGGTTCTCCTGCGTTCGGGACCACGCCGCAGATCCGAATCGGCCTGTCCAGCAGATCGAGCAGAAAGACTCGTTTCCTGTCCTCCGGCCAGCTTCCAAATTCAGGAGGAAGGCTAACGGGAAGTTCGCGCGTTACAAAGCGGGCAGCCTCCTGGACTGCCGGGCTCGAATCTGGACCTTTGATGCGGCGCAAAAGCGAATGAATTTGCTCCTGAATTGAGACAAGATAGCCGCCCAGCACTTTCTTCCAGAAGCAAACCGTCTCCTTGAATCTGTCCGGAACGACATTGTCCACATTTTTTATGTAGATGAGGTCGGCCTGGAGGTCGTCTAGATTCTCAATCAGGGCGCCATGTCCAGCCGGTCTGAAATGAAGCCGGCCAAACCGGTCTCGAAAGGGCAACCCGTTCATGTCCACGGCCACGGTGTTCGTCGAAGACTTCTGGAAGGAAAACGAGACATGAAAGTCTGTCGAGTAACGGTCCGAGTAACGGCGGCAGATCTGCTCATTTAGCGAGAGGAACCCGGCTTCGTGCTCCTTGGGTATCGTGAAGTGCAGGGTGCAGTTGCCGCTGTGTGCCCCCAGGTATGTTACCGACTCCGCAAGCTGCTCCTCAAATGCCGTCCTTTGTTCATCGGGATAGGAGTGGAACTGGAGCATGGCTTTTGGCAGGCTCCCGTAACCCAGTCCCCTTTCAGTCAGGAGGTATTCGAGCAGAATTCTGAAATGGCCGTCGCGCACTATGTCGTCGAGGCTGTGTCCATCGTAGGCCAGTACCTGCCGCAAGCTGTGTACGAAAGGGAATTCGTGGAGATGATCGACAAAACGCCTGAAGTCACACGCGATTGCCACTCCCTGGGCCAGTTTGGTTTGAAGCTCATCTTTTTCGAGATACTGCGGAAGGTAGAAAATCTGGAGGAGGGACTGGAACATACGGCTGGCGGCCCCAGAGGCCGGGACAAACTTCATGAAGCGTTTCTGCAAGGCAGCCGGCGCGTGCCGGGCGACATATTCGCCTGCATTCGCATCGTCGATTTTTCGAACGCCGTCTCCAATGGTGCAAGGTCTTTTCAGGCGGACGAAAAAATCAGAACATCGGAATACATCAAGCTGTTTGAACACCCTGGCAGTGCTGATACCCAGGGTCTCCATCTGCTGCCGGTCTGAGTTGGTAAACCGGATTATCATGAATTCGCCGTCCGTCGTTTGGAATCAAAGCGAAAAACAAGATCGATTGAGACCGCTCTAATGCCGGATAGAAAAAACGTCGAGATGACCAGCCGAAAATGCCGCGACGCTACGCGCAATGTTTGTCTACATCAAAATTTGATGAAAGAGAAGAAAGAAGAAAGGGAGACAGCGAATTTCAGGAGGCCATCTACCGCCCAAAATCCGCTGTCTACTACCTTGGAATATAAGCTATTTTACAAAAACCTCGATCTTGGCCTTGGATTTGAGCGCTTCTACGTACTGGGGGAATTCCTTGGACATCTTTTCGCTTTTCAGGTGTTGTTCGATCCGGGGCTTGATTTCATCGAAGGACATCGTCGACGGCTCCTTCTTGCCCGTCACTTTGATAATGTGATAGCCGAAGTCGGTCTCCACGATATCGCTGGTTTGTCCCGGTTGCATCGAAAAAACGGCGTTTTCGAAAGCCGGCACCATCTGGCCCTTCGGGAAAAAGTCGAGATCGCCGCCGTTTGCCTTGCTCGGGCAATCGGACATCTCTTTTGCGACCGTGGCGAAATCCTCACCGCCCTTGACCCGTTTCTGCGCGGTCTTGATCTTTTCCATTGCCTTGGCCTTTTCCTCGGCCGTTGCCGTCTTATCCACTTTCACGAGAATGTGGCTGGCCCGCATCATCTCGGGGGTTTTGAATACCTCGGGATTGCCATCATAGAAGGCCTTCACTTCTTGAGGGGTCACCTCGACCTTGGGTCCCAATTCCTTATCAATCAGTTTTTTCACAGCGAGTTGAGAGGCGAAGTGATCTTTCAGTTCTTGTTCGGTCATGTTCATCTGCTTGAGTGACTTTGCAAAATCTTCGGGCGAGGAACTCTTTTTTACTGTTTCCAATTGAGCATTTACCTCAGCATCATCGACCTTGATCCCCTTTTTCTCGACTTCCTGTTGCAAAAGCTCGTGGGCAACCAGGCTATCGAGGACCCTTTGCTTCATCGCTGGCATCTCTTTTTCCTCGGGCGCTTTGCCGGTCATTGCGATCTGTCGATTAAGCCGATCGATACCGGTCTCGTACTCTGACATGGGAATGGCCTTACCATTTACTATCGCGGCATTCTGCGAGTTCGCCTGCTTTTTCGGAGTTGCCTGGGCGGCGCCCTGTCCGGTGGAGGACTTGTCTCCCGCACAAACAAACAAGCTGTAACCGGCTAGAATTACAAAGAATATAAGTACGGGAGCGATTAACACTTTCTTCTTCATTACGTTCTCCTCATCAAGAAATTACCGGGCGGAGGCAATTTGTCGCCGCGGGTGACTTAAATTGAGATGCTGATTGTTAACGAGAGGTTTCAAAGAAAGAATTTAGTGACGCAATATACTCATGTGAGCGCCCAGGAGTCAATAAGCATAGTCGCAAAATCACTCCGCCTGTTGCAACTCCATCATCTAAGCAAATATTGCAAGATGTAGCACCCAGCCACGTAAGTAACCAATATGCCCATCACGAACTTTATGAATTTTTGAGGCACGTACTTTTGAAGGCGCGCGCCCGTGTAGACTCCAAAGAATCCCCCTAAACCGAAAAGTGAGCCCAGGAGCCAGTCTGGCGCGACCGGTTGCGCGGTGACGACAGGTATTACGCTGTAGAAGAAAACTCCGGCGATGGATGTGAGAAATGTCGCCAGGAGCGCCGCGCCCGCTACTGTATAAATCGGTAGGTTGAATATGGCTACGCAGAACGGGGCTATTATGGCGCCGCCGCCTATCCCGTATATGCCTCCGATTATTCCCACGATAAGGGCCAGCGCGCTCATGGCCACAGGATTAAATGAAAAACTCTGCCCCCAGAATTCGTATTCGACTTTGCGCAAAGTGACGCAAGTTGTCCTTACAACGACATCGGCTGGAATGCCGGCCGATATCCTGCAACTCAGCTCCTCGTCGAGCTTTTTCGAGTGCCGATTGAATTTGTCCTCCAGGGTCTTCATTTCGTTTTTCCCCCGCCGGGGTAAAGGCGTCACCTCATAGAGAAGGCGCAGGCCGACATAGAGCAGCACGCACCCTACGAAGAGTTTGAAAACGAGCGGGTCCGGCATCCAGAGTACCCTCAGATAATAACCTATGAAAACACCCGGAAGGGTGCCTATGATGATCGTCAAGGCCAGGGGCCATGCCATTCTGCCCTCGCGCAGATACCGGTATACACCGCCCGGAATGGCCACGACGTTGTAGACGAGATTGGTAGCGCTGACCGAGGGAGCAGTGAAATTGAGAAAGCTGACCTGGAACGGAAGAAGGAGAAAAGCCCCGGATAAACCCGCCATGGATGTAACTGTGGAGATGATAAACGCAACAAGCGGTGGAACAATAATAGAGGTTTCAACTTGGGAGAATGGGAATTTAACTACAAGAAAATCCATTATATCTCCTGGTCGATAAAAAATCGCATGCGAATCTGTGGCCGGGTGTGCAGGGAGAAAATTATTCGATAGGCGCTCAATTGTCCATAGTGTATATAAAATCAATTTCAGAAGGAGAAGTGAAGTGCTGGTGAAACAGATTGGAGAATTCGGGCTGATCGGGCGAATTGCCGCCATGCTCGGCGGACAGGCGGCGAAGGGGATAGTCAGGGGCATCGGAGACGATGTCGCGGTACTGGATGCCTCCGGGCCCGAATACCTTTTGGCGACCTGCGATACCCAGATCGAAGATGTCCATTTCACCCGTGGGGCCATCACCCCCTACCAATTGGGGCGCAGGGTTGTAGCGATAAATGTGAGCGACATTGCGGCAATGGGTGGACAACCCCGCTGGGCGCTCATCTCGCTTGCGCTCCCGGGCGGCACCGAGGTCACCTATGTGGAAGAATTGTATCGCGGTATGCGGGAGCAGGCTGCGCTCGCGGGCGCATCTATCGTGGGTGGAAACCTGAGCAGTATGGAGTCGGGTATAGTATTGGATTTAACACTCCTGGGGGCCATCGCCCCGGAGTTGCTCATACTGAGGAGCACGGCCCGCACGGGAGACGCGATACTGATAACAGGCTCTCCCGGTGAGTCGAGGGCGGGTCTGGAGCTGCTCCGTCGCCCGGAGCTGTCACTCAGTCCCGCAAGCCGGCAGAAGGTGCTTGAAAGACACCTGTGCCCCGTGCCACGGCTTGCCGAGGGACAGCTTCTCGCACGTTCGGGCCAGGTCAGCGCAATGATAGACGTGAGCGATGGGGTAATCGGCGATCTGGGACACCTCTGCAACTCGAGCGGTAAGGGAGCGGAGATCGAGGTTGCAAGTATTCCGGTGAGCCCGGCAGTTTCCGAGGTGGCACGGGCGGCAGGCGCAGACCCGCTGGCTTGGGTACTCTCGGGAGGTGAGGACTATGAACTTTTGTTCACGGCCCTCCCCGAGGCTGTTCCCGGTATTAAGAAAATGTTACTCGATGAGACCGGGACTCCATGTGCACGAGTCGGAAAGATCACGGCGGAAACCGATGAGGTGTGGCTCCGGCTGGCCGATGGAAAACGTATCGCCCCGTCTGCCGCGGGGTGGGATCATTTCGCTGAAAAGATGAAATAATACAGGTCACATAAGCGGCCTTACCGATCTTCTTAGAGACAAAAATGAGAATACCCAGAGCGCTCACGATTGCGGGGTCTGATTCGAGCGGTGGCGCTGGCATTCAGGCCGACCTAAAGACATTTTCCGCGCTGGCCGTTTACGGCATGAGCGCCATAACGGCCCTGACTTCTCAAAACTCACAGGGAGTAAACGAAATAATTGAAGTAGAGCCCGATTTCGTATCGTCGCAGATTCGTTCGGTCGTTCTTGACATCGGAGTCGATGCCGTGAAAACAGGAATGCTTGCCAATGCTGCGATCATATCGAGGGTCTGCTTCGATCTAAAAGAGCTACACATCGAAAATCTGGTGGTTGACCCTGTGATGGTGGCAAAGGGCGGCAAAAGGCTCCTTAAAGTCGATGCAATCGAGGTCCTTGCTTCCCGGCTCTTTCCACTGGCCCTGGTAATCACGCCGAACCTGCCGGAGGCCGAGGTTCTAACGGGCATGCGGATCGAGTCTTTCCAGGAGATGAAGCGGGCGGCCGTGAAACTCAAAGAGTTCGGGTCCAGGTATGTGATCGTCAAAGGAGGCCACCTGGAGGGAGACCCGATAGACCTGCTCTATGACGGCAGAAATTTTCGTGAGTTCGCCGGCACCCGGCATCAAACACCTCATACCCACGGCACCGGTTGCACCTTTGCGTCGGCCTTAGCTGCGCTCGTTGCGCGGGGAGCAACGGTAGAGGATGCCGTAGAGGGGGCAAAAAGCTTCGTAACCGGGGCCATCGCAAAGGCCCTTCCTCTGGGCCACGGACATGGACCCGTTCACCACTTTCATCGGTTCTACGAGTTTGAGTAAGCTTGCGGTGTTTTGAACGTCAACCTCTTAATCTGGTATATCTCTGAAATGTCAAATTCCCGTCAAGATAATTCACAATTCGGGCATTACAGTGGTCGATTATATTTTCGGCAACTTGAATCCGGAAACTATTGGACGGAATTTGGCCGGGTTGAACGGATTGTAATCTGAAATCTGTTAGGATATATAAAATCCTGCTCGTGATTGTTTAAAACCTTGCGTCCCGACCCCTTCGGACGGAGCGCGGCCGGGCTGTAAACCCATTTTCCGGGGGGCTGGATGGCTGACCAGATCCGCATACTGCTGATAGATGACGATGAGGATGACTTCATCATAGTTAATGATATGCTTGCCGGACCCGGAAATACCGGATTCAGTCTGGATTGGGTGCAGACTTACGATGAAGGGTGGGAGGCAATATCGAGGGGAGAGCACGATGTCTATCTCCTGGATTATTTTATGGGCGCCCACAATGGTATCGAACTTTTGAGAAAGGCCGTCGATGCCGGCTGCAAGGCGCCTGTCATTTTCCTCACAGCGCACGGCAACTACTCAGTCGACCTTAAGGCCATGGAGGCTGGCGCCTCCGATTACCTCCTAAAGGGCGAATTTACCTTTCCCATTCTCGAACGTTCGATCCGCTACTCCATAACGAGCAAGCGTGTCGAGCAGGAACTCAAGCAGCACAGAAACAATCTCGAGGAACTGGTCCGAAAACGGACCATTCAGCATGCCGAAGCCCGGGCGGACGCAGAACGGCGTGCAGCCGAAGCTGAACGGCGGCAGGCCGTCCTCCTGGCCCTGCTTGAACACATCCCAATAGGTATTGCCGTTGTCGACTCCCCTGATCTCCGGGTACAGGCGCTCAGCAGATATGCTCTCGACATGGCCGGCATTCTCGCTGATAGACGCGGGCGCCCCCTTACAGAGCTGGATTTGCTCCTTGCCGAGCTTGGGCCCGAGGTCTCAGGTTTGCTGGAGCCGATAAGGGACGCTGCAATCCGCGGGAAGGTCTCTTCGGCTCAGGAACTTGTGCTCAAGAAGGGCGGTGGAAATGGGATTCCCGTCCTGGTTAGCGCCGGGCCAATTACGGACAGTGCCGGGAACCTGACGGGCGCGGTGGCTGCCTGGAAAGATATAGGGGAATTGAAGCGGGTCCAGGAAGAACTCAGGGGCGCCCGTGATAATCTTGAATTATGCGTTCGGCAGCGGACCATGGAGCTTGAAGAAACGCTCCTGGAATTGCAGGCATCGAGGGAAGAACTAAAATTGCTTGCTTCGCAACTGCTTAGAGCCCAGGAAGACGAACGAAAGAGAATCGCAATGGAGATGCACGACAGCATCGGGTCTTCACTGAGTGCCGTAAAGTTTTGTGTGGAGAGCGCAGCCGCCCGGCTCGGCCGGAGCTGTGAGCCCGAGGAAAGCTGTTCTGAAATAACGCAAGCTTTCAGTATACTGTCTAAATCGATTGAGCAAGCTATTGACGAGTCCAGGCGTATAATGACGGATTTCGGCCCTCGATTCTCGACGATCTTGGAATCATTGCAACTATGGGATGGTTCTGCAGAAGGTGTGAAGGAATTTACTCCAACATCGGGCTGAAAAGGGATATCAGGATCGAAGAGGCCCAAGTCCCTGAAAACCTGAAGATCATCATATTTAGAATCATCCAGGAGGCGGTTAACAATTCGGCTAAACACAGCCATGCCCGCGAAGTATCTTTAGGCCTTTCGCTCGAAGGCGAAGTCATTAGATTGTGCATACGTGACGACGGGGTCGGATTCGACCCGGCCGCGGTCACCTCAAGGGGCCAGTGTGCCAAATTCGGCCTGACATCCATGCGCGAGCGGGCGGTGCTCTCCGGCGGAAAATTCGAGATTGAATCCACTCCCGGTGCAGGAACGACAATCAGCGTTAGCTGGAAAACCGGAGAGCTTTCTTGAACTCTTCTCTGACAATGACTCCACTCACCCAGTGACCCGAATTTATCGCTTGTCCCTCTGTTTTCTGCCGCGGAATACCAGGCGCAGCGGTGTCTTATCCAGACCGCAGCTTTCCCTCAGTCTGTTGACCAAAAAACGTTCGTAGGAAAAGTGGATGTTGGCCGGGCTGTTGCAAAACAGAACGAAAGTGGGGGGACGGGTTCCGGTTTGGGTTCCGTAAAAGAATTTTAGCCTTTGGCCCCGGACCATCGGCGGTTCGTGGGCACTCAAAGCTTCCTGGAGCGCCCTGTTGAGGATGCCTGTCGAGGTCCGGCTGTTATATTGCCCGAAAACCTCGCGGATTGTAGGAATGATCTTCTGTACGCCCTTGCCGCTTAGGGCGGAAATAGGCAAGATCGGAGCAAACGGCATGAAGCGGAAGCGCCACTTGAGATCTTCGAGAAAACTTTTCCTGACCTTTGGATCAGAATCGAAGACATCCCATTTGTTTAATCCGACAATACAGGCGCGGGAGCGATCCTGAATATAGCCCGCGACATGAAGGTCCTGGTCGGCCACGCCTTCAGAGGCGTCAATCATAAGAATGCAAAGATGGCTTTTGTCAATGCTGTGCAGGGCCTTGATTATGCTTAGCTTCTCGATCTTTTCGTGCGTTTTCCCCTTTTTCCTTATGCCTGCGGTATCTATGAGGAGATATCGCTGCCCGGCTCGCTCGAAGGGCGTATCGATCGCATCGCGCGTAGTCCCTGGCGTTGGGCTGACAATGACGCGCGGGGCGCCCAGAATTTGGTTTGCAAGGGTGGATTTCCCAACATTGGGTCGACCGAGGATGGATACGCGGATTTCGGAAACCTCGTCTTCCTCGCCTTCGTCCAGGCCGGGAGGCTCGGGTATAAGTTCGACGATATCCGAGAAAAGGTCTCCCACCCCAAAGCCGTGCGCCGAGCTGATCGGGTAGATGTCCTGGACGCCGAGGGCGTAGAAATCGGTGATATGTCCCTGCTGTTCGGGGCTGTCTATTTTGTTCACCGAAAAGAAAAGAGGCTTCGAGGTGCGGCGCAGGATGTCGAAGAGGGCGGAGTCTTCCGGATGCAGCCCCATTTTGCCGTCGCCCACAAAAAGAAGTATGTCGGCTTCCTCCAGGGCTTGAAAGATTTGCTCCCGAATGCTGCGGTCGAAAAGGGAATAGTCCGTGCTGATGAATCCGCCCGTATCGACGACAGTGAAACTCTTTTCGTCCCATGTAGCGGCAGCGTAGTTTCTGTCCCTGGTAACTCCAGGCAGATCATCGACAAGGGCTCGGGTGCTTTTAGTTATCCTGTTGAAAAGAGTGGACTTGCCTACATTTGGTCTTCCAACGATTGCAATTATCGCCATCAACTGCCGCCTTTTTCATGGGCCTTTCATAAAGCCATCTTCGGGGTAGCCGGCAGTCTGTGCGTTGCCGCTTACCTCGCTGAATGATGTCCGGACTTTCTCTCATCCGTTTACAAAAGGTCATTATACCTTATGGATCAAGTACCTTTAAGGTTTTTTGACCATGTCGCAAATGTTTGGGGAGTTGAGCGCAGGCCCGCGAATTTGCGAAGGCCGGACCTCTCATCAGAGGTTCGTACACAAAGAACCCTTGTGTGATACCAAAAACGCCGCCATAGAAAATGGCGCTATCATCGAAAAACGAACCTTTTTTTTGGGCAGGGGAGGCGTATGATTTTTTTTGTTATTTTGGAGAAATGAGAGAATTAGACGGATAAACGATCTTTTTGGAGGCTCGGCCGGGGCAGATTCACCGTGATGCTTGACAGGACGCACTTGACAGAATCCTTGTCATGTTTAGTAAAATTTGTACCGGATACGGTTTTTTGCGGCAGGTGAGTGTATAGACTCGATTTCCTGCTATTGGATTGACTCTTTCCCGGCAAAGGAGGACCGAATGTACGAAAGAGCTGAAGAGTATGCGAAGTACTGGGTTGAACAAGCCATTGGTTTTTACAAGTGTGTTGGCCGGGATGTTGCCTTGGCGGAGTTCTCACATCGCGAAGGAATGTTTGTCCAAAACGAGGTCTACATTTATGTTTTGAGCCTCACGGGGACAATGCTTGCACACGGGGTTAACGACAAATTCCTGGGGCTGGATTTTAGCAAAGTGAAGGATTCCGACGGCAAACTATTTATCGCCGAGATCCTGGAGAACGCGAAGGGAAAGGGCAGTGGCTGGGTGGAGTACAAATGGTATCATCCCAGAAGAAGCAGGGTGCTCCCCAAGCTGGCATACTATCAGAAGGAAGATGATCTGATCTTCTGCAGCGCGGTTTACGTGGAGGAGGAATAGCTCGAAAATCGCCTCGCTTTCACGATAACTTTCCACATGTGACTTGGCTTAAAAAAAGAATTTCCGGATTCTGAGAGTCCCTTTTCGATGTCCTTCCATCCTGCCCCATTCTTCAGCCAAGTTGAATGAAGAAATCAAATCAGGTCACGGCCGATTTCGATTTTTCCCGCCTGGAATTTAGTAGTTCCGGAATGAAACCCGGGGCGTGGTAAAAACAGGAGAGCCCGGCAATACGAAGAAACTCGTTTTGCCGGGCTCATTACTTTCTAGAAAGTGCGAAACGCCAGATCTATGGCTGTTTCAATGGGTGCGCGACATTTGCCGCTTCCTCACACTGGGGTACGAGGTTTCTTTGCTCGCCCTTCGTGGTCTTCCAGCGGCTTCTGATAGAACGGCGTCCGCCACTTGGGAGCCATGTTTATTGCATCAGTGGGGCAGGCAATGACACAGACCTCGCATACTATGCAGCGAGCAGGATGAAAGCTGAGCGTCTTCTTTTCCTTATCTATGGAAATCGCATCAGCGGGACATTTGAGGGCGCATGTGCCACAAAGCATGCACTTGTCATCGTTAAAGGCAATCTGGCCCCTGGCATTTTCGAAAGGCACCCGTGTCGTAACAGGATACATCCTTGTTGCCGGACCACCGAATAAGTTCCTCAGGACTGTGGGTAACATCACAGGCATAAGTTTATACGCTCCTTTATATTTCTATCTCTCCGTGCAAGAAATGCAAGGGTCAATGGAATGAATATTGACCGCCACATCCGCCAATTGGCAACCTGGCAGCATTACAAGGACCGCGGTGAGATTGGAATTGGTAGGCGTGCGTATCTTCATGCGCTCCAGTTTACGGGTACCATTTCCCTTGGCGTAGTAGAAGAGCTCTCCCCGTGGTGCTTCGGTACGAATGACCGCCTCATTTGCCGGAGGATTCCCCTTTACCTTCACTGCTATTTCGCCTTCAGGCATTTTCGACAGGGCTTCGAGCTGGAGGTCGATTGCCTGAAAGAGTTCCCTCGCCCTGACGCGCGTACGTGCATAACAGTCGCCGGCGGTTTCCACGATCGGTTCGAAATTCAATTCCCCGTACGCATGGTATTTGGTCAAGCGAGCGTCTTCCGATACTCCGCTCCCCCTGAGCGTTGGGCCGACACATCCGAGGGCCATGGCCTGTTCTTTGGT
>CAWGZP010000111.1:0-13953 GCA_963826655.1 uncultured delta proteobacterium
ACCCTGGATAAAAGACCTCCAAGACTGTGGCCTATTAGATATACAGGCTGGTTTGGAACCTTCTTTTGCGCATCGGCGACGATTTCTCGAGTTTCTTCAAAGTCTGTTCAAACGAGGTGAAAAAACTCCCATAATTCATGATGAAAATATTTTTGAAGCCGGCCCTGCGCAGACGTCTTCTAAAAAGCAGCCAGGCGCTCGGATTGTGGTAGAGTCCGTGAGTAAGTATAATTATGGGCCGCCCGGCAGAGATCTCCTGTGGCAGCCAAAGGCGCCGGATCAGCCCAAGAGGATACCAAACCATTATCAAAATCACGCTCGTGATGGAGGAAAGCAATCCTGAAAGGACCATCCCTTTCAGTTTTGAGCCTCCATCCAACTCGGATCGAACACGCCATGCGTTCTCGTACCAGAAAAATGAATAGGTTACCAGTGATGCCCAAGCTGAGACGAGAACCGGGAGGCCGATCAGTAAAATCAGCAAAAACAGAGCAGTCATGGCCGTCTGTTCCTTGGAATTTCTTCGAGGTCATCGAACAACTGCTTTCACCGGGAATATAGTGAATGCGGGGAGAATCCACAAGGCTTACTGGACGATACAGGGGCAAACAAAGGTTCGAACCGGAAACCAACGGTACTCCCGCGGCCCGTGCGTGTCCTATTTTATTTGAAACGTGCTATGATCTACCGACAAGCGCTTAATCCTTTCAGATTCGGAAACAGGAGAGGAAGGCCCTATATGTATTTGACTTCATTGATTCACTGCGAGGAACTGTTTCGAATTGCCGAACGCTGGCTGTGTGGAAAAGTGGCGCCTTCCGACGCCATGCAGCCTGACGCGGATATTTATCTGCGACGGATATGTGCTGGGCGAAACACTCGAAGCCTTGATCGGAGAAATTATCGGCAAACATTTTGCCGGTGGTTTTCGCACGGTTCGTATCCGGTCCAAGGGAGAGTTGAGAGATGCGTTGTGCTACAGCACAGGCCTGAAAGACCCAAGGGTGGAATACCTCTTCGGCCGATATCGTGAAAATCCTGACTACTTCTATCATCAAACCCCGTTTAGCGGGGTCCTCTGTTTTGACGATGGCGGCCGGTTCATCGCCACCTACAGGATCAAGCGGCCCAAAAGAATCGCCGAAAAGGCCAACAGGCGAATCGCCAACTGGATTTTCAAGACCGTCCAGGATAAAGCGCTTGCAATGGCCCGGAGCCGCGCCGAGAGGTCCGGTGTTCCGCTCGAAAGGCTGGTCACTCCCAGGGAGATGATGGACAGGGAATTCATCGATGCCGAGGAAAGCATAGCCAACAGGTTTCGTGAGGGCGCCATCCGACTCGACAGGTCCTCCATTACGATAAATGATGTGGGTGGGGTCAAGATCCTCGGAACCCGGGAACAACTCGTAAAGATCGAAGAGTCGCTGAGGAGGGATCTCTCCATACGTGTGGGAGAGCAGGAGAATTTTTATGGGAGCTATGAAGCCACCAGCCTGATTTTGGATATTCCGTGGGACCCTGAGAAAGTCTGCCGCAAATACCGGGATACGAAAAGCTGGGAGAAGTATATGAACCGTGGCATTTCGGCAGCCGAACTGCAAAAGGGGATCCAAGGCTTCATGGAAAACGCGGAGGAGCGAATCAAAATAGAATTGATCCTTTCGACTCCGGAAGCCATGGTGGAATCTGAGTTGGGCAACAGCATCCACGAAGAGAGGATGATCTCTCAGCGATACGTCAGGCCCTACAAGGGATATATCCCGTTAAACGTCGAATTCCTTCTCGAGTACCTGTTTGCCGTCGGATTCAGCCCCACTGCGGAGATCAGGGAGATCCCGATAAAGCTCTGGGGAAGGTATCTGCCTGATACGCTCGTCATGTACATACGAGAACTCTTCAAGCTTCCCGAGTTCGATCTTTTTTATTGAACTCTCTTTTCTAATTCAGTACTCGACAAAATCTTTTTTTTTAATATTATGCTGCCTTAAGGCATGTGAAAGTTATTTCTAATTTGATGCGCGCTTGTTTAACCGAATGCTTCTGTCAAAAGGAGTTGGAAATGCCAGAATTCAGTTACCAGAATCCTTTTCCCCTGGAAAAAGATGATACAAAGTACAAATTGATCGCCAAAGACTATGTTTCTGTTGCTAATTTCGACGGCAAGCAGATTCTGAAGGTACAGCCCGAAGGACTCGAATTCCTTGCCAACCAGGCGATGCGTGACGTTTCTTTTCTACTTCGCCCGAAACAGCTTCAAAAATGGGCCTCGATCCTTGAGGATCCCGAATCTTCGCCCAATGACCGGGGAGTTATCATAGCGCTTCTTCAGAATGCGGAAGTGTCGTCCAAGTTCGTCCTGCCTCTTTGCCAGGATACCGGGACGGCCACAATCGTAGGAAAGAAGGGCCAGCAGGTCTGGACCGGCACAAACGACGAGGAATTTCTTTCCAAGGGCATCTATAAGACTTACACGGAAGAGAATCTCCGCTACTCGCAGACGGTAGCTCTTACGATGTATGAAGAGAAAAACACAGGGTGCAATCTACCCGGTCAAATTGATATCTACGCGACCGAGGGAGATGAATATAAGTTCCTCTTCCTGGCTAAAGGCGGCGGTTCGGCCAATAAGAATATGCTCTACCAGGAAACTAAGGCGCTTTTAAACCCCGGGAACCTGGAAAAATATCTGGTCGAGAAGATGAAGACCCTCGGCACAGCCGCATGCCCACCATACCACGTTGCCTTCGTAATCGGCGGCACATCCGCTGAGGCATGCCTGAAGACAGTGAAGCTTGCAAGCGCAGGGTATCTGGACAGCCTTCCGACCACAGGAAACGAATGGGGCAGGGCGTTCCGGGATGTGGAACTGGAGGAGAAAACGCTCCAGGCTGCCGGGAAGCTCGGATTTGGGGCTCAGTACGGCGGAAAGTACTTCGCCCTCGATGTGAGAATCGTGAGGCTGCCGCGCCATGGCGCGTCGTGTCCGGTAGGTATGGGGGTTTCGTGCTCGGCGGACAGAAATATTAAGGCCAAGATCAACAAGGACGGTATCTGGCTCGAAGAACTCGAGGCGAACCCGGGGAAATACTTACCCGCGAAATTCCGTGGGAAACATGAACACGGCATTGTAAAGATCGATCTAAACAAGCCTATGAAAGAGATCCTGGCCGAATTGACGAAGTATCCGGTCAAGACACAACTCTCGCTTAGTGGAACGATAATCGTGGGCAGAGATATAGCCCATGCCAAGCTCAAGGATAGAATCGACAAAGGTGAGGGTCTCCCTCAGTACCTGAAGGACCATCCCATTTATTACGCCGGCCCGGCAAAAACCCCGAAGGGCATGGCTTCCGGTTCCTTCGGCCCAACGACCGCCGGCCGGATGGACTCCTATGTGGACCTGTTTCAGTCTAATGGTGGTTCGCTCGTCATGATCGCGAAGGGCAACCGGTCAAAACAGGTAACCGATGCATGCAAAAAACACGGCGGTTTCTACCTGGGTTCGATCGGCGGGGCTGCCGCTATCCTGGCCCAGGACAACATAAAGAAGGTTGAGGTGCTGGAATACCCGGAACTGGGCATGGAAGCCATTTGGAAGATCGAAGTGCAGGATTTTCCCGCTTTCATACTCGTCGATGACAAGGGCAACGACTTTTTCGCCCAATTGCCCGGTTGCTGAGAGAGGCGCTGAGTAATTCTCTGGGAAGCGGGAAGCAAGAAGCCAGGTGCGATTCGAGTGCGGTCGAAGTCCGGTGAAACTGCCTGCAGGAGTTTACGCCGGTAAAGCGATCAGCGCGCTGAGGACAGCCTTTCTGCTTCTCGCTTCTCGCTCCTACTTCACCCATTCCTCCACTACCGGGTTGCTCAGTACCCCGATCTTTTCTATCTCGATTTCCACCAGGTCGCCATGGCGGATTCGTCCCACACCGGCAGGAGTGCCCGTTGCGATGATATCGCCGGGCAAGAGGGTAAAGTTCTTCGATATAAACGCTATGATCTGGTCCAGCGGGAAAATCATCTGGGCCGTGCTGGCGTCCTGAACGACCCTGCCATTTAGCCGGCATTGAATGCGCAAATCCTGAGCATTGCCGATATCCCTTCGAAGAACCATTTGCGGCCCGATGGGGCCGAAAGTGTCCAGCGATTTTCCCCGAAACCACCCCGAACGGTCGCCAGTCTGAAGATTGCGCTGGCTTACATCGTTGATGCACGTGTAGCCAAGTACATGATCAAGCGCATTCCCTGGGGATGCTCTCCTGCATTTCTTGCCGATTATTACCGCCAGTTCGGCTTCGTAGTCGGTGCGCAGATCCTCGAATCCGTAGTCTAGAAGGAAGGCTGGTATTATGATAGGTTCGTTCGGGCCGATGAGAACGTTCGGGGTCTTCGGAAACAGGATGGGCTCTTCGGGGATCTCTTCTGTAAACCCGCGGACTTTGACCGAGTGGCTTTCCGCAATGTGGCTGCGATAGTTGAGGCCGAGGGCGATTATTTTTGACGGGTTTATCTCATAAGGCTCCGATTCACCGAAAACCGGTAAGAGAATCATCTTCTTATCTTTTACTCCTTTTGCGGGACTATCGGCATGGCCATCTTTTCATACCCGGTCGGAATTTCGAAAAGGGAGTCGGCAAGAGAACCCAACTTGATATTCTGATATTCCATAGTCACTTCTGAATCTTCGACCTTGATTGGAAATGGAAATTGGCTGGAAATCCAAAAGAGCGTCCTTTCGCCGTCCTCCACGCTTTCGTACTTCTTGCAAGCCATTTCGGAAACAGTTTCATTGCCGAGGAATTTGGCCTTCTTTTCCTTCTCGGCGGTCCATTCTTCGAAAGTCTTGTCTTCAGACTGATAAGGCATTTCGATATAAGTTTTTTCTTCCGGCGTGATCATCCAGGTTATCTTTTTGTCAGGCCGAATAATCATGATTTGAGTTTCGTCCTCTTCGACAGTTTCCTGCCGTACTTTGTCGCCCTTAACGAAGATCTTGCCCTTCATCGGTTCATCGCCTTTGGGCGTTATGACCATATCGGCTGAAAACTCCGCCGCCCTGGCCTGCCCCTGCCCAATAATCGCCACGAACGCAAACGTTACGGAAAGAACTACTAAAGAAAAAAACAGCGTCCTTCTCATTGCATACCTCACAGAACTGAGAATTTGAAAGGGCGGACGGGCTGCGACGGGCCGTCGGCACAAGAGTCTTTTGGGAAATCGCCTCATTTTTACTACGAGTCAATCGCTTCCAAGCTATATATATTGTAGACACCAGCGTGTCAACATCTGTGACCGGCCTTCACCCCGGTTGCCCAAACCTGCTCGATTGGAATTTTAAATGCGGCTCGAAACCTTTGTATATTTATCGGAAAAGGCTGGAGATACGGTTCTTTGCGCTTATATTCAACCGAGGGCGGCAAGAAGTGAATTTTCCGGGACTTTCCGCGGCAGACTGAAAATACGCGTCAGTTCTCCCCCGGTTGAAGGGGAGGCCAACCGGGAATGCGTGCATTTACTCGCCAAAACACTTGGCGTCGCCAAATCCGAGATCAGGTTGGTCAAGGGTGACCGATCCCGTGAGAAAACATTCGTCATTTCAAGGTCGATCGAGTTTGTACGCGAGAAATTCAGGGAGGCGCGTCTGGACGATTCTTAGATGCCCCTCAGCCCCTCTTTCTCTGTCCCGGCTCGCTTGTAGCTCTTTTTAAAATCGCTAGGAGACTGCCATGCGAGAAGCCGTAATCGTAAGCGCTGTTCGGACCCCGCTGGGGAGCTTTAATGGATCGCTGAGTTCGATTGGGGCCACAAAGCTGGGTGGCATGGTAATCGAAGAGGCGGTTAAGCGCGCACGAATAAGCAAAAACCAAGTAAATGAAGTCATAATGGGTATGGTGCTGCCATGCGGTTATGGGCAGAATCCGGCCAAACAGGCTGCAATTGCGGCGAATATGCCATGGGAAGTTGAAGCCATCACGGTGAACAAGGTCTGCGGTTCGGGTTTAAAGGCGGTGATGCTTGCCGCCCAGGCAATCCAGTTGGGCGATGCCGAAGTTGTGGTTGCGGGCGGGATGGAGAACATGAGTATGGCGCCCTACTATTTGGAGAAAGCGCGGACCGGGTACCGAATGGGCGACGCAGCTATGATAGACCACATGGTTCATGACGGCCTGTGGGACATAGTAAACGATTTCCACATGGGCATTTCAAACGAGCTTTGCAGCGAAAAATATGGAGTGACCCGCGAAGAGCAGGACAGATACGCGCTCGAGTCCTACCGGAGATCCCTGGCCTCCATTTCTTCCGGTAGATTCAGCGAAGAGATAGTCCCGGTGGCGCTGCCGCCCCAAAAAGGCCGGCAGGTTATTTTCAGCCAGGATGAATGCCCGAGGGAGACATCTTATAAACAGCTCGCAAAAATGAAGCCGGCATTCAAAGAAGGAGGCGTTACTACCGTTGGGAATGCCTCCGCGATAAGCGACGGGGCCGCCGCGGCCGTTATCATGTCCAGGGAAAAGGCAATGGAATCGGGAATCGACATAATGGCCATTATAGGGGCCCAGGCATCTAGCGGCATCGATATGAAGTATGTACTGGTCGCTCCAATCCTGGCTATACCCAAATGCCTCAAAAAAGAGGGCATCGATCTGGACCAGGTCGATATTTTCGAGATCAACGAAGCCTTCAGCGGGTCAACCGTGGCCGTCATGAAAGAGTTGAAACTGGACGCATCCAAAGTAAACGTGAATGGTGGCAGCGTATCCCTGGGCCATCCCATTGGGGCCAGCGGTTGCCGCATTCTGGTAACGATGCTCTATGAAATGATGCGATCCGGTGCAAAGAGAGGACTTGCCTCACTGTGTCTTGGAGGGGGCGAAGCTGTCGCCATGGTGGTCAAGAGATAGAGAGCGGATCAGGGAGGAAACCCGAATGGAAATAAAGGCCTTCGGAGTCGTGGGTGCGGGCCAGATGGGAAGCGGCATCGCGCAGGTCGCCGCGATGAGTTGCCTTCAAGTGCTCATGAGTGACGTCAAAGATGAATTCGTCGAGCGCGGCTTGAACAATATCACAAAGATACTGGCCACAAGTGTCGAAAAAGGCAAGATGACCCGGGAGGAAAAGGAATGCATCCTCGGGCGGCTCCAACCTTGCACAAGCTTGCAAGACATGGCCAATGTCGACTTCGTTGTTGAAGCCGCAAGCGAGAACGAGTCCGTCAAATTTGGGATTTTCCACGAGTTGGACAATATCTGCCGCCCCGAAATCATCCTTGCGAGCAATACCTCTTCGATTCCCATCGGGCGGATTGGAGCCCAAACCAAAAGGCCTGAAAAAGTCATCGGGATGCATTTTATGAACCCGGTTCCCGTGATGAAGCTGGTGGAGGTAATTCGCGGACTTGCAACTTCGGATGAGACGTTTCAAACTACTTGGGACCTTTCAATCAAGTTTGGGAAGACCCCGGCCCTGGCCAATGACTATCCAGGTTTTATCTCCAACCGGATACTCATGCCCATGATCAACGAGGCGATTTATGCGCTATATCACGGAGTGGGTAAGGTGGAAGACATCGACACGGTGATGCGCCTTGGGATGAATCACCCGATGGGACCTCTGGCACTCGCCGATCTCATAGGCCTGGATACCTGTCTGGCGATTATGGAAGTGCTCCACAACGGGTTTTGCGATTCTAAATACCGGCCGTGCCCCCTTCTTCGCAAGTACGTGGAGGCAGGATGGCTGGGACGAAAAGCCGGGCGTGGATTCTACACCTATTCACCGGGCACGGTGGACGGCTGACCTGCCATGGGCTATGGAAATCGCAGCTTACTGCGGTTATATATGGAAGTCACACTCCGGGCAACACGGGCGGTCGAGCTAGTGGACCCGCATCACGTCACTCGGCGGTCTTTGCTGCGCTTGCGCCGCCACTGGCTTTATTATAGAGACCAATACGCCGCTTGTATGCTATGTATGAGTACGAAGTGAAGCATTGAAAAAGTAATACACCGCATTTCTCTGTATATTAAATGCAATCGGATGTATCTCCGGTGCGATTCATCGTAGTTTTTTTGTAGAGAGGGAAAAATGCTCAAAATTCTGAGTTGTTTTAAGTGGGTGCTGGATGAAGCGGACATCAAGGTGGATGCCGGCTCGCGCAAGCTTATAACTGACCGGGCCAGCTACAAGATAAGCCCTTACGACCGTAACGCCGTTGAGGAAGCTATGCGGCTTCAGCAACAGCATGGCGCCGGCGTGGCCGCCGTGACCGTTGCTCCGCCCACAGCCAAAAGCTGCCTGAAAGATGTTCTGTCCAGGGGACCGGACATGGCATACTTCATAAACGACCCGTCTTTTGCGGATTTGGCGCCTTCCCAAACGAGCGCTCTGTTGGCGGCGGCGATCCGCGGCAATATCGAGTTCGATCTCATCATCTGTGGTGAGGGTTCGAGCGATCTCTACACGCAGCAGGTAGGGCCGGTCCTGGCTGAGAAACTCGGCATTCCATGCGCTACTTACGTTAACAAGGCAACGTATGTCGAGGATGGAAACCGCATAGTGGCAGAACGCAAGCTAAATGACGGGATCGAAGTCGTATCCATTCCTTTGCCTGCACTGATAACGGTTCTGCCCGATATCAACACCCCCCGGATACCGTCTTTGAAGCAGGTCCTCGGAGCAGCTAAAAAGCCGGTGACAAACATTTCACTCGACAAACTCGGTCAAATTCCCACGCCATGTCTACGGACAACGGGCATTCTGGCGGCGACAATGGAGCGGCGGCACTTGAAATTTGGCGCCGGGGCGGAGGACATCGGCGCGCTGATAGGCGCTCTTTTGAAAGATGGCGTAATTGCCTGAGGAGAATTCAGAATGGCCGGGATATGGGTTTTTGCGGAAACGTGTGAACAGACTCTGGAATTGTTGAACGCGGGTATGAACCTGGCAAAAGATCTGGGCGTGGAACTCGTATCGTTCGCACAAAGCGAAGAACTTGCCCGGGAATACATCAGGCATGGCGCCGACGAGGTCCTGCTTCTGCAGCCTTTGGCGGAGGACCAGCCGGTCGAGTCCTATGTGCCCGTTTTGGCGCAGGCCGCCAGTGAAGGTGACCCCGACGTCTTCCTTATCGGCGCAACTCAGCGGGGGAAAGAAATCGGCGCAAGAGTTGCCGAACGGCTGAACACGGGCTTGTGCAGCAACTGTATCGGTTTCGAACTTGACTTGGAGAATAGACTTTTGCAGATGGAACGTCTGCTATTCGGGGGTCTGGCGGTACAGAAGGTTGTTTGTACCACCAGGCCCCAGATGGCCACTGTATCTCCCCGCACTTTTGATCCGGCGCCCCTTGTGGAATCACGGGAAGGAAAAATTCGAGAACTCCCGGCAGCACCCTCTTCGGCACTCACCGTAATAAGCCGCACCGCCAGGGCGCGGGAGACAGTGGATATAGCCGAAGCAAAGATCGTCGTTAGTGTTGGCCGTGGTTTCGAGAAAAAGGAAGATATGCAGTTGGCTCGAGATCTCGCCGTCGTTCTCGGGGGCGAGGTGGGCTGTTCCAGGCCCATCGCCGAAGAACTACGCTGGCTTCCGGAGGACGTATACCTGGGCATATCGGGCAAAAGGATCAAGCCCGATCTTTATATTGGAGTTGGAGTTTCGGGGCAGATTCAACATGTAACCGGAATTCGTGACAGTAAGGTTATCTTCGCCATCAATCGCGATGAGAACGCCCCCATTTTCGAAGCCGCTGACTACGGAATCGTGGGCGATCTCTATAAAGTTATCCCGGTACTCATAGAAGAGTTGAAAAAAGCCCTCAAAAGATAGGTGGTGGGCACATAAAATTCTTCGACGTGGTCTATAAAATCGTACATCTCTTTCCGCGTCTCCGCGTGAGATGATGGGAATTTTGGGGTGGTGTTGGATATGGCAGAGGAAAAATTCACCGCAATCGTCGTGGGCGCCGGTCCTGCCGGCAGTACTGCCGCTTATCTTTTGGCCAGGGAGGGCCACGACGTGGTTCTGGTCGAGAGGGGCACGACGCCTGGCAGCAAGAACATGTATGGCGGCCGCATGTATAGTCACGCACTCAACCGCATCATTCCCGGGTTTTGGGAAGAAGCGCCGGTCGAGCGACCGATCTCCCACGAGACCATCACTTTTCTCAATGGTGGCCGGAGCGTTTCGATCGGCTGCCGGAATGTGGATTGGACGACCGATCCATATCATTCCTTTACGCTCTTGAGGGCGGAATTCGACGCCTGGCTTGCCGGCAAGGCCGAAGAAGCCGGCGCGTTGCTCGCCTGTGGCATACGCGTTGACGAACTTTTGACCGACGGTGCAAAGGTCATTGGCATACGGGCCGGTGAAGACGAAATGCTGGCCGACGTGGTTATCGCGGCTGATGGCGTCAATTCCATTATGGCCCAAAAGGCAGGTTGGGCCGGTATGTTCAGCCCGCGCCAGGTGGCCACGGGTGTGAAGCAGATAATCGAACTGCCGGCCGAAACGATCAGCCAGCGGTTTCAACTCGAGGGCAATAACGGTGCGGCGCGGCTGTTCGTGGGGGACTGCTCCAATGGCATGCAGGGAGGCGGCTTTCTGTATACTAACAAGAGCAGCATCTCCCTTGGGTTGGTCATCAACGTGGGGGAACTTCAACGCTCCCAGGTCAAGCTCTGCGACATCATGGAGGATTTCAAAACCAATCCCGACATAGCCCCTCTGATCGAAGGCGGACAAGTGGCTGAATATTCTGCCCATCTGGTGCCTGAGGCCGGGTTGGCCATGATGCCCCAATTATATGGGGATGGGATGATTGTGGCAGGTGATGCTGCGGGGTTTGTTCTAAACCTGGGTTATACTGTACGCGGAATGGATTTTGCCATTGCATCCGGTGAGGCTGCCGCCAGGACCGTTATGGAGGCCAAAGCCCAAAACGACTTCTCTGCGAAAGGGCTTGGCCGATATCTGGATTTGTTGAAACAGAGCTTTGTCCTGAAAGATCTGGAGTTATATCGGAATATGCCTGACTTTCTGGAGAATGAACGCATGTTCAAGGCGTATCCCAAGCTTGTCACGGACCTTGCCGGCAGGTTGTTCACTGTCGACGGCACTCCGTCCGTCCATCTCCTGAAAACGGCTTACGACCTAATGAAGGAAAGCGGCATAAGCCTGATGCAGTTGGCCCGCGACGGCTGGAAAGGAGCAAAAAACCTTTGAAAAGACTCACTATCGAGCAACTTCTGGGCATTAACAAGTTTGTCGTCGACGATGAACTGGCGCATATCAAGGTGAACAAGGAGATCTGCTCCCGCTGTCAACCCAAGCCGTGCACATTCGCGTGCCCCGCAAGCCTTTTTTCCATCAAAAACGACGAACTGAGCTTTGACTACGCGGGATGCCTGGAATGTGGAACATGCCGGGTAGTTTGTCCCAACGCTGGGGTCGCCATCGACTGGCAATATCCCCGTGGCGGCTTCGGGGTCCACTACCGTTACGGCTGAGACCTGGAGGCAAGAACCGTCTGTCCGGGCTTTCTCGGGTGCGCGGGCCTATGGGGAGGTTAGATAGTGATCACAAAGCGCGGGAAACCGTTGGCCATGCCGGTGACCTCTTCCAGTATCCAGGTACAGCCTTAAATCTCCGATCAAAATTTCCCGTTTAGATCCGGCCGGTTTGTATTCTTTCTGTGAGGGACACTTTAGCTTTCGCCATGGCGGAATCACGTACTTTCGCCGGCGCTTTCCCCATCGTGTCGAAATTGACGACGCTGGCCCTGGCCCAGCAATGATTCATAGAAAACGCGCCAATTTCCTCCCATTATTTCGTTAACGCTTTCCGGGGGATATCCATGCGCAAGCATCATCCGGGCCAGGTCAGCCAGGTGGGTGACGTCTTCGAACCCGGAGTTTGTGGTGTAAAAGCCGCAGAAGTCGGTTCCAATTCCTATTGCCTCCGTACCGAACGATTGAGCTATCCAGTCGATGTGGTTGAAGATATCTTCAATGGAAGCCTCGCCCGCAGGGGTGAGCATTTGGGGATCGGCGGCTATCCCGATCACTCCCTTGCGCTCCAGGATGACGGCTATCTGGTCCCTGGTGAGGTTTCTTGGAATGTCGCACAGGGAACGCACTCCAGTATGAGATGATATGATCTTCCCTTCATAAATCCGGGCGAGGTCGCGAAAACCTGGTTCTGCCAGATGGGCCGCATCGAAGGCAAAACCTTCCTGCGCAAGTTCTCTGACAAGGTCCTTTCCCTTGCCCGTCAATCCCTCCGGAAACGAAACATTATTGCCGTCTCCAAGCCTGTTTCTCCCGACATGCGTGAGCCCGGCTACCTTTATACCTGTCTCGGCAAGCCTTCTGCGGTCGAACTCCAACAATCCGTCGGCGTTTTCGATCAGCCATATCATTCCCGGGGTCTTTTGTTTTATGCAATCAGTGAGTTCTTTGGCCGAAGCGATATGGAAAAGCCCCGTGAGATATTTTTCAGCATAAGCCACGAGATCGGATAGAAAACCGGCAGATCGCCCACCGTTATAAGTGTCAGGACAATATAGGGCGGCGACGATCACGAGCAGGTTCGCGCTTCTGATTTTATCCAGTGTCACCGGAAGGTCGTCTAACTCGTGGAACGGCACATTCGGGTGCGATTGACGCATCTCGAACACTATATCGAGATGCCCGTCGATTGTGAAATCAGGCCATCCTGATTCGATATCTCCAGACGTAATCATTGGTTCGAATAAACTCCTCGTCGAAACGAACGACAAATGAGAACCGGGAAACACGTTGTGCCCCCCGGTTCAAGATGCGGTGTCAGACAATTATCTCCGGACCGGAGATTCCGTGGGAGCATGTCATGCCGGCACGACATAACTTGCCGGTGCTCCAGTGAAAGCCAGGATCCTCTTCTCGATCTCCTTTACCACGAGCATCCTTTTCACCTCCTTCCCGCTTGGGATCATACGGATGCGAACGGAACGAGGATGTCAAGAGCAACCAGCGCCCTGCCTGCTTCCGCACACACCGACGCGAATAGACCGCGCTCTGTGTCTGCTCCAAATTTGGGGTAGAGTGAATCTGCTATCTTTTCTAAAGTTCGCTCTCCATCGCATAACTGAAGAAAATCATATCCGAACTCGTTTATTTCCCGCACCTGAACACCGCCCTCCGCCTCCGTGAAGACAAGGAAAACTGCGCTCCTCCGGCAGGCATCCGGGAAACGGCCGCACTTCATCTCCAAAATAACGCCGGGAATGTCGAGTGTAAACTTCTCGACCAGGATCTTCTCTTTGCAAAGCAGCCCCAAGCCAGCAATGATGCGGCCATGATCGATGTGAAAAGAGGTGAGCGGTGATTCAGGTTTGGCGGCACGAATGAGGCATGTTTCATATTTTAGAAGTTCAAAAAAGTAGTTCCGGACAAGCTCGTGTTTTCCGGCCAGACTTTCTGCCGCGAAATCGCCAAAATGGGTCATGCAGACCTGAGGCGTCAGGGCCACGGCGGCTTGCGTGTCAGGTGGCGGCAAGTCGAGGCAGGAGGTCACCGGCAGAGATAATCCTTGAGACCCAACTCGCCCTATGCCGGCGGCCCGGTCGAGAAAACTAAAGAAAAGATCGATGACAGGCCTGTTTAGTTCAAGACTTAGCAGGAAGAAACTTCGCGGGTAGAGGGTGGCGATAATTGTGAAATAAGTTGCGATATCGCCAAGCTCTGTAAGAGTACATGCAGGGCAGGGCAAGTTATGGAAGCTCGAAAATAATGCCGGATCGGAGTCGATCAACTCGTTGTCGGATGCGATTCGCCTCCCGTTGTCGAACTCGATTCCCAGAGAAAAATAGGTATCCACCTCCCTGACCAGGCTGTGACCATATTTTTCGTACAAGCCGGTTCCGGGCAGAACAGTCGCCATTTGCACGAGTATGTTGGTATTTCCGGTAGCCGCGGA
>CAWGZP010000112.1:0-23461 GCA_963826655.1 uncultured delta proteobacterium
TGCATTTCGTCTAGAATGGGTTTCAGGCTCTTGCCTGTTTCGGTCAGGGAATATTCAACGCGTGGGGGGACTCCCGCGTAAACTTTACGCTCGATAAGGTTATCTTTCTCCATTTGCTTCAGCTGTTGGGTCAACATTTTCTGGCTGATTCCCGGTATGCCGCGCGATAGTTCACCAAAGCGTTTCGTGCCCGTAAATACCTCTCTCAGGATCAGCACTTTCCACTTATTGCCCAAGAGTGCCAGCGTGATTTCCACGGGGCAACCCATGTTTTCCATGTGCACATCGTTCTTCATGAAGGTGCCTCCTCCCCAACTTACTTTTTAGTAAGTATATAACAAAATGGTGCCTACTTGCGTTTTGATTGTAGCAGCTATAAGTTACGGCTGGCAGGAGTAGGAATCAAGTGACTCTAAATGTCAGGCTTTCCTGCCGGGGCTACCGGGAGATCAATGCCCTGAAGAATTTTCGCCACGGGAGGTATTTAAATGCCTGATCTTATGCCGACCATCTTCCTTGGAGATGGCAATCCCATGAACGCCATATCAGAAAATGCTTTTACCGATGGCTGGAGAGCCATTGGCTGGGTGCCGTTTCCACGACCCAAGGCCATTCTGGCCTTGTCCGCACAATGGCACAGAATGGGTGTGCGGTTACAGCCAATACTGCCCCACGTAATACACACGACTTTGGAGGTTTCCCCAAGGAACTCTTCAAAGTCACATAAAAGCGCCGGGCAGTCCCGAACTCGCATCACATGTGAAAATCTGCTTGCACCCGCAGTGGTCGAACTGGATGAAAGTTGGGGACTGGATCACGGGACTTGGTCTGTTTTGTGTCACGTCTTCAAGGATGCGGAAATCCCGGTCGTCCAGCTGGCAATTAATAGAACGCAACCGCCTGAATTCCATTATGAAATTGGAAAAAGACTCTCATCGTTGCGTGAGAACGGCATTTTAGTCATTGGAAGTGGAAACATTGTACACAATCTTTCCATGATTCATGGGGAACAGGCCCCTTTAGCTTTTGACTGGGCTGAACGATTCGAGAAACAGGTGCGGGAATCATTGACCGCTCGAGATGATGCCCGGCTTATCGCCTATGACCGTCTCGGCCATGACGCGAAGCTGTAGGTCCGCAACCCCGGATCATTGCTTGCCTCCTTACTCTATGTGCTGGGCCTTGGAAGAAATGATGAACGAATAAGTTATCCGGTTGAGGAAATCGAGGGAGGCTCCCTGTCGATGCTTTCGGTCAAGATCGGTTGAGAGCGTCCGTGAGGAGGCCGTCACATGCCTGCCCGGGCTGGTGAGGGTTGGAACCATTTTTAGGGACTTATGAACTTAAAGGAGGTTATTCATGGACCAGTACCTGATCGCCGTTGTTGTTGGAAGTCTTCGCATGGATTCGTTCAATCGCAAATTGGCGGATGCCATTGTGAAATTGGCCCCCCCGGAGTTTTCGTTCATGCAGGTGCAAATCAGCGATCTGCCGCTTTATAACCAGGACGACGATTCAAACCCGGCGGAACCCGTCAGGCGGTTAAAAAGTGAATCGTGGCTGCCCAGGGGCTTCTATTTATCACCCCGGAGTATAATCGTTCCATACCCGGTGTGTTGAAGAACGCTCTTGACCACGCATCACGTCCTTATGGACAGAACACTTGGGCGGGCAGACCGGCCGGAGTGATAGGATTCCGTTGGAACCGGTGGAACCGCCATGGCGCAACAGCATTTGCGAAACATTCTGGCGTATCTCGACGTTCCCGCGTTGGGCCAACCTGAAGCATTTATCCAGATAAAAGACGGATTGTTCGACAAATCCGTGAACACAGGGATTAGCAGTAAAGAATTCTTACAGGATTGGATGGACAGGTACGCGGCATGGGTAATAACGCTCGCCGTAAGATCCGGCGTGGAGATAGCCCATGCAAAATAGCGTTCAATATATGCACGAAAAGATGGGTTTCGATTCGGTTGATCGTAGCTGGTCTTAACGAAGGAACCGGATCGAATCTCTTGAGTCGGGAGGGCCCTATGAATAACGTTATTCTATTAATTGCCAGGATTCTTCTTGCACAGATTTTTCTAATCTCAGGCCTCCATAAAATAGGCGCCGGTTATGCGATGACCAGCGCTTACATGAAGTCGATGGGCACGCCTGAGTGGCTTTTGCCGCTGGTCATCGCCCTGGAAATTGGCGGAAGCATAGCGCTGATTGCCGGTTTTCAAGCACGGTGGGCCGCATTGGCTTTGGCCGCTTTTACCCTGATCGCTGCGGCTATTTTTCACAATAATTTCAGCGACAACTTGCAATCGATCATGTTTATGAAAGACCTCGCGATAGCCGGCGGGTTGCTCCTGCTTCAAAGTCATGGTGCAGGCGCATACAGCGTTGATGCAAAACGCGCAGCCGCTCCGTCTGTTTCGGGAGCGTAGGTTTATAGAGTTGCTGGAAGGTTTGGACTCGACCGTCTCGAGGCCGGGTCCAAGTCCAGAAACGCCGCCCTGGGAGACGACACCACCACGTTTTTGACCAGGGTTTTGTGTAAGTTGACGATTTGTTTTTGGGACCTTGTCAGGACAGATTCACCGTGAGGCGTCAAGAACTACAATCGACAGCCCCGGATTTACATGGCTGCAAAGCCTTGCCTTTTCTTCCTTTGTCTGCACGAATACGAATCCCTCACCGGGTTTTAATTTACTTAAGGTCAGGCCGCCTCGCAAACGCCATTCGCGCTCGTGCCTCCAGGAGGCTGACTTATCGGTGCGGCTCACCTGAAAACGGTACCTTTCGGGTTCGGCGAGCCTGGTATAGACCTGCTCGCACCCATATATTACGGGCTTCGCTCCAAAAGAGCGCAAAATATCCCGACGGACCGCTATTCCGTAAGGTTCGACCGTCCACCTGACCAGCGCCCGGTTCCACTTTCGCATCACGGACAACTCTTGCGGAGGATGAGAACTCCAGCATATTACAGCCGTTGGACCGCGAACCAGGCGTGAACCCGCGCGGATCAACTCTTCCTGCAAAATCCGGATAAGGGTGTCCAGGGGCAAATGGCCCGAAAGAGGGCGCCCGTCAAAAAGATCTGCCAAATACTGCCGGCCGCTCTCGCCGGGCCACGCGCCGGCGCATCCCCTCGTGTAATGAAAGAGGTAATCATTCCAGGCGATTTCTTCGCAGGCGCTGTCCTCGCTCCGGCGAGATCGGACTCTTTCGACACGATGCGTCGCGGGCGAATCGGTTGCCCGAGGCAGGCAGAATCCATGTGCGTATGCGGGGAATTTTTTGAGCAGGCTGTAATTTCCGGCACTCGAAGGATTTTTCTCGGCAGGTTCAAAAATCAGCTGGGGCCTGGGGCAATTCGCCTGTATCGCCTCCAGGACAGCCGAGAGGTTCCCGGGAGACCGGATTTCCAGAACCAGATGAAGATTTGCCAGTATGCCAAGAATCCGGTCGCGGCACAGCGGCGCCTTTCCCCTGGAACAGGAGTTGGTGTCCAGCATGCACGAAAACACAGGCATACCCCGGGCGCCCTTCCCATACGTTCCCGACAGTTTACTGTCGGCGTCCGTGAGAGCAAAAGGCGCAACAAGGTTTAGAGGCAACCCGGACCGCAAAGCTTGTGTGCCGGCCAGATCGTGAATAAGAGTTCCTGTGCTGGCCGCAAGGGCCAATTCCCGTAAGTCGAGTCTGCCGAAAAAAAGCGCAATGCCCGGAGCCAGCCGGAATCGGGAGAGACTAACCTTGGCTTGCGCGAGTTGAACACGGCGAACGAAGGCAGATCGAAGTCGAGGCCCCCTTTGCCGAACAAAACGGCCGGGCAGGACGCGCCAACCAGGGTAGACGGCACTTTGCCATCCGGTGGACCGTCCATTCCCCCTCTACGGAAGGAAACTTCTTCGGGACGTTCCCTCTAGGAACCTTATCTACAAAGGGGGTGCGCCACCCGAATACCTTGATTCCCATTTCAAGGAACTTATCCGCCTCTTTTCGGCAGCCGTCCCAAAGACGCGCTTCCGGCACCAACGAGCGAAGATCACCATCTGCTCCGACTCCGGCGCCGAGCAATCGGTCGAAACATCGCTGCCTTTCCGCCCCGGAAACTATTCCGGCCGTCTCATGAAGGCGTTCGCAATTAGAAGACAATGAGCATCCCCGTCTTCCAATTGCCGGACGGGGCGGGCGTGAGATCGAACAACAGAGGATAAAACCGCGTTAAGGCTGGGTTCAAAATCCATTGGCCACCAAACCCCGGCGTAGCCTTACTTATGCCGATAGCATCATACCGCCTGGCTGATCTTCACGGCGCAAAGCTTTCCGCACATGCTGCAGCCCTCGCGGTCCTCGGTGACCTGGAGGCGCTTTTTGACAGGTCCGGGTCGATGGCTTCGCGGACCATCCATCCCAATCCAGGTCCCGCCTGGCGATCGACATGCGCCTGTCGGCCTCGATAGCGCCCGGAAGCCCTTTGGCGATATCCGCGATATGGGCGGCGATTCGTCCGGCCATAACTCCCTGGTACACATCATCGGCGTTGGGCAAGCCCAAGATGTTCGGCAGGCGTGACATAGCAGAGATAATCGGCCCCGGCGGCCCCGGCTATCGCTCCTCCTATGGCGGAGGTAATGTGGTCGTAGCCTGCCGCAATGTCAGTTGGAAGCGGCCCGAGAATATAAAAGGGGCGCCGTCGCACAATTTCTTCTGGAGCATGACGTTGGCGGTGATCTGGTTAAGAGGCACGTGTCCCGGTCCTTCGATCATCACCTGGACGTTTCTTTTGCGCGCCCTTTTTGGCAAGTTCCCCAAGGGTCATCAGCTCTTCCAACTGGGCCCGTCGGTGGCGTCCAGGATCGCGCCGGGCCGAAAGCCGTCCCCAAGGCTCAGGGTAACATCATATTTGTATGCAATGCTCAGCAGGTCATCATAGTATTCGTAGAGAGGGTTTTGTTTCCCGTTCTTGCGCATCCAGGCCATGTGAATGGAGCCGCCCCGGCTCACGCAAGGCATGATGCGCTCGTAGATCTCGAGTTTTTTCACCGAATCCAGGGTAACTCCGCAATGCACCGTGATGTAGTCAAGACCCTGGGCGCACTGCCGTTCGATGCTTCTCAGAAGTTCATCCGCGTCCATTGTATCGAGCGCTGATGCCGCTGCAACCATTTCGGTGGCAACCCCGTAAATCGGGACCGCTCCAACAATGACCGGCGAGTTTTCCAGGAAAAAGCTCCTGAAGGCCGACAGTTCCCTGCCCGGTGGAAAGGTCCATTATGGAATCGGTCCTGGCCCGCAGGGCCGCATCCAGCTTTTCCTTCTCCAAGTCCATGGAACAGCACTCGCCGCTTGTCCCAAGGTTGGCGTTGACTTTGGTCTTGAGCCTTTGCCGATTGCCTTGAGATCGGGAAATGAATGATTTACATTCTTGGGCAGAACGGCCAGTCCTTCGGCAATCAGTTCCCGCAGTTGCTCTGCGGAGATCGGCTCGTTTTCGACGGCTTTTTTCATCTCGTCGGTGATTATGCCTGCTCTGGCAGCTTCGAGCTGCGTCGCCATCACGTCCTCCCGGTCAGAAATTGGAATACCTTTACGATAACTGAGACAGACCGGATTTCGCCCAGAAAAATGAAAAAGGCCGTTCCGGAAAAAAACGGCCTTTCGAAAACTATTAGCCGATTCCTCCGCCAGCATTAACTGGGTCAGGTTCCAAGGGTATTATCTCAGCTCCCGCTACGGAGAGCACCCCCCGGCTGTATTCAATTGTTAACGCTTTTACATTATACCCAAAAAATGGAATAATCAACTCATATCAGGTGGTGCTACTCGTTATGGGAAGCAACCGATGGTACTTTCGCCACTGAGGCATTCTTTTCGATCAAGAGAGAAGCCATGGACTGTGAGCGACTACGTTGGGCAACGGTCGCACCATGACGAATCAAATTCCAGAGTTGAATGCTCAGTTCGGGCTTGGGCGGGAAGGACACTCCTTAGGCAATAATAGATGCCTTCCTCAATTCTTCATGAAAGGCGCGCAGGGTCTTGTTATTCTCCCTGATACCTCGAATGTAGCGGTCCCACTCTTCGGAGCGCTTTTGCATGTCTATGGAGATCTGGGGTACTTTCTTCAGGTACTCGACTGCCTGTAGATAGTTTCCTCCGCCGCGCTCGGCTATCAGGCGCTCCGCTCTGGCCCGATACACATCCAGGTAATGCGTAGAGTGCAAAGAGGAGCCTGTCTTCGTACTTGAAAAGCAACTCGTGCTCGCCTTTCACAACTTCGAACAGTTTATCGAGATCCTCTTTATAGGCATGGATTTCCGCAAGCGTTTTCAGTGCCCGGCCGGCTGGCTCGGCTACATCGATTTTGACTATTTTGCTCCTTACGAAGTCGAGAGAGCATTTCCTTTTGAAACACGGCCCGACTAATTCCTCCAAGTGTCTCTTCCGCCTCCCGGTACAGGCTAAAATCGATCTCGTTCCGCTTCAAGCACAATTGAAGAAGCTTCAGAAGACTGCCGTGTTCGCCCCGCGAGTGGTAGTAGTCTTTCAAGCTGAAGGTAAATCGTATTGGCCCTCATGGAACAACGTTTGAAGAGGTCATCTGGCTGCAACCAGAATTTTGCCTGATGCAGATGAAGAATAAGAAACGAATGGACACGCCGCCATAAGGCGGCGAAGGGGAGCTGAACATCATGCAGATCGTTCGATCTGCGCATTTGAGAAAGCTTCTGGCTATCAGAGCTCGGGACACAATGCGGTTTCGGGCCGCACACTCGTGGTTCATTGGCCCCAACAAACTGGCGGCAAGACGAGACGGTCATTGAGGCGCTTGCGCTGGCTCTTCGGTCGCGACCCATGGTGCGGACGCTGAACGAGACGATTTCTTTCGGGGGGCGACCCCCAGCCCCGCGGCGACCGAATCCGTCTTGTCGCGACGATCATCGGGTTCGACGTGCGACGAGCCCGCTGACCTACACCGTATTGGTTCAGAGCACTAATCCGCTGGGGCGTGATCAAATGGGTGGAATCCAGCGATCGGCGCGGTGCTCAGCTCCACTTCGTCGACGATCCCGGCTTGGCGACTCGAAAAAGCCTGCCAGATCGGCAGCAAGACCAACGCCTGAACGAAGTAGACGACGACCTCTCAAACGGTTCCATGAGGGCCGATCCGATTTACCTCAGCTTGAAAGACTACTACCACTCGCGGGGCGAACACGGCAGTCTTCTGAAGCTTCTTCAATTGTGCTTGAAGCGGAACGAGATCGATTTTAGCCTGTACCGGGAGGCGGAAGAGACACTTGAGGAAAATGACCGGGCCGTATTTCAAAAGGAAATGCTCTCTCGACTTCGTAAGGAGCAAAAAGATCGAAAATCGATGTGGCCGGACGAGCCCGGCCGGGCACTGAAAACGCTTGCGGAAATCCATGCCTATAAAGAGGATCTGGATCAATTGTTCGAAGTTGTGAAAGGCGAGCACGAGTTGCTTGTCAAGTACGAAGACAGGCTCCTCTCTTTGCACTCTACGCATTACCTGGATGTGTATCGGGCCAGAGCGGAGCGCCTGATAGCCGAGCGCGGCAGAGGAAACTATCTACAGGCAGTCGAGTACCTGAAGAAAGTACGCACGATCTATAGAGACATGCAAAAGCGCTCCGAAGAGTGGGACCGCTACATTCGAGGAATCAGGGAGAATAACAAGACCCTGCGCGCCTTACATGAAGAATTGAGGAAGGCATGTCTTATTGCCTGAGGTGTCCTTCCGCCCAAGCCCGAACTGAGCATTCAACTCTGGAATTTGATTCGTCATGGTGCGACCGTTGCCCAACGTAGTCGCTCACAGTCCATGGCTTCTCTCTTGATCGAAAAGAATGCCTCAATGGCGAAAGTGCCATCGGGGCTTCCCATAACGAGAAGCAGCCCACCTGATATGAGTTGATTATTACGTTTTGGGGGTATATTGTAACACAGTCAACAATTGAATACAGCCGGGGGGTGCTCTCCTAGCGGGAGCTGAGAAAATACCCTTGGAACCTGACCCAGTTAATGCTGGCGGAGGAATCGGCTAATCGCAGTTTTCGAAAGGCCGTTTTTTTCCAGAACGGCCTTTTTGCATTTTTGGGGCGAAATCCGGTCTGTCTCAGTTGATCGTAAAGGCAGTCCAATATCTGACCGGGAGGACGAGATGTCAACGCAACTTGAGTCTGCTAAAGCAGGCATAATCACCGATGAGATGAAGAAGGCAGTTGAAAAGGAACCGATCACCGCTGAGCGGCTAAGAGATCTGATTGCGCAAGGTTTGGCGGTACTGCCCAAAAATGTGAATCATTCGTTCCCGGAGATAAGGGCAATCGGGAAAGAGCTTAAAACCAAAATCAATGCAAACCTGGGGAGTAGCGGTGAGTGCTGTTCCCTGGAGTTGGAGAAAGAGAAGCTGGGGGCGGCGCTGCGCGCCAAGACCGATTCCATAATGGACCTTTCCACCGGGTTGGAGCTTTCGGCCTTCAGGGCTTTCTACCTGGAAAACTCGCCGGTCATTATCGGAGCTGTGCCGATCTATGCGGTTGCCTCCGAAATCTTGCAGCGGGATCAACCACTGGAAACGATGGACGGAGAGGAACTACTCCGGAGTATAGAACGCCAGTGTGCGGAGGGTCTTGACTACATCACCGTGCATTGCGGAGTGACCCTCAACACGGTGAAAAAACTCGAGACCTATGAGCGCATCATGCCGTGCGTAAGCCGGGGCGGTTCCATTCACATGAGTTGGATGCGCAAGAACAGGAAAGAAAACCCTCTTTACGAATATTACGATGACCTTCTCAGCATAGCCTACAAATACGATGTTACGCTCAGCCTCGGGGATGGCTTTCGCCCCGGTTCGATCCTCGATGCTACCGACGGCGCCCAGTTGGAAGAGTTGATGACCCTGGGGGAACTTGCCAAAAGGGCGCGCAAGAGAAACGTCCAGGTGATGATCGAAGGCCCGGGCCACGTTCCTTTAAACCAGATTACCGCGAACATCATGCTCCAGAAAAAACTGTGTGACGGGGCGCCCTTTTATATCCTGGGGCCGCTTCCAACAGACATTGCGGCAGGCTACGATCACATTACCGCAGCCATAGGAGGAGCGATAGCCGGGGCCGCCGGGGCCGATTATCTGTGCTACGTGACCCCCGCCGAACATCTTGGGTTGCCCAACGCAGAGGAAGTGTATCAGGGAGTTATGGCGGGACGAATCGCCGCCCATATCGCGGATATCGCCAAAGGGCTTCCGGGCGCAATCGAGGCCGACAGGCGCATGTCGATCGCAAGGCGGGACCTGGATTGGGATGGTATGGTCCGCGAAGCTATCGACCCGGACCTGGTCAAAAAACGCCTCGAAGTCACCATGGACCGCGAGGGCTGCAGCATGTGTGGAAAGCTTTGCGCCGTGAAGATCAGCCAGGCGGTGTGATGCTATCGGCATAAATAAGGCTACGCCGGGGTTTGGTGGCCCATGGATTTTGAACCCAGCCTGAACGCGGTTTTATCATCTGTTGTTCAATCTCACACCCGCTCCGTCCGGCAATTGGAAGACGGGGATGCTCAGTGTATTCTGATTGCGAACGCCTTCATGAGACGGTCCGGAATAGTTTCCGGGTCGGAAAGGCAGCGATGTTTCGACCGATTGCTCGGCGCCGAAATAGAAGCAGATAGTGATCTTCGCTCGTTGGTGCGGGAAGCGCGTCTTTGGGAAAGCTGCCGAAAAGAGGCGGATAAGTTCCTTGAAATGGGAATCAAGGTATTCGGGTGGCGCACCCCCTTTGTAGATAAGGTACCTGGATGGAACGTCCCGAAGAAGTTTCCTTCTGCAGAGGGGGGAATGGACGGTCCATCGGATGGCAAAGTGCCGTCTACCCTGGCTGGCGCGTCCTGCCCGGCCGTTTTGTTCGGCAAAGGGGGCCTCGACTTCGATCTGCCTTCGTTCGCCGTGTTCAACTCGCGCAAGCCAAGGTTAGTCTCTCCCGATTCTGACTGGCTCCAGGCATTGCGCCTTTTTTTCGGCAGCCTCGACTTACGGGAATTGGCCCTCGCGGCCAGCACCGGAACTCTTATTCACGATCTGGCCGGCACACAAGCTTTGCGGTCCGGGTTGCCTCTAAACCTTGTTGCGCCTTTTGCTCTCACGGACGCCGACAGTAAACTGTCGGGAACGTATGGGAAGGGCGCCCAGGGTATGCCTGTGCTCTCGTGCATGCTGGACACCAACTCCTGTTCCAGGGGAAAGGCGCCGCTGTGCCGCGACCGGATTCTCGGCATACTGGCAAATCTTCATCTAGTTCTGGAAATCCGGTCTCCCGGGAACCTCTCGGCTGTCCTGGAGGCGATACAGGCAAATTGCCCCAGGCCCCAGCTGATTTTTGAACCTGCCGAGAAAAATCCTTCGAGTGCCGGAAATTACAGCCTGCTCAAAAAATTCCCTGGATACGCACATGGATTCTGCCTGCCTCGGGCAATCGATTCGGCCGCGACGCATCGTGTCGAAGGAGTCCGTTCGCGCCGGAGCGAGGAGAGCGCCTGCGAAGAAATCGCCTGGAATGATTACCTCTTTCATTACACCAGGGGATGCGCCGGCGCGTGGCCCGGCGAGAGCGGCCGGCAGTATTTGACCGATCTTTTTGACGGGCGCCCTCTCTCAGGCCATTTGCCCCTGGACACCCTTATCCGGATTTTACAGGAAGAGTTGATCCGCGCGGGTTCACGCCTGGTTCGCGGCCCAACGGCAGTAATATGCTGGAGTTCTCATCCTCCGCAAGAGTTGTCCGTGATGCGAAAGTGGAACCGGGCGCTGGTCAGGTGGACGGTCGAACCATACGGAATAGCGGTCCGTCGGGATATATTGCGCTCGTTTGGGGCAAAGCCCGTAATATATGGGTGCGAACAGGTCTATGCCAGGCTCGCCGAACCCCAAAGGTACCGTTTTCAGGTGAGCCGTGCCGATAAGTCAGCCTCATGGAGGCACGAGCGCGAATGGCGTTTGCGAGGCGGCCTGGCCTTAAGTAAATTAAAACCCGGTGAGGGATTCGTATTCGTGCAGACAAAGGAAGAAAAGGCAAAGCTTTGCAGCCATGTAAATCCGGGGCTGTCGATTGTAGTTCTTGACTCTTCAAGGTGAATCTGTCCTGACAAGGTCCCAAAAACAAATCATCAACTTACGCTTAACCCCGGTCAAAAACGTGGTGGCGCCGTCTCCCACGGCGGCGTTTCTGGATTTGGACCCGGCCTCGAGACGGTCGAGTCCAAACCTTCCAGCAACTCTATAAACCTATGCTCCCGAAACAGACGGAACGGCTGCGCGTTTTGCATCAACGCTGTATGCGCCTGCACCATGACTTTGAAGCAGGAGCAACCCGCCGGCTATCGCGAGGTCTTTCATAAACATGATCGATTGCAAGTTGTCGCTGAAATTATTGTGAAAAATCGCCGCAGCGATCAGGGTGAAACCGGCCAGAGCCATTGCGGCCCACCGTGTTTGAAAACCGGCAATCAGCGCTATGCTTCCGCCAATTTCCAGGGCGATGACCAGCGGCAAAAGCCCCTCAGGCGTGCCCATCGACTTCATGTAAGCGCTAGTCATGGCATAACCGGCGCCAATTTTATGGAGGCTTGAGATTAGAAAAATCTGTGCAAGAAGAATCCTGGCAATTAATAGAATAACGTTATTCATAGGGCCCTCCCGACTCAAGAGATTCGATCCGGTTCCTTCGTTAAGACCAGCTACGATCAACCGAATCGAAACCCATCTTTTCGTGCATATATTGAACGCTATCTTGCATGGGCTATCTCCACGCCGGATCTTACGGAGAGCGTTTTTACCCATGCCGCGTACCTGTCCATCCAATCCTGTAAGAATTCTTTACTGCTAATCCCTATGCTTCCGGATTCGTCGAACAATGCGTCATTTATCTGGATAAATGCTTCAGGTTGGCCCAACGTGGGAACGTCGAGATACGCCAGAATGTTTCGCAAATGCTGTTGCGCCATGGCGGTTCCACCCGTTCCGACGGAAACTCCTATCACTCCGGCCGGCTTGCCCGCCCAAGTGTTCTGTCCATAAGGACGTGATGCGTGGTCAAGAGCGTTCTTCAGCACACCGGGTATGGAACGATTATACTCCGGGGTTATAAATAGAAGCCCCTGGGCAGCCATGATTTCACTTTTTAACCGCCTGACGGGTTCCGCCGGGTTTGAATCGTCGTCCTGGTTATAAAGCGGCAGATCGCTGATTTGCACTTGAATGAACGAAAACTCCGGGGGGGCCAATTTCACAATGGCATCCGCCAATTTGCGATTGAACGAATCCGTGCGAAGACTTCCAACAACAACGGCGATCAGGTACTGGTTCATGAATAACCTCCTTTAAGTTCATAAGTCTCTAAAAATGGTTCCACCCCTCACCAGCTTGTGCAGGCATGTGACGGACCCCTCACGGACGCTGTCAACCGATCTTGACCGAAAGCATCGACAGGGAGCCTCCCTCGATTCCCTCAACCGGATAACTTATTCGTTCATCATTTCTTCCAAGGCCCAGCACATAGAGCAAAGGCAAGAAATGATCCGGGGTTGGGACCGACAGCTTCGCGTCATGGCCGAGACGGTCATAGGCGATAAGCCGGGCATCATCTTCGAGCGGTCAATGATTCCCGCACCTGTTTCTCGAATCGTTCAGCCCAGTCAAAAGCTAAAGGGGCCTGGGTTCCCCATGAATACATGGAAAGATTGTGTACAATGTTTCCACTTCCAATGACTAAAATGCCGTTCTCACGCAACGATGAGAGTCTTTTTCCAATTTCATAATGGAATTCAGGCGGTTGCGTTCTATTAATTGCCAGCTGGACGACCGGGATATCCGCATCCTTGAAGACGTGACACAAAACAGACCAAGTCCCGTGATCCAGTCCCCAACTTTCATCCAGTTCGACCACTGCGGGTGCAAGCAGATCTTTCACATGTGATGCGAGTTCGGGACTGCCCGGCGCTTTGTATGTGACTTTGAAGAGTTCCTTGGGGAAACCTCCAAAGTCGTGTATCGTGCGTGGGGCAGTATTGGCTGTAACCGCACACCCCGTTCTGTACCAGTGTGCGGACACGGCCAGAATGGCCTTGGGTCGTGGAAGCGCCTTGCCAATGGCTCTCCAGCCATCGGTAAAAGCATTTTCTGATATGGCGTTCATGGGATTGCCATGTCCAAGGAAGATGGTCGGCATAAGATCAGGCATTTAAATACCTCCCGTGGCGAAAATTCTTCAGGGCATTGATCTCCCGGTAGCCCCGGCAGGAAAGCCTGACATTTAGAGTCACTTGATTCCTACTCCTGCCAGCCGTAACTTATAGCTGCTACAATCAAAACGCAAGTAGGCACCATTTTGTTATATACTTACTAAAAAGTAAGTTGGGGAGGAGGCACCTTCATGAAGAACGATGTGCACATGGAAAACATGGGTTGCCCCGTGGAAATCACGCTGGCACTCTTGGGCAATAAGTGGAAAGTGCTGATCCTGAGAGAGGTATTTACGGGCACGAAACGCTTTGGTGAACTATCGCGCGGCATACCGGGAATCAGCCAGAAAATGTTGACCCAACAGCTGAAGCAAATGGAGAAAGATAACCTTATCGAGCGTAAAGTTTACGCGGAAGTCCCCCCACGCGTTGAATATTCCCTGACCGAAACAGGCAAGAGCCTGAAACCCATTCTAGACGAAATGCACAAATGGGGTCGGCAATATCAGTTGTTGCGTTCCTCCGACGGTTCGAGTTCCGTGGATGCCCCCTCGGCCGATTTATGAGATTCTCGAATCGGGTGGCGCGATACTCGATTTATGGTCTGTGCCGCCCGTACCAAGAGTTTTTGATGTTAGTGGACATTTAGTTGCTGGAAGCGGGGCACGTCCGTAAAAGATCGCCCATGTCTTTGGTCTCAAAGAATTGGTCTACCGTGAATTCTTGTGTATTCGAGGCGCAAATCCTGTTTGAATTTACACACGCCATAGTGTAGATTGTTGTGTAAAAGGAGGTGCCATATGGCGACAAATCTGGCTATCGACGACAAACTGATTGAAGAAGCTCGCCTTATAGGCAAACATGCGACAAAGAAAGGCGTGGTCACTGAAGCGCTTCATGAATACATCCAACGCCGAAAACAGATTGAGATCCTCGATCTGTTCCATTCCGTCGACTACGATCCCGATTACGATTACAAGGAACAGCGCAAGAAACCATGAAAGTCCTGGTCGATACCTGTGTCTGGTCGATGGCATTGCGGCGCGGTGAGGCTTCCGGTGGCCGGGAGGTGTCCGAACTGATGGAACTAGTCAAGGAGTTGCGCGTGCAGTTGATTGGACCGGTACGGCAGGAAATCCTTTCCGGAATCAAGAGCTATGCGCAGTTCATGAAGCTTCGCGATCATCTCCGTCCATTTCCGGATCTCGAACTGACCACCCCCGATTTCGAGTCTGCCGCGGAGTACCATAATCTCTGTCGCCGTAAAGGGGTTCAGGGTTCAAACACCGACTTTCTCATTTGTGCTGTAGCGGTGCGATGCCAGATGCCCATTTTTACAAAGGATGCGGACTTCACTTTGTTCCAGCAATACCTGCCGATCAAGCTCCATCATCCTCGAAGCGATCAGGTGAAATCGTAAGCGATAACTTCGTGCTCTCCGTATAACGAATCCGGGACTATCTTGAAACCAGGAAATCCCTGATTCTGGCGACATTGTAATCGACCCGGTCGCATCCGGAGAGAATCAGGTGTGCACAGGATCGGGAAGGTTGAATGAACAATTCGTACATCGGCTTCACTGTTGATCTCCATTGCCTTATAACGGACTCCTTCGTACGCCCACGCTCTCTGATGTCCCTTTCAAGACGCCTTGAAAGGCGTATACGCTCTTCCGACTCCAGAAAGACCTTTAAATCGATCACGTCCCACAGCAGCTTATTAAACAATGTGAAGAGGCCCTCCACGATAATGAACCTCGCAGGGAAAACGGTGTCGGTCGCCTTCTTCCTGGCATGCTGGACAAAGTCATAGGTGGGCTGGTTAATCGTCCTGCCGGAGACAAGTTCACGTACATGCCCGGCCAGTAAATCCAGGTCAATAGCTTCGGGGTGGTCATAGTTGAGAGCCTCCCGCGAAGCCGTCGGCAGATGGCTGTTATCTCTGTAATACCGGTCCTCATGTATAACTACCGCTGAACCCGCGTATATGCCACCGGCAAGCTCCTCCGCAAGGGTTGTCTTACCAGCCCCGGTTCCCCCCGCAATACCAATGACAAGTCTCTCCAACGGATTCCCTCGAGCATAGAGAGTTGAACAAAAAGATATCATGTTCTGCAAAAGTCATTATTATCCAGGATTATCCCTATCCTCTTCGGGGAATCCCAGATCCTGATCGCCATGCCGGCGTTCACCGGGGTAAGGAGGCAATGTGGTCAAACGATGGTCCTCGACGGGTCCTCCGACCGTAAAATGATAAAGGTCCTGGTAGACGCGCCCCTTCAAGCCCAGCACCTCGTGCGTGGGATCGTCGAAGAAGCAGCCGATGCCGGTTGCGCGCACGCCTGCGGCTTCCGCTTCGAGATAGAGGATCTGTCCGATCATCCCGCACTCCCAGAAGAGCCTGGGATAAAACCATGCTCCATAACGATTCAGAGGACCTTCGAAGGCCGCAATCATGGCAGCGCTGAAGCAGCCGTCGCCGGCGATTTCCTGAAAACAGGAGATCTGCATCGCGGCTTTGCGGACATCGCCTTCAGCCAGAAGATAAAGCTCAAGGGCATCGGGACAATAATCCGGCTTTCTCCAGACAAAGCTGCCGTCCATTGCCGAGCGAAGTCCATCTTTTTCCCGGACATTGCGAAGCAGAAAATATAATCCCGGCGCCAATCCGTCGACGCGGTGGACGAAGAGGGCCAGGTGTGTGTGGGCTTCCCACGGGAGAGTCGTGAAGGGTACCCGCCGAGGAACGGGCATGGTTCTGAGGAGCATCTCGAAAAAGGAGGCGCGGGAAATGGAAGTGATGCCATCCATGGCCACGGCGCTGCGCCTCTGGTGAATTATTTGCCGCAGCCCAACCACGGGTCCGTAATTTGGCTCGGGGGCACAGGAGAGTTCCGGACCGCGGAGCGGTTCTTGGGCATTTGTGATGGGAGCTTTGGGTTCGAAAGCACTATCCCGGGTGGGAGGCTTTCGAGTGGCCAGCGCAACTTTGTCAATGGCGGGCCATTCCACATGGGTCATACTGAGATGGTTCGGACTACCATTCCACGAGAGCTTCATGAAGGCGGCCAATGCATCCGGATTCAGCGAGCGGAGGGAAACGGTGGGCGCATTTTGAGGATACACTGCAAGAAGACAATCAGGCTCTTCCACTTCCGCACCTTGCGGATCAAAGACCCCGAGCAGATAAGATAAATGTTCGGTGCTCAGGCCGTCCAGCAATCTTGCCTGCCAACCCAGGCCGGCGGCTGCCAAAGTGACTGAAGCTATGGCGTGCCCGATATCATGCCGGCAATAACGATATGCGCGCTCTCCATACTTCCAGGCTTCACGCCAATGAACGGAGGTTAGCCCCACCAAAACCGATTCGTTTGGAAGCCCGCAGATAAGCTCGTCCCACAAATCGAGGGGAAACCGTGCCCGAAGTTCCAGCCCATGTTCTTTGGGCGCATAGTGGCAGACAAGCGGTGATTCATCCAACCCGGCTATTGGTCCAAATATCACATAGCCTTCCGTCGGATGCAGATTCCCACTGGAAGGATTCACCCGAAGGGGCCACCTTTCCGTGCCGGCTTGTTTCCATGCCGAGAGGGCCAGACTGTCGAAAAGAAGCCGCGAGAGGCTATGCACATCCAATGTGGTCGATAGGATGCGCCCGGAGTCAAAAGCAAGATCGTAGGCGGGTTCGTCAAACGGTGGGTTAATGGCAAGCCTGTGCAGGGGCGCCCCAAGGTAGCGCCGAAAAGGATTTGGTTTGGATGCCCAGTCAAGATAACCCGGCCCGCGTGCATACCTGTCAAAATGATGTTTGCTTGCCTCGTGATATTCAATCGTCTGCCGGACAAGAATTTCCATATCGATAATACGCTTTCGATTGGGTTGTAGAGATCGGGGCGGGCATGGTCGCCCACAGAAAGCTCTTGCCCTCGATTGAAGCTGACTCATCCATTCTCGACCGGGTGGATGTGTCAAACTTTAGTAGTATGAGGTAATTTCAACTGGATTGAATTTACACTACTGTCCGGGGAAATTCGAATTCTTAGCTGTAAATGCCTGAGTTCGCTAACTCTTTTTCACAAGACTTCATTTTTGATTTGAATTCGGATTAATGATCTGTTCCCAGCATTCCAGATCGCGCTTAATGCCCGGATAGAAATCATTAATGCAATTTGTACTGGTTGGGCAAGGGCTTAGCGTGGCAACCCTCTCGCCATGAAGGGCGGTGGGCACGATGAAACTGTGCCCACCCTACGCATTCCCGACTCTCATCCAAATTTACCGGACAGCAGTGTTGAATTTAGTATCGGTTCTGCTCTTTGTCCACGTTTCTTGAGGTTATCTCAAAGCTCTTGAGGTTGTCTCAAAGCTCTTGAGGTTGTCTCAAAGCTGTGGAAATTATCCCCAAGCTGTGGGATAATTCCCATAGCTTGGGGATAATTTCCACAGCCACGGAAGTCCTGCTCGGTACTCATCTTAAATTGACTTCAGGAAAGGAAAGAAATGGACGAGTTGTCACAAAGCGGCATACCTCGAGGGAAGATTTGGATCAGGCTTATTTTTGCGATTATTTGCCTGGTGATTCTCAGTGTAATGAACTTCATAATCCAGGTGATTACCTTGGTACAGTTTGTGATACTTCTCATCACCAGGAGCTACAGCGAGCCGTTGCGTTCCTTTTCAAACAAAGCGGCCGCCTATGCTTACAGGCTCATTCGTTACACAACGTTAAACGACAACGCTCGTCCATTTCCATTCACCGATTTCCCCGTGGAGATCGAAAGGCCGGAAGAGCCGGTGAGGTTCGATTAAGGGATCATCGCTCCATTCTCCAGCGTAAATACGGATTGATGGGGCAGGGGAGGGCTTCATGTCCGCCACGGGTAGCGAGAAACTGAGACTGACCTATATCGGTGGACCGACAGCGCTGCTGGAAGTGGGCGGCCTGCGGTTGCTTACCGATCCGACGTTCGATCCTGCGGGGGAAGAGTATCAAACGAGTGTATATACCCTGCGAAAAACCACAGGCCCCGCACTTGATCCGGCGTCGCTGGGTCCAATTGACGCCGTGCTGCTCAGCCACGATCATCACTTCGATAATCTTGATAGAGCCGGACGTCTTCTGCTCAAGGGCGTAGCGACGATACTGACCACGCAGGCGGGCGCCGACCGATTGGGGGCTCCCGCCGTCGGTCTTACCCCCTGGCAGAGCGTTGACCTGCCGACCCCCGAGGGCCGCGTTCTGCGGGTTACCGGGACACCGGCCCGGCACGGACCGGTGGGAGGAGACCGTGGCCCGGTAACCGGGTTCGTATTGACCGATGCGGAATCGGCGAAAAGCGCAATCTATATTTCCGGCGATACTGTTTGGTGGGAAGGTGTGGAGGAAGTCAGGCGACGGTTCCCTGTCCAGGTTGCCATCCTGTTCATGGGAGCGGCGCGGGTGAGGGAAGCCGGGCCATCACATCTCACCTTTACCGCACAGGAGGCAATTGAGGCCGCTCGCGCCTTTGCAGATGCCGCCATCATCCCTCTGCACTATGAGGGGTGGGCTCATTTCTCGGAATCGCGCGGACAAATCGAAGAGGCGTTCAAGTCAGCCGGGCTGGAACACCGCCTGCAATGGATGGAGCCGGACCCTATCGTGGTGGAATTAAGGGATTTTTAATTCTTCAATCCCTCAATTCGCTAATTCCTTAATTGGTTTGCTGGCAGAGCGCCTCACGCTGCACGTCGCCAAGCGTTTCCACCCATTTTGCCATTCGCGTCCGGTTTTTCATTCCGCGCCCGCAGAGCACAATTTCGCGGCTGTTTTCACCCTTGATCGTAAACTTCAAGTCCCACCTCCCGGCAGGGATGAGCCGTCCAAGGCGGTCGGGCCATTCAACGACCGCCACCCCGTTTCCGAAAAGAGACTCCTGCCAGGGGAGTGTCTCAAGGTCGTCGGGGCCTGAAAGCCGGTAAAGATCGAGGTGGTAGAGGCGAAGCCGCGCCGGGTACTCGTTTATTATAGTAAATGTCGGGCTGGTTACCCTGACTTCCGGCAAAACTCCAAGCCCCCTGGCGATACCCTGCGCCAGAAGGGTTTTGCCCGAGGCGAGTTCACCCCAGAGGGCCAGGACGTCTCCAGGCAGGAGCAACCGGCCTATCGTGCGGCCCAGGAGAAAAGAGCACTCCTCAGATGGAGAACTGAAGCAAAAATCCTTCATATTCCGGTTTCAGTATCTTTCCAGAACCCCCAACACAACGGGGATCTCATCCAGCATGTCGGTTGCCAAAAGCCCTCGGCTGGAAACCTCCCCAAATACCCGGTCGCACGCTGCGCCGTGCACATAGACCCCAATGCAGGCGGCTCGAAAGGGATCGAAGCCCTGGGCAAGCAGGGCCGTGATTATCCCGGTGAGAGTGTCTCCCATCCCGCCGCCGGCCATTGCGGGATTTCCAGTGCTGTTTATGGCAAGCTGTCCATCAGGGCCGGCAATTATGGTCCTATGACCTTTGAGGACCAGAACGACGTGGTGTTCCCTGCTAAACCTGGATGCCGACCCCAATCTGTCGCGTTGGATATCCGGTATGGTGCAGTGACAGATGCGGGCCATCTCACCGGGATGAGGCGTGAGTATGACGGGGACTTGCGCCTTCTGCAGTATGCCGGGATCATCGGATAGGGCTGTAATGGCATCGGCATCCAGCACGATGGGGCAGGGGGCCTTGAGCAGGAGGTCCTTGACCAGTGCGGCCGTGTCCTCATTGGTCGAGAGCCCGGGGCCCATGGCAAGAGCCTGTTTGCCTTTTAAAAAGTCGAGAATTTGATTCGACGCAATCGATGCGGCGGTATTCTCGCCGGTCTCGGAAATGGGAAGGGTCATAACTTCCGTAAGCTTTGCCGCCATTATAGGGTTGAGGCTTTCCGGAATAAAAAGCGTCACAAGTCCTGCGCCGGCCCTCCCTGCCCCCTGGCAGACGAGCGTGGCCGCCCCGGTTTTTCCGGGGGACCCCGAGAGAACGCAGACATGTCCGGCCTGACCCTTGTGGGCTTCGGGTTGACGCGGCTCGATCCAAGACGAAAGGAGTTCCTCGGTTAGCCAATAGCGCTCGAGCCCGGTGGATCGGACAAGACCGGGCGGAATTCCAATGTCTATGACCTCGATTTCGCCGCTCAGTTCGGACCCTCGTTCGATCAGGTGGCCGATCTTTAAAAATCCGAACGTGGCCGTGGCTGTGGCCCTGATGGCGGCGCCCAGCGGCAAACCGGTTGCAGCGTCGAGCCCCGATGGAACGTCGACTGCCAGGATCGGGACATCGAGGCTGTTTATCTTGTCTATTACGGAACGGTACAGACCCTTCACTTCGCTGTTTAGTCCGATTCCCAGAATGGCGTCGATAATGGCCTCGCTGCGGCTGAGTGGTTCGCATTGGGCGTCAAAATCTTCGGCCTCGTTCCATACCGTTACGGGGATCCCCAGCTTTTCGAGAATCGCGAAGTTAGTGAGCGCGTCTCCTGTCAGCTTCATTGGATCACGGAGGCATACGACGTTTACCTCTGCCCCTTTTGAATGAAAAATCCTGGCCAGGGCGAAACCGTCCCCCGCGTTGTTGCCGCTTCCGGCAACTACCGCGATCCGCCGGTCTGCGAGGTCGGGGAGTACCCTCAGAAAGAAAGCCGCGGCGCCCTGGGCGGCATTTTCCATGAGAACGATCCCCGGGATGCCGATTTCGTGAATGGTCTTTTGATCGAGTCCGGACATCTCTTTGGTGCTAAGGACCAGCATTGTTTCCTCCTCGGGACGCATGGGAAAATTGGAATGAAAATATCATAGATGGAAATGGAAATAATCATTTAAAAAGCCGGTGCATAAAGCGGCGAGAGTTCTCAAGAGTTCAACACGTCAGGACCATTTGTTATGCGACCGGCGTCAGCCCGGGTTTTCGATGCCGGCAAGCAAGGTTGGGTTTCCGGGATGGGGAGAGCAATATCTGACTGAACAAACCAGGCTACCCTTCAAGCCAACTCTCGGCCAGGGATTTTATCACTTCGACCCATTCATCGAAAGTCGCTGGTTTGGTGATAAATGATTCGGCCCCAGCTTGCAATGTGAGGTCTAGATTATTTTGATCTGCGGATGTGGTTAGAACTACGATTGGAATATGCTGAAGAGGGGGGTTCGGCTTTGATTTCGATGATGGCTTGCCAGCCATCCTTTCGCGGCATGTTTAGATCAAGCAGGATTAGATCGGGCAATCGTTTTGCGTCGGATCGGGAATGCTCTGAGAGGTAGTCCATGAGTTCGACACCATCTAAAACGCAGGAGAAAGCAGCCTTTGCACCACTTTTTGCAAACGCTTCAGTTGCCAGCCAACAGTCTTCCGCATCGTCGTCGGCCATCAAGACCGTCTTTTGAAATCCTTTAGCCACTATATGCCCTCCCATCGGTCTTGCTTTACCGGCAGTCTGATTATAAACATCGAGCCTTTTCCCGGCTCACTTTCGGCCTTGATGCTTCCACCGTGGCGCTCAACGATTTTGCGGCATATGGCAAGACCCATCCCGGTTCCATCATATTCGCTGCGGCCATGCAATCTCTGGAAAGGTTTGAAAATAAGCTCGGCAAAATGCGGGTCAAATCCTATGCCGTTGTCTTCTACAAGAATTTCACATAGCCTTCGCCCAACGAGCTTCCCATGAACTTTCACTTTAGGGGTCTTGGCGCCGCGGAATTTCAGGGCGTTGCCAATCAGGTTCTGGAAAAGCCGCAACATTTGACTTTCATCAGCCTCAATGGCAGGTATATTTTTGACCTCGATTTGGCAACCTGTTTCTTTTACTGATGCTTCGAAGACATCCGCGGCCTCCCGTACTATTTTGGCGAGGTCTATTTTTTTAAATAGTTCGGGTCTCGCAGCTACCCTGGAAAAGTCGAGCAAGTCACGCAATAGCTGCCGCATACGACTCGCCGAATTGATGACCCGATCCAGGTATTCCTGGCTGGTAATGTCCAGACCGGTTGCACATCTCTTCCTGGCCATGTCGCAGAAGGTCTGTATCTTGCGCAAGGGTTCTTGCAGATCGTGAGAGGCGACGTGGGCAAATTCCTGAAGTTCTGCATTTACCAGCTCAAGTCTTGCCATATTTGATCTCAGGGCTTCTTCTGCGAGTTTTCTGGCTGTGATATCACGGTTAATTTCAAGAAATCCCGACGGCTCGCCATCTGTTGCCCGCTGTAAAGCCCAACGACTTTCGACAAGAACTTCTTTCCCGGAGGAGGTAGTTTGTCGCATTTCTCCGTCCCACCGTCCCCATTTGAGTACATGGTCCACGATCTGATCTATGGGCTCTGGAAATACGGTGTGTAAAAGGTCTTGCGTAACTTTGCCGAGAGCCTCTTCCCTGGTGTACCCGTACAATTCCGCCGCACCGTCATTCCAGAATTGTGTGGTGTGATCCAATCCCCGGACAAAAATGGCATCCCGAGCCAGGTCGAGCAGAGATGCCTGCTTCTGCAAATGCTCGCCGACCCTTACGAGTTCAGCCGTACGCTCCTGAACTCGCAATTCCAGCTCATCACGTGATTTGCGAAGCTCTTCTTCCATCTTTTTCCGCTCGGTAATGTCAACGAACGCTGCAATTGCCCCGTACACATGTCCTGTAGCGTCATAGAGTGGTTTGGTATTTCCTAAAGTGATTTTGGACGTACCATTATCAAATAAATATTCCAGCTCATAATCTTGTGTTCCCTCACCTTTTGCTGCCAGTTGCATAGGAAGTTCATCCAGGGGAATTTCCATACTGTTTCTTAATGCCCTGAAATGTACCGGACGCTCAGTTTCAAGCGCCGTCTTCGAAACATTCGCTCCAATGGGCAGCCCAAGGAATTCGTAGACAGCCTTGTTTCCAGTCATCGAAAGGCATTCAGTATCACGAGCGATCCAAATCAAAGCAGGAACAGCATCCATAAGAGCTTCAAGTTCCCTGGAACGTCTTTCAGCGTCTTCCGTGGATTTTTTTAACCCTTCCTCCATCCGTTTGCGTTCGGTTATATCGCGATGTTGCCACATTCGGCCACCGGAGTTCCCATCAACCAGAATTGGGATATGATCTCTCGATAGCACCCGTCCGTTGCGCATCGAAACCTCTTCATCCTCGATACGATGTGTCTGCGAAAGAATTTGTCGGATGCGGGCCAAATTTGCTTCCGGATCAACAT
>CAWGZP010000113.1:0-30047 GCA_963826655.1 uncultured delta proteobacterium
TGTTATGTGGCGCCTTTGGTTCCATTACGTATTGCTAGACGACCGTCCATGACACCTTCAAGAGAAAGGCCGAGACCGTCGGCAGGGCCTTTCCTGCAATCGAGGTCGCCATCCTGGACCCGGAAACTCATAAACCGGTTCCGGTCGGCGTCCAGGGTGAGATTTGCTGCCGGGGATACAACGTCATGAAGGGGTATTACAAGATGCCCGAAGCAACCGCAAAAATGATTCTTGAAGACGGCTGGCTTCTCTCCGGCGATCTCGGCGTTATGGACGAGGAAGGTTACCTTACAGTAACGGGGCGGCATAAGGACATTATAATTCGGGGCGGTGAGAATATATCTCCGCGTGAAATAGAGGAGTTCATCTACAGGATGGACGGCATTCAGGATGTACAGGTGGTCGGGGTCGCCAGCCAAAAATATGGGGAACAAGTGGCCGCCTTCGTCATCGCCAAAGAAGGCTTTGATATATCGCCTGAAGATGTCAGGGATTTCTGCCGTGGGAAGATTTCCAACTATAAGGTGCCCAAGTATGTTAGCCTGATTGAACATCTTCCACTTACCGCCAGCGGCAAAGTGCAGAAATTCAAACTTCGCGAGATGGCCGCGAAGAATTGGCCCGACGCCTGATCCGACCGGTTTGCAACCTAATTGGGACTGTGAAACTGAAAACTTGAAAATGAATCTTTAATCTCAAAATCTTCTAAACTCAAGAACTTCAAAGCTGAGAGAAGATGGATTGAACTACCTTTCGAATTTGACCGACGATCTCCAACTGCTTATCGAGGTGCTGCCACCCCATGTTCGCGAAAAGGTCGAGGGAGGGCATGATTCCCCCTTGCTCCTTGAAATTGTGCTGGATCTTGGAAGATATCCCGAGGCCAGGTTCGAAAATAAGATGGAATATCTCTCCAACGAACAGGTTACACGCGACGATATAAGCTACATCGTGTCGCGTGTCGGGAAATTTTCCGAAGACAACCGGGCTGGAATCGAACGAACGCTGCACAGGATATCGGCGATAAGGAACAGGACGGGTTCGGTCATAGGCCTCACCTGCCGGGTTGGAAGGGCAGTTTTCGGAACCGTCGACATAATCCGGGACGTCGTTGAAGAGGGCAAATCGCTGCTGCTTGTGGGACCGCCCGGGGTCGGAAAAACGACACTGCTCAGGGAGGCCGCTCGCGTTTTGGCTGACGATATCGGCAAAAGAGTAATCATTGTCGATACCTCAAATGAAATCGGAGGAGACGGAGATATTCCGCACCCCGGGATCGGCCGCGCGCGCCGGATGCAGGTGCCTTCGCCATTTAAACAGCATTCGGTCATGATCGAGGCCGTCGAGAACCACATGCCGGAGGTCATCGTCATAGACGAAATCGGAACGGAGGCAGAAGCGGCTGCCGCCCGAACGATTGCCGAACGTGGAGTCCAACTCATCGCGACGGCGCACGGCAGGAGCTTGGAGAATCTTCTTCAAAATCCGACACTCATGGACCTGGTAGGCGGCACCCAGGCCGTTACGCTCTCCGACGAGGAGGCCCGAAGGCGCAGGACTAGAAAGACAGTCCTGGAGCGCAAAGCGCCCCCAACTTTCAACGTGATGATTGAAATCCGGGAACGTGACCGCCTGGCTGTCTACGACAATGTCGCCGAAGTGGTGGACCGGTTTCTCAGGGGCATACCGGTCTCGCCCGAAATTCGGACAAGGACTGAAGGCGGCAGGGTCGAGATCAGTCCGGCTGAAATCACGGAAGCGGAAGAATCCGGGGCCGCCGCCGAAGTTAAACCGGTCGAAGGGTTTGCACTCAGGCGGCAGAGGCGGAGAAGCATCAGGATATTTTCCTACGGAGTAAGCCGTATACGGCTTGAGCGTGTAATCCAGAAACTCCGGGTACCGGCGGTAATCGCTTTGGATATTGACAGGGCTGATCTCATCATCATCCTGAAATCCCAGGAAAAACGACAACCGGCAAATATTCGGGAAGCAGAAGCGCGCGGAAAGCCCAGGTATGTGCTCAAGAGCAACACCACAACTCAGATGGAAAATTTCCTGCGCTCGCTCTTTCCCTCCGAGGAAATGGTAAATGTCGATGAGGCGGAAGGAATGACCGAGGTCCAGGAGGCCATTGAAGCCGTTCTCGAACATAACCGGCCCGTCGAACTCTCCCCTCGAAACTCCAGGGTGCGCAGGTTGCAGCATTTGCTGGCCGAACAAAGCGGGCTGAGGTCTCAGAGCATCGGCAGGGATCCCAACAGGCGGGTGATCATAATGAGTCTTCACTAAACGGGCTCACTCTTCACGCCTCACTGCCCCTAAGCCCCCTCTTCACTCTTCACAGCTCTTATCGGTACCCGAATTCAAGCAGTGCCCTCGGATCTTTTCTCCAATTTTTCTGAACGCGAACAAAAAGGCCCAGGAATATGTGGCATCCCAGGAAGGTCTCTATTTCCAGGCGGGCCTGTTTTCCGATCTCCTTGAGCATCTGCCCGCCCTTCCCTATTATGACCGCCTTCTGAGATTCACGCTCCACATTCACAGTCGCGTATATCTCTATGAGTTCCTTCTCGGGAACCTCGTCGAACTTGTCGATAACCACAGCGACAGCGTATGGAATCTCCTGGTGAAGGAGATGAAAGATTTTCTCTCGGATCAGCTCTGCAACGAAAAAGCGCTCAGGAAGGTCCGTTATGTGATCTTCGGGATAGTATTGCGGCCCCTCGATCAAAAGAGGACAGGCCTCCGCCAGGATTTCGCCTGTGCCATCACCCGTCAGGGCGGAAATGGGTAATACGGCCTTGAAATCGAGCCGCTCTTTGAAACGTTGGATCAGAGGCAGCAAATCGCTTTTATTTCTAAGCGTATCGATCTTGTTGATGACCAGTATCACGGGCGTATGAATCCGGTGGAGATTGTCCAAGATGAAATCATTCGTGTACCCATAGGCTCCCTCGGGCTCTATCATGAAAAGTACCGCGTCAGCTTCGCTTAGAGCGGAAAGCGCTGTTTCAACGAGCCCACGGTTGAATTCATCCTGTGCTTTGTGTATTCCGGGGGTGTCTACAAAGATAATCTGGTAGTCGCTTCCCGTGAGTATTCCAAGAATTCGGTTCCTGGTCGTTTGGGGCTTGGGGCCCGTTATAGAGATTTTCTGCTTCAGAAGCCGATTGAGCAAAGTGGACTTCCCGACATTGGGCGCCCCTACGATTGCGACGTATCCCGACTTGAACACCTGAGTGCCTCCTAAATATAAATAAATATGAAATTGAAGGATTGAGGAATAAAATAACCAGGATCCCTCAAATTCCTAAATCCTCTCGAAATGAACGAATTGAATCCCTTAATTCCTAAATCAACTTAATTCCTAAATTTTCTCTACAATCATTTCGCCTGCGGCTATATCTCCTACTACCTTTACGTTTATGCCCCACAGGGATTCCCAGTGCCGCAGGTTCGACCTCCCATGCCCAATGACCTCACTTATCCGGTTCGGCTGGACTCGCAGAATTAATGTAGACCCGGCCTCGGCAAATGAGGCAAGTTCCTGGTCGATCCGGTCACGCCACCACCGGCATCGTACAAGGTGGCCGAAAGCAGCATGGTAAGGCCCCGCCAGGACGGCCCCCGGCTTTTCCAGTGCCGGGTCCGAATGCAGGCCCATCCTGATGACAGGTATGCCGGCCCTGAACGCCGACGCATAAGCGGATGCCCCCAGGGATACGGCATCATCCAGGCTCAATGGAGTGTAGCTCCCTTCGCGGTACAAATTTGCCAGGGCCGTTCCTTCGAGGACCAGCGTAGGATAGATGCGAAAAAAATCGGGCGCGATTTCGATGGCCCTTTGGATTGATTCGATAAATGTCTCGCGTGTGTCGCCCGGCAACCCCACCATCAATTGTATGCCAAGGTCCCATCCCGCATTCCTGACCCGTTTTACGGAATCATAGACCGATCTTGCGCAATATCCTCTGAGGCTCGTTCGCAGAACGGCGTCCGATAAGCTCTGCACGCCGAGTTCCACGGTGCGTACCGGGTATTTTGAAAGCAGATCGATAACCTCGTCTTCAAGACAATCCGGCCGCGTTGAAAAACGAATTCCCGTGAAAATCCCTCGCTCCACATGAACGGAAACAGCGTCAAGGATGGATTGAATCAGCTGCGGTGACAAAGCGCTGAAGGTGCCGCCATAGAAAGCAATCTCGCCTGCACGGCCCGAAATTTCGATCCGGTCGGAGAAATCCTTCAAACGGGCCTCGACAATTCCGAGGATATCGCACTGGCTATGGTCTTGGAAAGTAACCACCTGCTGATTGCAGTAAATGCATTGGAACGGGCATCCTGCCTGGGGCAGAAATACCGGGTAGATCGTTTTCCTTGGAAACATCCGGGCCTCGGTGAAAAGTGAAGAGGGAGATACCTGCTCCAGGTGTCATAGCCGATAATCGTTCACCACGAAGACACAAGCGAAGTACACTGCGACCCCAAATCTTCGCGTGCAATCCAATTTACGGGACGCGACCTCAGCCCTATGGTTGGGGGCGGCTCTTTTCGGAGCAGTAACTCCTGTCTTGAAAAGATTTGATGGGTTGCGCTCCGCTCCACCCATCCTACGGATCTTTCCGTAGTTTGTTACGAAAAGATGCGGTGGCCGCGCTCCGCAATGAAGCCCCGCTTTCGTGGCGCCAGAAACGCCGCCATAGGAGACGGCGCTATCATTTAGCCCACCGTACGGATCTTTTCATGGTCTCAGGGTGTCCCGAAGGGACGTGAGATACTGTCTCGTTGGGGCATCCTCTACGCTCTGCGTCTGGTGGCGAGTCAACCTCGGTACTCGATGACGGGATCGAAAGCATTGTCTATCGGTTTATCGGGATGAAAAGCGTTTTTTCTCTCGACCTCAGCGCCTCTGCAGTGAACGGGTACTTTCTGTCTTTATATTAATCCGGTCCCGGGGTTCTTTCAAATTCAACGATTGCCTTTCGAGCGGCTTCCTGTTGAGCTTCCTTTTTGCTCTTTCCAAAACCGTGTGCCAAAACCCGTTCCCCTATTGCGACCCTCATGAAGAAAGTCTTATCGTGGTCTGGCCCTTCTTCGGCCTCGAGAAAATAGGCGGGGATAACTTTGAGCCTCGCCTGGGTGATCTCCTGCAACTGAGTTTTGTAATCCTTATCCAGGATTTTAAGTGGAAAGTTATCTGCCCTGTATTCGAGGTAGTAATTAAACATTTTTTTGACCAGCCGTATGGCCGAATCCAGGCCGCCGTCAAGGTAAACGGCTGCAAGCACCGCCTCGAGCCCGTTGGCAAGCAGCGAAGGCTTCAGGCGGCCTCCCGAAAGCTCCTCGCCTTTTCCGAGAAGAAGAAACTCTCCCAGGTTGGCGGTTGAAGCGATTTGTGCCAACTCCCGCTCATTTACGATCGAGGATCGGAGTTTGGACAACTCTCCTTCGTCACTGTCCGGGAAAATCTCGATCAACAGGTGGCTTATTGCCAACCCGAGGACTGAATCGCCAAGAAACTCAAGCGTTTCATTGTCCGCCGCAACGTCCTGATTCTCGTATGCAAACGAGCGATGGATCAGGGCGCGCAGAAGAAGGTCTTTATTCCGGAATCGATACTCAAGTTGGTTTTCCAGTTTTTCGAGATCCGTTGCTTGCGCCATGGTCACGTGTTATCATGAAAGTTTGTGTAATAGAAGCTGTGAGGCTTCCCCAGTTTCAAGTCTGACTCTTATCAGTAATTATACAACTTTTACAGGCCTGATTTGAGAATATTTCGAATTCGAACCTGAAGGACCGGCCAAAATGCTTATATGGCTTAGTTCTCCACAACCGCAGAACGCCCGCTTCCTTCTCCTGGACCGTGACGGCATATTGAATGTCAATCGCCCCGACTATGTAAAGAGCTTCGGCGAAGTGTCCTTTTACCAGGATGCTCTCGAAGCCCTCGCGTTCCTCAAACGAAATGACGTCGGAGTCATTTTGATCAGCAATCAGTCGGGCCTCAACCGGGGCCTGATCGGCTGGGAAGATTTCTGGGGGACCCACGAAGGAGTAATTCGGAGCGTTGAGGAATGCGGCGGGAGTATTCTGGCCGCTTTTTACTGCCCTCATCACCCCGATGAAAGATGCGAGTGCCGCAAACCCGCTCCCGCTATGATACTGGCCGCATGCCGTTTTGCAGGTATCGTCCCGGACAGGACATTCTTCATCGGGGACCATGAATCGGATATGATAGCCGCCCGAAATGCCGGTTGCCATGGCATTCGCGTATGCCGTAGCGGGGACGCAGAGGAAACGGATGCCTGTGTCTCCGGCCGGCCGCATTTTGCGACTCTCATGGATGCCGTTTTGAGGCTCTACGGCAAGAGGATTTAAGAGTTTACCTGCACTCGTCAAAGGGTGTATTCAGGTCTTTCTCATCAGGATGCATTGTTCATATTACCAGGCAGAAAGGAAATTTAAGAATGTCAAGGCTCGATGATAATCGCTATGCTCCGCTCCTGTCACAAAAAATGTCTGCCGCGAGCTACCAAAAACTCCTCGCGCTCGACAATCCCAAGCTCTTCGAATTCATAGGTGAATACACCGCGCTTTGCGAACCCGATTCTGTCTATATGTGTGACGACAGCGATGAGGACGCGGAGTATATCCGGAAAAACTCCCTGGCCCTAAAAGAGGAAAAACCCCTTACGAAAGCGGGCCACACAATCCACTACGATGGATATAACGACCAGGGCCGGGCGCCCGGGGCTACAAAGAACCTCGTGAGAAAAGAGCTTGTCCCTTTGATGGGCGCCCTTCTTGCCAAAGAGAGGGAGGAAGGTCTCGCGGACGTAATGAGCGTTCTCAAAGGTATCATGAAGGGCAAAAATGCCCTTGTAAAACTGAGTTGCGAGGGGCCGACCCACAGCCCTTTTTCGATAGCTTGCGCACAGATGACGGATTCCTTTTATGTGTCTCATTCCGAAGAATTGCTCTATCGGCGGGGCTATGAACACTTCCGCCTGATGGAGGCAAAGGATAGGTTTTTTCGCTTCGTGCACAGCGCGGGCCGCCTGGATGAAAACGGCAATTGCATAGACCTCGATAAACGCCGAATTTACCAGGACATGGAAGATTACATAGTACTTTCCACTAACAATCAGTACGCGGGAAACAGTGTGGGACTGAAAAAACACGCCATGCGCCTGGCAATCAAACTCGCCGGGACCGAAGGATGGCTGTGCGAGCACATGTTTGTCATGACCGTCCCGAACGAGGCAAAGGGGCGTGCAACCCATTTCTGCGGCGCTTTTCCCTCGGCCTGCGGAAAGACCGCCACTGCGATGCTGCCCGGTGAAAAGATAATCGGTGACGATATTGCCTATTTCCGCAATATCGACGGCGAGTTTAGAGCGGTTAACGTAGAAAATGGCATATTCGGGATTATTAAGGACGTAAACGCCCAGGATGACCCACTTATATTCAAGACCCTGCAAACCCCGGGGCTTGAAATCATCTTTTCAAATGTCCTCACGGGTCCGGACAACCAGCCCTATTGGCTGGGCATGGGGATGGAGCCTCCCAGCCACGGCTTTAACTATTCCGGCGAATGGTGCAAAGGTAAACTCGACGGAGACGGCAAACCGGTTTCCTTTGCGCACAGCAATGCCCGCTATACCTTGAGGCTCGGATACCTGGAAAATATCGACCCGGCTTTTAACGACAAAAATGGAGTGCTCGTTCGGGGCATAATCTATGGCGGCAGGGACAGCGACACATCCGTACCGATCGAAGAAGCTACCGACTGGAAAAGCGGAATCATTCTGAAAGCGTGTACCCTGGAATCCGAAACGACCTCGGCAACCATCGGAAAAGAAGGGGTGCTCGCCCCTCAGCCGATGGCCAACCTCGATTTCATCAGCTATCCGATAGGCGCCTATATCAGGAACAACATTAAATTCGTCGAGGGCATAAAAGAGGTGCCGCGAATCTTCACGGTCAATTATTTCCTCAAGGACGAAAAAGGAAATTTCCTCACGCACAAACTTGCCAAGAAAGTCTGGCTGCATTGGGCGGAGCGGCGAATACACAATGAGGTTGACGCCTACAGGACACCGCTTGGATTTATTCCGAAGTATGAAGACCTCAAATCTCTATTTTTGGAAATCTTTCAGGAGGACTTCTCCACGGAACTCTACCGGCAACTCTTCAAGTTCCGGATCGATCCCTGGATTGCCAAACTCGCGCGCGCCATTAGCTTCTATCAGCGCACCGCACCCGATTGCCCGGAAGAATATTACGGGATTTGGAAATCGACCCTGGAGGAGCTCCAACACCTCAAGCTCAAGTTCGGTCCGTTTATCGAGCCTGGCGCCTGGGGCTAAGCCACCGGGCAGCCCGCTGCAAACCAAGGGGCTTTGAAGATAAATACAGATTACTGAGCGGGACCCTATCCGGGAGTATGCCGAATGTTTTTTCCGCCTTTTCTAATTTTCTTTGTTTTTATATTTATTTTTCTGCTCCTTGTAGCCTTCGGGCTGATCCAGTTTGGTCTGTTTTCATGGGCGTTTTCGAAAATCGGCATTCCGCCCGAGTATCTTTTTACGCTCCTGTTTTTGTGTATCGTGGGCAGTATGATCAACATTCCTTTGCGCAGAATCAGGGTGGAAAACGGCTTCGACGACCGCGGGGTAGTCTCGTTTTTTGGAATGCGGTTCCGTCCCCCGTTCTCCGGGCATCCAAATGAAATGGTGCTCGCTATAAATGTGGGAGGCGCCCTGATTCCTGCTGCTATTTCCCTCTATCTTTTAGCCAATACGTTTCATCCGATCCGTATTTTGCTCGCCATGGCCGCGGTAGTCTATGTCGTCTATAAAAACGCGCGCCCGGTTCAAGGTGTCGGGATTGCCGTGCCATGGCTCATTCCGCCCATCGTCGCCGCAATCGCGGCCATGATTTTCAATTACGATTTTGCCGCTCCGACAGCCTACATCGCGGGCACACTGGGTACGCTAATCGGGGCTGATATCCTCCACCTGGATAAGCTGAGATACATGCGTGCGCCAGTGGCCTCGATCGGTGGGGCTGGAACGTTCGATGGTATTTTCCTCTCGGGGATTATTGCCGTTCTGCTCGCTCCTGTCGGAGGGGGAGGAGCTTGAAAATGGTGAGTTGCGATTGAGAGAATTTGCGTTTTTTTCGGTCCACTTTTTTAGGCGATTTGGGGGCGTATGATGGCTAGCGGTGTCTATTTTACAGATTTGCGTACCGGATTTGCTAATAGCCTTTTGACAAAAATCGAACGCCTGGCTCGTGCCGCCGGGTTGGAGAATATCGTCAGGAAAAACGCTCTTACCGCCATCAAGCTTCACTTCGGTGAAAGAGGCAACACGGCATTTATCCGGCCTCTACTCGTTCGCCCCGTGGTGGATTTGATCCTGCAAGCGGGCGCAAAGCCGTTTATTACCGACTCCGGGACACTCTATCCCGGTTCGCGCAGCAACGCTGTGGACCATTTGAATACGGCCATTCTGAACGGTTTTGCCTACCCGGTTGCCGGCGCCCCCCTCGTAATTGGCGACGGCATCGACGGCCGGGATGAAGTAGCCGTCCCGGTTAACCTTAAGCATTTCAAAGAAGTGTTTATAGGTTCCGCGGTAATCCGGGCGGACTCCCTCGTCTCGCTCGCCCATTTCAAATTGCACGAGGCGAGCGGTTTTGGCGGCGCGATCAAAAATATCGGCATGGGGACGGCTTCACGCAGGGGCAAGATGGCTCAGCACTCGGAGGTTGCCCCGGAAGTCATTTCAAAAAAGTGCATAGGTTGTGGACTCTGCCTCGAGCAATGCGTCCACGGCGCAATAAGCCTTGTCGAAAGAGAGCCGGGTGTCCCGGCCCCAAGCGCCTCTGCCACGAAAATCATGCACATAGATAAGCAACTTTGCGTTGGGTGCGCGCGCTGCATTCATACCTGTCCGCAGGGCGCGGTTTCAATCGATTGGGAAAAAGATCTGCCGAAGTTCATGGAAAAAATGGTCGAATATACCCTGGGGGCGCTCAAGAGTAAGAAGGGGCGCTCGCTTTTTATAAATGTTCTTACGCAGATTTCTCCCGCCTGCGACTGCTATCCCTTTTCGGATGCTCCGATCGTAGGAGATATCGGCATCGCCGCTTCCCTTGATCCCGTTGCGCTGGACCAGGCGTGCGCAGACCTCGTAAACAGCCAACCTCTTCTCGAATCTTCGCGCCTCAAGGGAATCGCGCAGCCCTGCCCCGACAAGTTCAGGGCCGTTTACCCGCACATCGACTGGGAACACCAGTTGGACTACGCAGCGGAAATAGGGCTGGGCTCAAGAGAATACGACCTCATCACGGTCTAGTCTCACGGACATCGTGGCATGGGTGGCCGTGACGATTTTGTTTTGAGAAACAAGGGCGATTGCCAAGCTGTTTGCGGCAGTATATATTGACCTCTTTGGAAGCGCCAAGCTCACTGGTGGGGCTCCCGGACTTCAAATCCGGTGTGGGGGCGTGAAGGCGTTCCCAGGTGGGTTCGATTCCCATGCGCTTCCGCCATAATTCTAGTGTTTGCGCTGGCTTACATGCTTCAATTCGAGGATTTGCGGTGTCCTTTGGTGTCCCCCCCGAGCCGACGTTAAATGGCTTCCCCCAGAGTGATATAGTCAACTTCAGTGTTTGGTTCCGGGATAGGAAGTCCATCCTCTTTTAACCCCGCCAGGTGCATTTGAAGCGCCTTTGCAAGGCGTTTAATGGTGATTTCCGGGGTGCTGCCCGTAGCAATACATCCCGGCACGTCCGGAAGATATGCGGAGTAATTCTTCTCTCCTTTTTCGATGACAACCGAGTACCTCATCTGATTACCTCTCCAATCCTGCTTGTCTGAAAATGCTCTTCAGGGTCTTCGGGTTAACGTCGTCGCTTAAAGCTCCAGCCACAGTAACACGGCCCTTCTTCGTTGGGTGTTTATATTGTCGATGACTTCCTTTCTGATTCACGAGAAACCAGCTATCTCGTGGTGACCCTCTTATGTCCCCACCACATGCAAACCCTTACGGGAACAATATGGTGAAGGGTTAGATTCTCATGCGCTTCCGCCAACTTACAAAACATCAACCTTTCACAATGTCTTGACTGGCGTTCCCTGTGCACGTCCTGTGCACGAATACTGGATGGAGCAAATTTCCCCCGGCATCGGAATTCCAAATATAAAGGGCGGAAAACTGAAAGTGCCGGTTGGGACCGCGTCCCCGGCCCCCGACCCTATCAGCTTCTCGAAGATCCGGGAGTGTGATAACTATTAGGTTTTCAAAGACCTGCAAACGGCCGTTCAGGAGTGAAGAAAATTACTCGATTCCTCGTATTCCTCAATTCATTTTCCTGCAAATACAGGGCAAATACAGGTAGCGGTGGGGAGAATTCCTCAGTCGGCTTCACGGTATATCCAGGCCAAGTACAATGAACACGGTGGTGGAAATTCGTGTTCGTCCATTCAGTAGCGCCTGGTGGTTCGGGACCGAGGCACAAGTCAACTGTTTACTCAATCCGACTATAGCATGCGAAGATATGGGTCTGCAAAACGGCAACCAGAAGCGGCAATAGAAGTGGAAATAGAAACGGTAATAGAAGCGGCAAAAAGCAGAAAAATGCTGAAGGGCTATTTTTATCTCTCATACCAGGCCTTCCCACTTTAATGCGCGAGTAAATATGTCACTGGGCGAGACATTTTTTATTGCCGTTCCAGGAAGGCTTTCCTTTCCAAATGGACGGTTGAAGGAGGTGTAGGACATCACAGACTACGCCCCAGTAGTGTCCTTACGCCGCTGGTGCGTAGTCGTCCAAAATGGCTCCTGGTTCGAGTCCCGTTTGGTCTTAATGCCGACGTAGCCCGGGCACAGGACGAGAGCGCCGGATGCAGCCCTCGCGGCTTCACTGTGCCGGCCGTTTCGTCGAAAATTCAGGGTTCACAGACGACTCAGGCGAAAATCCGAGTGATGTGGAATTCGATGAGGCGGTTTCGCTGACTCCAAGGGAAGTTGGGACGGGCGAGCAGAAGCGAAACGAGCCCATGCAGTGCGGCCCAAAGACTCTGAGCCAAGAGCTCAAGTTCATCCGGCGGCAGGCCCGCACCAAGTGTAAGGTCGACGGCCTCTCGGAGGAGGTAGAAGGCTTTCAAACCGGCCACCGAGATGCAATCGTCGCCGCTGCTTACGGCAGGCACCGGGTCTAGCTTCTCAACCATGAATGCGAGCTTGTAGGCATCCGGGTGCGTCAAGCCGAAATCGACGTAGATCTTACCAAGGTCGCAGATGTCACAGCTTCCCCGTTTGAGCGCATCGAGGCCTTCGACGATGCGCGACGTTAATTCCTCGAAGACCCGCGTATATACCTCGGCCTCCAGGGCACGCCTGTTCGGAAAGAATGCGTAGAGACTAGGCTGCGAAATGCCGACGGCAGAGGCAATCTGTCTGGTCGTAACCGCATGCACTCCACGCTCACCGAACAACTTTAACGCAGCCGCCAGAATTTCCTCCCGGCGGGGGCCGACAGGTCGAGGCTTGCGGGAAAATTTTGTCCCTGACTCCATGAGCTTACCTGTCCTAAATGTTAAGGCTTGACAATACCATCAAAATAGATAACATATCAACCTATCGTTGATAGGCTATCATTGATAGCCTGATTCACTAGGCCGATGAGGGCGTCCAACTGCAGTCCAGAGTTGTGTATCCGTGCTCAGCAAATTGTCAACGAAATTTTATCACTTGGAGAAGGATATGAGAGTGACTGAGTCTTTCGAGATTTCTCTGCCCAAAGAGGCGATTGATCTCTATCGGTGGGTGACGGAGATGACCAATGCTGATTACGTCTCCTACGCTCGTGCCCACAAGGCAATGGGAAGTTATTTCAGAGATGGCCGCTTCTTTATGGCGAACGTCGAGACGATTGGCAATGAGATGATCGTTCAGAACTATGTCTTGCAACAGCACCAACCGGATCGTGTAATGTTCTACTCCAAAAACACGAAAGCATATATCCTACGCTGGTTTCCTGCCGTTGTGGGGGTTCCTTGGGAAATGGAAGTGAGAGCGAAAGGCTCTGATCGATGCAAGCTGGTTTGCACGATCGGCGCCGATTTCCCTAACCAGATGATAGCTATCGGTGCCTATATCAATGGGCTTGGCGGTTTGATCTTGCGCAGGCACCTTAGTGAGGAGGGCAAAGCTTTCGCTCGTGACATAGAGTGGAAGTTTCAAGAACATTGACATCATCGCCGCCATGCGCCAATGGCAAGCGGTTCCGAAGGCGATCATGTTCCGCCTTCAAGGGAAATCCAAGTTATGAAATAGAGCGCCGGACACTATCGGCTACGGGCGGTTTTCGGATGTTTGTTCAACGACAATTATTTATTCCGGACAACGACAATTAAAATCGGATGTTCAACCGTGAGGCTCATGTGGATGCGGCGCTTGCCAAAAAAGAGGTCATTTTCTTCGAGAGTTTGGAAGGACTGCAAGCAAGAATCGACGGTCAGGGAGTTGCCGTCCTTCGGGATTATCGCACCTACAGGCATACGTCTTGGTACGACATGAGGAAGCTTCCTCCAGTGCTGAATTTTGAGCCTTATGTCATGTCAGGGAGTCTGCGAATTGCTGTCGCAAATCGGCTATGACCCGGCACCACGCACCCGTTGCGCGGCGACGAGTTGCGTGTTATCAAGGCATGGCCGGCCGGCCGCGCCGGGTTGAAGGCGACCGGCAAGGCGTTTTTCGTGAGCGGCACAGCAAACCCCTTAAGCGGCGACTGCATGGCTGACCATTCAAAAATACGGAAAGCAGGGGGAGGCTCGAATTGCTACGCACCCGCGCTCCTGCATGCTTGCGGCTTTGCCCTGGCCGACCAGGGCGCGGACACGCGGTTTAATTCAGGACTATCTTGGACACCGCGACATGAGGCATACGGTCATTTACACGGCGACCAATCCGGCAAGGCTCGAGAGGCTTTGGCGGTAATAATATTATTAGTGGAGGTATTATGGCTCGGGAAACGACCTTGCCTTCCCCTGGTGAGCAGGAAATGGAACAAACCTTCAAGTGCGTGCTTCGCGGCCCGAAGCCCTGGAACTACTCAACCTTTCCCGCCCTTAAGGACGGGGTTCCTCGGAGTTACCGATGAAAAAAATAAATCATGTAAATGTCAAAAAGATGAACTTTGATCAATTATTCAAACAAATTTCTCCGGAAGAGATATGCGACAATGTATTTACGTTGGTAGGGAAAGATTTTACGGTTATTACTGCGGGCAAGGAAGATCATTATAATTCCATGACAGGCAGTGGGGGTGGTTTGGGGCTTCTTTTCATGAAACCCACCACTTGGTGTATTCTTCGAGCAGACCGTTATACGCTTGAAATGATTCAAAAAGAGCAAACATATACGCTGTCTTACTTCCCGAATGAATATAAGGAACAAATACTCTTTTTGGGAAGTAAATCAGGAAGAGATAGTGAGAAAATGAAAGAAGTTGAATTGACAAGTGTTCAAACTCCTTCCGGAGATATGTCTTTCAAAGAAGCCAGACTAATTATTGAATGTAAATTAACGGCACTTACTACCGCCGATCCCAATGATTTTTACACGCAAGAAGCTAAAGACTTTATGAACGAAGCTTACAAAGAAGCAAACCAGTATCGCAAATTGGTATTTGGGGAAATCACCCATGTTTGGGTAAAGAAATAAGAATAAACCAGAATTAACGAAGAGCCTTTTTAGATGTACGTTTACGGCCTTAAAAAGCCATGGTTTTGTAATAATGTCAAATAAGTCAGGACCCAATGCCAATCTTTAGCTAATTCCGTAAATCAGGCTTACACGCCCACCTTGAAGCTGCTGAGCCTTCCGCAGTTCAAGCCCATGACGACGCTCCGTCGTCGCAAAGAGCGCCTTCCCTTTACCGACGATCAGCGGATAAACAATAAGCCGGAGTTCATCCACCAGCCCGGCATCGATGAAGCTCGCCGTAGTTCGAGCACCCCCAACGAGATAAATGTCTTTTCCGGCCTGCTGCTTAAGGGCAGCGATTTCCTCGAGTCGCCGGACAAAGCTCGTATTCGGCCATAGAGTCGAAGTCAGGGTGCTCGATAGTACATAATGCGGGGTCTGCGCGGCGAAGCGGGCCCATTCGATCTCAGCCGGGGCCGGCGCGTTGCCGGTACTCCAGACGGGCTTGCCCGGCTCATTCCGTATCGCGGTCCAATACCACTCATAGCCGGGGTACATACCTCCGCCAAGCACGCACGCGTCTATCTGCGGCATCAGATTGTAGTCGTCCGACCAGGCTTCCACCCAATCCGCCGCACCATCAGGCCCCTCGATCTTGCCATCGGCAGAAATCTTCATCCCAGCGATCAACTTCCGCATGTCAGGCTCCGTTCCCTGCTTCCTCAGCCCTCGTCATACTCGTCGTGGCGGCGCCACCAAACGCCCGTCTCGTTGCGCTCCCTGGGGGCGCGGTCGAGCTACTGGTACATTCCCCAGAGGCCGTCCACTCCACGTGAGTAGGCAGAATAGGTGTGGTAGACTGCGGCGTCCTCGACACGAACGCGCTCATTCCCGGCCTCTCGCGCCCACAGGTGGCCGCGTCGATCCCGCACATGGCCGCAAACTGGGCTTCCGCCCCCCTCGCCGCCACCCTCCTGAACCGCGCGCCACTGCAACTTCGGTTCGCGCTTGTATCCTTTCTTCGGGTGGCCATTCGTTTTCCCGATACAATAAACTTAGTGCCGGATACGCGAACGTTCAATTCAATGTAGATGAAACATGATGTGAGCTTATCGATTTTTCAAACCGAATGTGCGAATATCGCCATCTCTCAACACTATTCGATACGCCCCAAGCGCGGAAGGCGGGCGGCGTTTTCCCGTGTAGAAGGCGAGGATTGAAAAACAGCAGAGGTAGGGCAGGACCAGAAAAATCTGGTTGGGCAGGTCGGACCACCTCACGGCGAGCCATTCGGAGAGTGCCTCGGCGAAGCCGAAAAAAAGGACTGCGAGCAATACTCCAACCGGCCGCCACCTTCCGAGGATTACTGCCGCGATGGCCAGATAGCCCCGTCCCTGGGTCATGTTTTCCACGAACTGCGAAAGCTCTCCGATGGAGAGGAAAGCCCCTCCCATCCCGGCAAGCGCCCCTCCCACGCAGACGGCTAAGAAACGTATCCGTGTGACCATGAGTCCGGCCGCAGCCGCCCCTTCGGGGCTTTCTCCGCAGGCCCGCAAGCGCAGGCCCGGGACGGTCCATCTGAGAAACCCGATGAGCGCAATCCCGATAACCAGGGAAACCGGCACCAGGACGGGTACTCCTTCACAAAGCCCGCGCACGATTGAAAGCGGGCCGGTTGCAGGTAGAAGCTTCCCCAGGTCCGGCAGTCCCTTGACACCCGGCGACGTTCCGTAGACGTGGAAGATCTGGTTGAGAAGCAGTCCGGTAAGCCCTGAGGCCAGGAGATTCACCCCAATCGAACTTACGATCTGGTTTGCCCGAAGCTTGAGGCTTGCGACGGCGTGAATCATTCCGGCAAAAGCACCGGCCCCGATTCCGCAAAAGAGCCCGGTCCAGGGCGATCCCGTCGCCCACGTTCCGAGCACGGCGGCAAAAGCCCCGGCAAGCATCATTCCTTCGAGGCCGAAATTGATAACTCCGCTCAACTCGGAGAGCAGGCCACCGAAGCTTGCAAGCAGCAAGGGGACCGCCTTAACGAGGGTCAGAGGAATCAGATCGAACAGCGGCGACATCGTGTGACACACTCCCGCGCAGATGCGATAACTTGTTCCAAATAAACCGGATTCGGCCCTGGCAGGCGACCGAGAGCAGGAGGACGGCCTGGGCGACCAGGATGAAATTTGGCGAAAGGTTCAATTCGATCTGGAGCCACTTGTCGGCGGCACGCAGGCTGGCGAGGAAAAGGGTGCTCAGCCAGAGCCACTCGGGCGCGCCGTTTACAAGGAAAGAGGCCGTCAGGCCATCGAACCCGTAGCCAGGCGAAAATGACCTGAAGAACCTGTGGTGTACCGCGCAGATTTCCACGGCCCCGGCAAACCCGGCAAGCGCACCGCTCAGGACGAAAATGCGTGTTTGCCACTTCGAGGCTGCTATCCCTGCATTCACAGCCGCCTCGGGATTGGCTCCGGCAGCCTTTATCTCGAAGCCCCAAACCGTTTTCGCGAGCAAGAACCAGGCGGCGAAGCAGAGCGCCAGGGCTATCGCCGGGGCGGCCGAAAGATGGAGCGAACCGCTTTGAAATATCTCCGGCATCTCGGCGCCGGAGGGTATGGGCGGCGTCCTTCCCATTGCCGACCCGTCCCCGAGCGGCCCCGAAACGAGATAGCTGCACAAATAGATTGCGATATAGTTCAGAAGAAGCGTGCTGATAACTTCGTGGACACCCCGCCGCACTCGGAGCACTATCGCGGGATATGCCCAAACGCCCCCGGCGAGCGCTCCGCAGGCAAGGGTGAGCGGGAAGAGGACGAAGGCAGGAAGCGGGGCGGCTGCATGGGCGACGGTTGCTCCTGCGAGCGCTCCGAGAGTGAGCTGCCCTTCGCACCCGATATTGAGAAGACCCGCCCTGTATGCGAGAGCTACGGCAAGGCCCGTTAAAAGCAGCGGGGTCATTTTCGAAAGGGTGTTTACGCCCTCCTCCGCACTGCCCCAGGCCCCCGTCCAGATGGTTTGGACAAGATCGAGGGGACCTACCCCGGCGGCCACCGCCAGCCCCATACAGACGAGTATGCCGACAAGGAGGGCTGGCAGTAGCGTTATTAACGATTCGATGTTACGCCGGATAATGTTCATTGGTTCCCTGAAATCCCCCGGTACTCCCGGTAACAGTAAAGACTACACTACATCCGCCATCAATCTTGCGAGTTGTTCGCGGGAAAATCCGTCTCGTTCAATCGTGCCCGATATTTTTCCCCGATAGAAAACGGCGATTCGGTCGCAAAGGCAGATGAGTTCATCGAGATCGTAGGAAAGCACGACAAAGGTTACTCGCTTTTCGCGACTGAGTTCGTGCAAGCGCTCGTACAGCCGGCCGGATGCGTGCAGATCGAGTCCCCGGGAGGGCTGCTCGATGACCACCAAGCGCGGCGATCCGGCCAGGACCCGTGCAAGGGCCACCCTCTGGCGGTTTCCCCCCGAAAGGCCGGCAAGCGGCTCGAATGCGTCCCTGGCAGCGATATTATTTGCCAGAACCTGGCCTGTTGTATATTGGAGAATTGCCCTTCTTCGAAGAATGCCGCCTGTTGCAAAGCCCCTTTCCCGTTGGCGCCCGAGGAGAAGGTTCTCCCACAAGGGGCGGTCGGGCAGAAGCGCTTCTTCCGCGGGGTTCTCAGGGAGCCAGCGGAGGCCCCGATCTAGCCTCTTCGCGATGTCCATAGAGGAGATATCCACTCCGCCAAGAAGTATCGCCCCGCCTATGGGTTTCACTTTCCCGGCCAATGAGAGCGCGAAAGAGCGCTGTCCGTTTCCGACTACTCCGCCGATCCCGAAAATTTCCCCCTGGTTTATCGAAATGGACAGGTCGTCTATTGCCGGTTCGGCGCCGGAAGGACCGACGGAAAGACTGCGGACTTCCAGGAAATCCTCCCCGCCGCCCCTTTCAATAGGAGAAACAAGCGCCACGCCGCCGGGATCTACAGCCGGCCCGAGCCGGCCGGCACGCTCTTGTGCAACCCGCGATATGCTTTTGGGCTCCTCTTCTTCCACGCTTCCCACCATGAGACGGGCAATCCGTTCGCTGTCGGTTTCGCGTGCATCCAGCGTGGCCGCGACGCTTCCGTGCCGGAGCACAGTGATCCTGTCCGCTATGGAAAAGACTTCGCCCAGCCGGTGGCTTATGAAGACGATTGTGCACCCGCCCACGCGGAGGGATTCCAACATCTCAAGGAGTCTCCCGGTTTCTTGCGGCGAGAGGAGGCTGGTGGGTTCGTCGAGGATGAGAACATCGGCCCCGCGATACAATATCCGCAGCAGTTCGATCTGTTGCCGCTGCGCGAAAGGCAGTTCGTTTGCGGCCTGGTCCAGGTCGAGACAAAACCCCAAAGGGGCCTGGAGGTGGCGCAGTTTTTTCCTGGCACGGGCGGTCCCGAGCAGAGCCGCGTGCAATATCGATTTAGCGTTGTACCCACCCTCCGTTTCGCTGCCCACAATGATATTTTCAAGCACCGAAAGCTGAGGGAAAAAAAGGATATTCTGATGAACCATTCCGATGCGGGCTCGGATCGCATCCCGTGGGGTTTTGAAGAAGACGGAATTTCCCCTGAGCCGGATGAGGCCGGAATCGGGGCGTATCCGCCCGAAAAGCAGGTTCATCAAAGTGGACTTGCCGGCCCCGTTCTCCCCGACTACGGCGTGGATTTCGCCTTCCCGGATATCGAGAGAAATATTCCTGTTTGCATAAAAATCGGCGAACTTTTTGGATATGTTCCGTATTTCGATAAGTGCGGGGGGTACGTTACCGCACGGGTTGGCTGTAACCTCCGAATACTTTCCATCCCGGTGGTCTGTAGGGTCCACTCCGGAGCCTCTCTTGATGGAACAAAAAGCTATACCCACGCATTTGGCAATTCGAGCGCATAATACGTGAGAGCTGTACCTCACCTGATTTACGAAATGGACCACTCCGTCCACTCTTTACTTCACGGCACAAGGCCGCAGGCTACAAGCCCAACAACGAGCACTGTTTACAGCGCCGGGGGCGCAAACGAATCGACTTCGCCGTAACGCTTGGGGAGGACGACCTTGCCGCTCCTCAGAGCCTCCCTTGCTTTCTCGATGCGCTCCAGGTCGGCCGGGGCGAACAATTGCCCGGAGTATTGCATGTCAGTTATGTCCACGGCGCCCTCGGATGCCCCAAGCCAGCGGTGCCCGCCCCGGAATCGACCTTCGACGCAATCCCGGATTGCATCGTACGCCGCGACATCCATCCGTTTCAGGGCGCTCGTGAGCACCTTCCCAGGCATTTCGGCGTCCTGGTTGCGGTCGTCGGCGATCAGGTACACCCCATTCGCCCCCTTCACCGCCTCGGCCACTCCCACCCCCGTATTTCCGGCCGCCTTGAAAATCACGTCCACTCCCCTGTCGATCATCGCCTTTGCAAGCGATTTTCCCTTGATCGGGTCGTTGAACGATCCAGCTACGCCTACGACTACCTCGATTTTTTGACCTCGGGTTTTTTCTGCCGTCTTCACGCCTGCCCGGTACCCGCTGACATAGGCCTCCACGGGAGGGATATCCATCCCCGCCACCACGCCCACCATATTTTTCTTTGTAAACAACCCCGCCGTCAATCCGGCCAGAAATCCGCCCTCCTCCGACCGGAAATCGAAAGACGCCACGTTTTCGGCCGGGATATCACCTTCCATGTGTATGAATTTCGTCCCGGGGAAGTGCGGGGCAACCTGCGAAAGGGCGTCCGCGAAAAGATAGCCCAGAGTCACCACGATATCGGCTTTCCGGGCGGCCAGGGCGAGATTGGACGCATAGTCGGCCTGCTCCCGCGACTGTAGGAACCGGGCATGGACTCCAAAATCCTTTTCCGCCTTGAGCACTCCCTCCCAGCAGGCGTCGTTGAAAGCCTTATCGCCCAACCCCGCCGAATCCGTAAGGACGATAACCGTTGTCGCAGTATTCTCCGCCCCTACAGCCGAAAAAAGGAACAGCGCCGCCAACAAAGAGCCAAACAGGCCCACGCACAGCGCTGTTGCACGAAAATATTTTCGAGGCGTAACGATTCTTCCCATAATGACTTTCCCTATCCTGCCAACGGTCCCCCGGCCTGCCGTTCCATGTTTGTCTCCAATTATAAGCATACGAATTCACGAGTTATTTTATAAGCATGCCAAAACATTGAGAAATGAAAAGGCTGTAAATTATTGTCGATTCGATAAAAAAAGGTCCGGGGCAGGAACACCGTCCTTTTTCCCGCACACATAATCCGGCATTTTCCTTCTGAATTCAACACGGAAGACGGATGACAGCAGGGGCATTCTGTTGCGACGTGATCCTGCCGTAAGATCGTCCGGTTAGGATTGGTTCCGATCAAACATTCGATGGTGATCATCTCTGCGGCCTCAGCATCCTCTGCGTACCCCCGAATCCACCGCAGAGACGCAGAGATCACAGAGATCGCAGAGAAGGGCGATAGGGGTGAAAGGAAAGAAGCGAAGAAACAGAAACGTGCCTCGGATTCTGCTTGAAAATTCACAACATCAGCCGCAGAGAAGGCTGAGAGCGCAGAGAAAACAGTCCATATTCTTTTCTCAGCGTTCTCTGCGCCTCTGCGGTAGAACAAGTTTACCGTGCGGATGAGAGAGGCCGGAGAACGGCAGGATGAAAGACCGGCGTGCGGTGGGTACGGCGTCTGGGGTCCATGCCCCCGGCAAAGACGGTGGGCATGGTGAATTTTATTCTCCGCTGGTTTGCGGGTCCGCCCCGCAAACCGGTCCGTCTCTACCGTATGCGTTGGGATATCGGGACGTCCTATCGCGATTTTAAGTGCACTCTTCGTGCAACCAACCGGCACAGTCAAACACCTGAAACCTTTCACCAGGAACTCCCGGTGCACATGATCGTCTGCAGTTACGAAAAGATTTGATGGGTTGCGCTCCGCTCCACCCATCCTACGGATCTACAAATCTTTTCATGGTTTCAGGGGGTCCCGAAGGGACGTGAGATCCTGTCTAGTACGCGTAGCCATGGTCGAACGCAGTCGCCTGGGCGATCTTTGAGCCGGGCAGAAGTCGCGGTCTGCAAAAGCGTCGCAAAGGTCCCGAACGCAGGCATAAAGAGGGCATCCCCTTTGCCATGACCAGAAACCAGTAAGATGACGAAAGAACAGGTCTTTGTCTGCTTGTGGAGGTTTTAGGCCTTCGTCCCGGTCCGGTCACGTTCCTTTCCGTGCCGACTCGGATAATGTAGGCCGTGGCAGTGACGGCAAAGGAAGCGCCTTTCCCCTAAAACGAGCACGGCAATGCAAAGCGGCGATTTCGGCCCCAGGGTCAGAGAGATTCCCGTTCAACAGGAAAATTCCTCTGCGGCAGGAATTTTCCTGTTGAACGGGAATTGACGATTGTTAGCCAGGTGAAACCAGCAGAAGACCAATTTCCATTGGGTTGCATGATGCTTTTTTATAAACTGATTCAGGTTTTACGTCCTCCGGCATTCCGCAATTGTTTAAGTAAATCAAACACGTAAGTAATTAGCACTGTTTCATTGACAGTACCTCTCGACAAGCGAGAAAGTTACCCTCCCCAGTACACAAGTATGCGTATATTCAGGTGTTGTTAAAACGTGAATCCTTTGCTTTCGGATGGCACTCCATTTGCTTAATAAGGAAAGCGAGTGCGGGGTATTTTGAAAAACAATGTTGAAGGAAATCCTTATGCAGAAAGGCGCTCTTAAAAATGAACGAAATGATCATGCCGAAAGTATTTCTGGTTGTTCAAGCCGATGCATCATTTGCTTCGCTTGGTAGTGCTAGTCTACCGAACCATATGTACAAGTTTGATTCTTTAGAGAAAGCACGTGATTTTGCCAAGTCCCAGCAGGATGTGTGGGATCAAACTACCATTCTCGATCTATGTTGTGGTGAACAAGGAATTAAGCAGATCGAGCGTTATGCAAGAGACGGACGTACTTACATTAAGTGTCCCGGATGTCACTTTGAGTTTATCGCCGATGCTTATGAGCGTCATACGGGCAGCATCTTTTCGACCTGCCACAAAGAAGTTGAATGACGGTTACTGCGGCGAGTAAGGGCCAGGTCAATGCGGCGGATTCAGCACGCCAAGAGTAGACATGACCGGACAAAAAGTATGCGTTCACCACAGAGGCACGGGGAACACAGAGAAGAAAACGGGCATGGAGGAAAGAAATCGGAAACGAGCATGTACCCGGCTGCTTGTAGGCTCATCTGACTTTCTCCGAGAACTCTGTGCCTTTGTGGCGAACGCTTACAAATTGAATTATCATTGAGAAGACTCCTGTTGATAGACCAGCCCCGGGATAAAATTTTACAAGCCGGCAAGCAGGAAGCAGTCTGCGGGTCTAGCGGCATTACCTACCGCAACTCTGCGAACGGAACTCGGCATTTTCGCGCTCGCGGCCCTCGCTCCTGTTTGATTAATTCGAGTGCTGTCAGGCAGAACCAGGGCGATGCCGGAAGATTTCACCACATAGCGCCCTTCTCTCGCATTCTCCATGACCACGCGGATGGGGATTATCCCTGCTGAACCAAGGTCTTCCCCGAAAATCTGCTTTTGTCTCTCCGGCTGCACGTAAGGATCGACGCAAATCTTAACGGGGCCTTCTGCCGAGGAAATCTCAATCGCGTCGGTGTCTCCGGCAGGGGCAAAGAACCAGGGGCATAAGACGCGCAAGCAGCTTTACCGAATAACATAATTAAAGGGACGACAAAAACCTTCGCATTACAAAAATCCTCCCGACAGGCAGCCCGATTGGGCTGCTACTTTTTGGGGATAAAGGAAGCTGCAACAGACTTGGCAAATCCTTCTTCGATATCGGTAACCTGAGTGCTTCCGCCGTATAGCCCTCCCCAAGCGAAGGTCTTTTTCACGTCTGTTCGGAAAAGCTCATCATGGGTCGTGTAATCAGCAAGAATGACATCGGCATCAATATGCATTTGGCCCAGGCCTGCGAGCATGAAACGCGCCATAGCGTTGCCTTCATCGTATTTGGTGATGTTTACCTTTGCCAGTATGGTGTTTGAACCGTCCACCGGCTGTTCGACACATCGGAATTTGTTGGTGCATTCGGCGGGAACATTCTTAAGGATCAGGGACTTGATCCTATCCATATCGGTAGAGGATAGAGAAGTCTCTTTGGAACAGCTTACCTCAACACACAAATCGGAATACTTGGCGAGCGTAGATTCACCTGGTGGCTGCGACGTTAGCCGATAAGATCCTTGCGAAGTTGCACAACCGGTGCTCAGGACCAATAAACCCGCGAACACCAAAAACAAACGAATTTCCCGGACAAACAAGCACATTTTCCCCTCCCATTTTGAAATTTTGTTTAAAATTGATGATGATGATATCTAATATTCATTAAAAGTTTATGTCAACTCGAACTTCTTACCATTCCAGTTATTACATATTTTTATAACCCGTTGCCTTTTCAGTTCTCCTATCGCCTGACTAAGAGCAAGGAGTCAACGCTTGATGGATTGACGACATTTATTATCCATCCACAACGATTCTTATTATAAAAGTCTACGGATTATTCTTGTTTGTGAAGTGGCGACAGGAAGAATTGCCGCATCAATTTCTCCCGTTGTGATTCTGTCCAAACCGGCTTATTGCGCTCAGGGCAAGAATTCCACCAACTGCTCGTTTTTTCTAACAATATTTTTCAATCAAAGTAATCTTCCACCACTTAAGATCACCACGGTCGGCATTCCCTTGCGCCTGACAAATAAGCCGGTGTTTTCTTTAACCGCCTCTTCCACGACCTACCCAGGCGAGTTCGTGGTGGCTTTTCCCGGCTCTTTCGCGACCAAGAGCCTGGTTGTGGTCATGGCTGCCCATGGCCTCTGCCTGATCGTGATGAACGCTTAAAATTGCAATCTGGCGACATGCTTTGTACAATGCACCAAGAAGTGATTTGATCGAGATTAAGCAACTGGAGGAATAAATATGAAAATTGTAAGCTTACTTGGAAGCCCAAGAGTAGAGTCAAACAGCTCTACAATCGCCAAACGTTTCTGCGCTACCGCCGAGAAGCTCGGGGCGGAAGTTAGCACCTTTACCTTAAACGATCTAAATTACCGAGGCTGCCAGGGGTGCTATGTCTGCAAGACAAAGCTCGACCGGTGCGTGCTCGAAGACGACCTGACCGAAGTCCTGGAAGCGGTCCGCGAAACCGATATTCTCGTGTTGGCGACTCCCATCTACTACTGGGATGTAACGAGCCAGTTGAAGGCTTTCCTGGACAGGACTTTCTCGTATCTCGTGCCCGATTTCGTGACCAACCCGAATAAGTCTCGCCTTGCACCGGGGAAGAAACTGGTTTTCATTCAGGTGCAGGGAAATCCCGATGAGGGCTTGTTTACCGACGTTTTTCCTAAATTTGACTACTTCTTCAAAGGCTATGGCTTTAGTGAGACTCATCTTATTCGAGCGTGCGCGGTTCGGGGGCCGGGGGAAGTCTTAGCCCGTGAAGACGTGATGAGGTCAGCTGAGGCAACGGCCGAAAAGCTGTGTAAAGGCCTTTGAGATTTAGGGATTTTTCATCCTGCGTCCATTGCGTTATCTGCGGATAATCCCTCAACTCCCTAACAGTTGGTGATATCCGGGGGGAGCGGGTCGCCGCGGCGCAGGATCTCCCGGATGCGGGAGAGGTGCTGCTCCATCTCCAGGAGCCCTCCCATGAGTTCCTTTTCCTCGTCTGTGCGCTGTCTGACCTGCCTGACCGCGCCGTGCCGGAAGACGAGCCGGCGGTCCGCCGAAAGGGCGAGCACGGGGTCGTGGGTTGCAATTACGATTATCTTGTCACTCTTGATGAGGAGCTCCAGTGCTCTGAGCTTATCGACCCCCGCATTCTCAATTTCGTCGATGAGAATGACCGGCGACCAGCTCAAGAGGGCCGTATCGGCAATCATCAAGGCCCGGGACTGCCCTCCGGAGAGCTGCGTGAGCTGACTGCCGGCGCTGAAGGGCTCACCGGCGAGGAGGTTGGCCGCCTCGATCACTCCCATTGCGACGGCCTCCGGGTCGGGGACCTCGCGGCTCTCGGCATGGGTCCTGATGAACTCGCCCACCTTCATGTCGAGCACGAAGTTCATGTTCTGTGTGAGTTGCGCCACCAACCTTCCCTGAAGGGCAAATCTATCGTCAGGATCGGGCGGGACCCCATTGAGGAGGAGTCTTCGCCCGGTTGGGGTGTCTCCGTTTGCCAGGGATTCGATGTCCGAAAGAAAACGGCTCTTGCCCGACCCGGTGGGGCCCAGGAGGGCCGAAATCTCCCCTGCCCGGAAAACGATATTCTCCGGTTCGTCCCGTCCCATCTTGTCCCGCCCGGCGGTCACGGTGATGCTTTGCAATTCGCGCAGTATACGGTCCCTGCTCATGCCGATTTTCCGAACCGGGCCTTCTTTACGTTGCCCTTCTGGTACCTGGAACCGATTCTGGTCTCGCTAAGGCAATAGGAACAGACTGCTGCCGGCATGGCAAACCGGAGTCGCATCTCTGTGACCGAGTCCACCTGGGGGGCCTCGGCGACGATGGTGGCAAGGTCCCTGCAGCCCTGCCCCGTCAGCCCGTTCACATGTCTAATGAAGGCCCGCCGATTCATCTGCTTGATACGGTAGCGGTACACCTCCCGCTCCGCCTGGGAGACCAGGTCCCCCTTGGTGATGGCCACCACGTCCGCCATCTGGAGCATCGGCCCGATCTTCTCCGGCGCGTCGATCCCCATGAGGTTGTCGATGACGCACAGGGCGAGCAAACCGCGGATGTGGGGAGAGCAACGGTTGCACAGGCCGGCGGTTTCGATGAAACAGCACTCCGCCCCGCATTCCTGTGCCCAACTGAAGGCCTCCTCGAGGTTTGTCGCATAGAAGTGATCCGGACACAACCCCCGGGAGAGAGCCACCCTCACGGGAATGCCCGCGGCCTCATAGACTGCGTCCTCGTTGCTCCGCAGACAGTCGAACTTGACGACCACGCACGCTGTTCCCGCCTCCATGAGGGGCTGACAGGTCTTTATTATTAGCGACGTCTTCCCGCAGGAAGGCGGACCAGCTACGGTGATGAGCCTCATCGGGGCGATCGCTGCATGAGCCGGAAGGAGGCGTTGAGTTCGTCTCGCAGCCGATTGACATCGTTTGTCTCGATGAAGTCCCATCCGACCCACTTAAGACCGGCGCCCGGGGGAAAGCACGAAAGGTCGGTCCGGCCCAGCGGTGCAAACCAGGAAGCGCTCTCGATTTTAGCAAAGCCTTCGGTGAAAAACGAAATCAGTTTAGCGAGGCGCTTGTGCTCACTCTTTCTGGCGAGGAAATAGAGCGGACTTGCGGCTGCCCCATCCTCGGGCCAAACGATGCGAAGATGAGGCTGTCGTTTTGTGCTTTCGGCAAAAAAAGCGGGGATGATAAAGACAGCGGCCGCTTCCGGGTCGGCAGACCCGGCTATCATTGCCATCTTTGATGAGTGCATAATGCCCTTGACGTTGCCGGCGAGCTGTCTCAGTCCTTCCATTCCCCTTTCCCTGAAGATATTCAGGATGACTGCGTCGGCCAAATCATCGCCGTCTCCGCACAAGACGATTTCCTCCCGGTAGCGTGGATCGAGCAAATCGTCCCAGGTGCGGGGCACGGGAAGGAGCCCGAGGCGGTTGGAATCCACCAGGAAGATGTAAGGGGTTGCGCCGTAAATGGTATAGCACCCGCGGGGGTCGATCATCCCTGCCCGTTCGATCATGGGGTTGATTGCAGGTGGAAGCACCGCCCCGAACACTCCGGGACGAACGAACCGCTCGACGAACTCTTGCCTCCAGAAGTCCCCAAAACCGATAGAGGCGATGATTGCCGGAAGCCGGTCGGAGTCCGTTTGCCGGTAGAGTGGGTCGTATGGGTCGATGGATGTGCAGCCCATGGGAACGTGGACTAAGACTTCCTCGCCGCTGCCCCGCATCTCTTCGGCGATCCGATCCACCTGGTCTTTTACCGCCAACTTGACCGGGCAGGGAGCATAGAGAAGAAGGTCGGTTTTCGATTGAATAGAGAGATCGGCCTCATCGCCCATCCGTACGATGGAATGAATCAGTTTTTGAAGCTCCTGCATTGCGAGTCCTCGTTTACGAAACCGTTGCAAAGAAATGGAAAAGAGCTGGAAACAGAACGAAATTGTCCACATTATAGTGCGCTAAACCATGCCCGGCAAGACTCTAATCCGGAGGCCGGCTCATGGGCGCCCTTTCTCGTTGCCGGCCGCCCCCGGCTTTTATGTGTCGTACGGCAGCCACACGCAAGGCTTACAGGGTTCGCTCACCCGGCTTATCATCCTGCCGATACTCCCCCGGCCGCCCTCCGGCAAATGAAGTGATTTCATTTTCGGATTGAATTTTCGGTCGATGGTGATCTAAATAGATCATGCGGTTATCCAAAGCTGTTAACTCATGAGGGAAAAGTGAAACGACCGACAAAAAGCCAGTACTATGTGGATATCGCCAATGCCGTGGCAATGCGCAGCACATGCCTGAGGCGCAGATTCGGCGCCGTGATCGTGAAAAACGATCAGATAATCAGCACCGGCTATAATGGCGCGCCGCGTCAAACGACCAATTGCATCGAGCTTGGGTATTGCTTTCGCCAGGCACAAAATATTCCCCACGGCCAGAACTACGAGCTTTGCCGGGCGGTTCACGCTGAGATGAACGCCGTGATCCATGCCTCGCGCCTCGACATGGTGGGGGCTGACCTGTACCTGATGGGTGTCGAAGCGGAAACGGGCGAGATGGTCTCCGAGGTCGTTCCCTGCCTCCTCTGCAAACGGGTGATCATCAACGCCGGCATCGGCCGGGTCGTTCTTCCGGATAAGCCGGGGGGCTTCAAGTATATCGATGTGGATGACTGGATCGATCGAGGAATAGGATCTCATCGGTTGCAGTCGAGCATCGGATGAGGAGATAGAATCAAGCCTGCCAAGATGCTGAGCCGGCCGCCATGCTGCTCTGCAGGCGGATCATCCGAAAATCGTGAAAGCAGATTTCGGACAATGGCTGAAAACGGGCAACACATAATCCGGGCTATGGACTTGCGAAAAGAATTCAGCGGCTTCATGGCGGTTGACGGCATATCTTTTCATCTGGCTCCCGGTGAATGCCTGGGTTTGCTCGGTCCCAACGGCGCAGGCAAGACGTCGACCATTCGCATGATGTACGGATTTTCTCCTATAACTTCCGGCAGCCTGAGGGTATTCGGGTTGGATGTAAACTCCAAGTCCCGTCAGATAAAAGCCAGAATCGGCGTATGCCAGCAGGAGAACAACCTCGACCCTGACCTGTCCGTACTCCAGAACCTCGAGGTATTCGCAGGCTACTTCAATATTCCCCGGAGCGAAACTCGGGACCGGGCGCTCCAGCTTCTGAAATTCATCGCGCTTGACAATCGCAAAGACGACAAGGTGACCAGCCTTTCAGGTGGAATGATGCGAAGGATGGTGCTTGCACGCGCCCTGATAAATAATCCTGAGCTGCTCATCCTGGATGAGCCAACGACTGGCCTCGATCCCCAGGCGAGGCACCAGGTCTGGGAGCGGCTGGAGCTTCTGCAGCGCAAACGGGCTTTCGATCCTTCTTACGACGCACTACATGGATGAGGCCTCGCGGCTGTGTGACAGGCTGATAATAATGGATCACGGCAAGATTCTCGTTGAAGGAAAACCTGCCGATCTGATCCGATCCTACGCCGGTGACCACGTGGTAGAAATCGTAAACCCCGGCGCAGACGTAAAGGAGTTCGTAAAAGCGCACGAGTTTCCTCATGATGCGCTCGACCATCGGATGATCATCTACGGCAAGGAGGCCGACAGACTCTTCGACGTAATCGGGGACAGATTTTGCCGGGAAACCTGCATAAAGAGGCTGGCGACCCTTGAAGACGTTTTCCTGAGACTCACGGGAAGGGGGCTTCGCGAATGAGCGGCGCTCTTCGGGTTACGAATATCTCATGGCGTTTTATCCGCGTTTGGAACCGCAACATGGTGGTGTACCGCAAAATCTGGCTTGTAAATTTCCTGGTGCCCCTCTTCGAGCCTCTCCTTTACCTTGCGGCCTTCGGAGTGGGGCTGAGCGCCCTTATCGGGCAAGTGCCTTATCATGGAGAAAAGCTTTCCTACATCGTCTTCATCGCCCCGGCGCTGCTGGCAATCGCCATAATGTACAACGCTTTTTTTGAAAATACTTACGCCTCATTCGTGCGCATGTACTACCAGAAGACTTTTGACGCCATGATGGCCACCCCGCTTT
>CAWGZP010000114.1:0-20445 GCA_963826655.1 uncultured delta proteobacterium
GACAGCGAGCAGGTAGCTGTAAGAATTAAAATGAATCCGTCATTGCTGTCCGGTTAAATTCGGACTTATGACCGCAACAAATTTGTTTATATCGTTTTGTTACATAATTACTCGTTTTCGATTTAAATTTAGGAAACCGACAAAGAGATCAGTTTTCCCGACCTGTGGCTTGACCTCTCTTGGGCGTCTTAAGCATAGTGCCGGATTACACTAAACTCATTGTACTTTATCTCGGCCGGGGAAAGGTTGGGGCCGACATACAGCTTAGCGTCCACGTATAGCCTGCCTTTTTCTCTATAAGCCGAAATGATACCAGCAACAACATCGCAGATGGAATGTCCTGTCATGGTTTTCTCTCGATGAAGTCTCAGGCTTAGCCGGTTCAACTTGGTTAAGAATTGTTTGTTTGCTCCATTTTTCCTCTGGTTCTCCAATCCACCACATCCCAGAAGACCACGCCGATCCTATTGCACCAAAACTCATAAAGGCGAACAAAAACATTAAAAACTTGCTCTAGAAATGGTACTCAACCGTCATCCACCGTCCCAAGCGCGACAATAAAACAGTGACTGAAAACGAAAAGCAGATACGGCTAATCGTATATTCTGGAGGTGTTAGGCCCTTGGACAAAGGCGTTATCGTTTTCCTATATTCTATTCCGGCTTACAAAGTGCGCATAATGGCAGCCAGGTAAATGTTCAGCCCGTCGGCTGGAGCCAGGCCGGCGGGCGGAAACTACTTCAAGCCGGATACCTGCTCTGCGCTCTCTACAGCTGTTTTGTACCTCACATGGACAAAATTCCTGTCAAATTCCATTTCCTCGTTCAGCATGGCGTCCTTTTCTTCATTGGAAAAATAGCCCATGCAGGGGAGGAAAAAATGCCGGTCCTCTTTTTCTATATGCTTTGGGTAAAAATCGACAAGCCAATGCATGCTTTCGATTATGCCGGAGACGGCCCGGCTTTCTCCCAAGAGGAACTGTTCCTTGGCTTTAACCAGTTGTCCCACCACTTCCCTGCCTTTTCGATGTTCCTCGACCAGTTCTTTGAGAATGCGTTCCAACTCGGCCGTGAGAGGTCTCTGCGCGAGGTCCCTGAACAATATGTTCTCTTCCTTCCCATGGTGACAGTTATCGGCGTAATTTCTTACGAAATCCACGGTCACATCCACGAATCCAGGGTTTACTCCTCCTGTTCCTTCTATGCGGCTGAGTTCAGCCGCGATCACCCGGATCATCCTCTCGATAAGACGGTGCTCGATCATTAATGGCGCAACTGGCATCATGACTGGTATCCTCCTCGAACCTGGGTTTGCCGGCGCCTGCCGTGTGGGTATCGGCGCCGCACTCTCGACGGATAAGTCACTGCCCGCCTGATGTCAAGCGGCACAAAACCGAGGTTGCCCGTCCGTGGGATTCTCCGGTTTTCGATTGAACAATTCTAAGAAGTCGGTTATCGAATCGGGCGGGCGCAGTGGTAGTTTCACCGGGGGCATGGGCGAAGTCCTCACAAATTGTGAGCGTCCCGGTCAGGCTGAATCGGCAAAAGGTACTGTTATGCAGGACACAAGGTAAATAAATGGATGATCAATGGACCGTTTTGAAGGTCCTTCAGTGGACAACCGAATATTTCAGCGGCAGGGAATTCGAGCAGCCGAGGGCCGATGCGGAAGTGCTTCTCGCCCACGCCCTGCGGGTGGAACGTATCCAGCTCTATCTCAACTACGACAAGCCTCTTTCCGCTGAAGAACTGTCGCGCTTTCGTGGCTTCGTACGCCGCCGGGCCGCTTTCGAACCGGCTCAGTACATAACCGGGAAACAGGAATTCTGGTCTCTGGACTTCAAAGTCTCTCCGGCCGTCCTTATACCGCGCCCCGAAACCGAAGTCGTCGTGGAAAAGGCGCTGGAAATCGCCGGAGAGGGACCTTTTCTTGTCCTGGACCTGGGCACAGGGTCGGGGGCGATAGCGGTTGCGCTCGCCCACGAACGCATCTCGATAAGGGTCGTTGCAACCGATAAATCATGGGCCGCCGTTGAAGTGGCCCGAACCAACGCCGCACGGCATGGCGTGGCGGACAGGGTCTCTTTCGCCGTGATGGACCTGTTTGAGGCGATGGCCCCCCGGCCCGTGTTCGATTTGATCGTTTCAAATCCCCCTTATGTTTCCGATACGGAATTTCTTGACCTTGCGCCGGAAATCGCCAATTATGAGCCCCATTCCGCGCTTCGGGGAGGCGGAAAAGAAGGTCTTGGCCTGATTGGCAAGCTTCTCGAAAGATTTCACGCTTATTTGAAACCTCGAGGGTCTATTCTCGTCGAAATCGGACAAGGGCAGGCGGAAATTCTTGAGGAGGCGCTCGCAGCGGTCCCGATGGAAGGGTTTAAATTCATCGAGGATTACTCGGGCGTAAAACGTGTCCTGCATGTTCAGGGCAAAGGTGAGGTATTTAGTGGATAAACTTGTTATAAAAGGAGGCGCCCCCCTGAACGGCGAAGTGCGGATCAGCGGGGCTAAAAACTGCGTTCTACCTCTCATGGCCGCCACCCTCATCGCGGGGGGAAAGCACCGTTTCACCAACGCGCCGCATTTGCGTGACATAAGGACCATGCAGTCCCTGCTTGCCTACATGGGGGTAACCTCCCGGCACGACGATGTCCTCGAGATCGATTCCTCCGATGTCCATACACTCGAGGCCCCGTACGATCTGGTCAAAACGATGCGCGCTTCGGTGCTGGTGCTCGGACCGATGCTCGCGCGCCACCAGCGCGCCCGGGTTTCTCTTCCGGGTGGGTGCGCCATTGGAGCAAGGCCCGTAAACCTGCACCTCAAAGCCCTCGAACAAATGGGCGCGGATATAGTCCTGGATCATGGTTATGTCCTGGGGCGGGCAAAAAGACTGCGGGGCGCGGTCATCTCTTTTGACCAGGTAACAGTGACCGGGACCGAAAACATAATGATGGCCGCCTGTCTGGCCGACGGGGTTACGGTTCTCAAAAATTCGGCATGCGAACCGGAGGTAGTCGCTCTCGCAGACTATCTGAGCCGGATGGGCGCTCAAATCGAAGGCGCGGGTACCGATGAAATCACCATCAGGGGGGTTCGCGAACTCGTTCCATCGAGTTCGGAGGTAATTCCTGACAGGATCGAGGCCGGCACCTACCTTATAGCTGCCGGCATTACGGGAGGAAGACTCAAGCTCAGAGGATGCAGGCCGGACCATCTGCGGGCAATAATCCAAAAGCTGACCGATGCCGGACTTTCGATCCGCAGTGATGGAGATGTCGTAGAGGCCGCCAGCAACGGCGGGATACGAAGCGTAGACATTGAAACGCAGCCCTTCCCAGGCTTTCCTACGGACATGCAGGCCCAGTTCATGGCGCTCATGGCCCTTGGAAACGGGGTCAGCCTGATAAAGGAGTGCATTTTCGAAAACCGCTTCATGCACGCGCTCGAATTGCAGCGCATGGGTGCAGACATCCGCCTGGACGGCAGGACCGCCACTGTGCGCGGGATCGGGAAACTTTCCGCAGCCCCGGTGATGGCCACCGACCTGCGGGCCTCGGCCTCGCTGGTCCTTGGCGCCCTGGCAGCCGAAGGCGTGAGCGAAATCACCCGGATTTATCACCTGGACCGAGGCTACGAGGCCATCGAGGAAAAACTCCGCGCCGTGGGGGCAAAAATCGAACGGGTGAAAGCGTAGAGGGATTGGGGAAATTGGGGAAATTGGGGAAATTGAGGGATTGAGGGATTGAGGGATTGAGGGATTTAGGGATTGAGGGATTTAGGGATTTAGGGATTTAGGGATTAACGCCACGATTCCCGAATTTATTCTAATCAAGACCACCCAGGGAGAAGTGTAGATAATGGGAGCACGCAGATCGGCATGGAAGCCCCTTGACTTGGGCGCAATTAAAACGACGAGCCTTCATGACAGGCAAAGCAAGGTTTCTACCGCGGATTTTGCTCGCCCTGTACCGCCTCGAAGTTCGTTCCGGCGCTTCCTGGATTCTCTGCCCTCGATACTGGCCGCCGAGGATCTCCTAAAGGCCGTGTCGGCCATAGCCAATGCAGTGAGGACCGAAAAGACCGTCATCCTTGGAATGGGCGCCCACCCCATAAAAGTGGGGTTAAATCCCCTGATCATCGATGCGATCGAGCGGGGCCTGCTTTCGGGGATCGCCATGAATGGCGCGGGAATCATTCACGATACGGAAATCGCGCTGGCAGCAAAGACCTCGGAAGATGTTGCCGCCCACTTGGGGAGCGGCGAATTCGGGATGGTGCGTGAAACTTCCGAATTCATCCACCGGGCTGTCTCGAAAGCGTACTCCCGGGGTGGTGAAGGGCTCGGCAGGGCCGTCGGCGAGGCACTGCTGTCGGAAGGGGCGCCACATGCGGATGCAAGCATCCTGGCGACGGCCGCGCGATGCGGTCTGCCCGTCACCGTGCACGTGGCGATCGGGACAGATATCATACACATGCATCCTGAAATGAACGGCGCCGCAATGGGCGCTCTCAGCCATTTCGATTTTCGCCTGTTGTGTGCTCTTGTGAGCACCCTTAGCCATGGGGTCTTCATAAATCTCGGTTCGGCCGTGATAATCCCGGAGGTCTTTCTCAAGGCCTTCAGTGTGGCCGCAAACCTGGGCTTTCCGCTCGATGGCCTGACGGCCATAAATATGGACTTCCTGCGGCAGTACAGGCCACTGGTCAATGTGGTGCAAAGACCCACAGCGGGCGGAGGTGTCGGCATAAATCTCACGGGCCATCATGAAATAATGTTTCCGCTCTTGATTGCGGGGGTTTTGGAGGAGATCGAGAGCGCGGAGAAATAAAAGCGGGCAGGGGAAAATACTGAATCCGGCACGCGGAGACGCGGAAATGAAATGAAAGAAATAGGGGGATGGGGCCTAGTCTTTGCGTCAGGCTTATTAGAGTTGGACGTTGCCAACCGGCGTGTTATTGTTAAAAGCCGTTCTATTTGGAAAAGGTTTACGGAGATGGGGTGACGGGGAGATAGTGTTTTATCTCCGCGGTTCCGCGTCTCCGTGTGCCCGAGTCAGGTTTTCCCCAGGAGGTTCTAATGCCGATATTTGAATTCGAATGTTGCAACTGCTCGGAGTGTTTCGAAAAACTTGTCTTCAGAAGCGATGAGGCGGTAACGTGCCCGAAATGTGAATCTTCCGATGTACATAAGATGATGTCCGTTTGCGGCTTCAAGAGCGGAGGGGATAAGGGGGCGGCCAGCAGTCGCGGGGGCTCGGCGGCTTCGGGCTGTGCGTCATGTGGGGGCGGAAGCTGCAGCAGCTGTCACTGAAGGTTGAAAAATAAGGAAACATTTTTGACAAGGAAATCGATCCGGATTGCGACCCGCGGCAGTATGCTGGCCCTTCAGCAGAGCCGGGCCATAAAAGCGGCCCTGGAGAAGCTCTGGCCCGCCCTGAATTTCGAGCTTCAAGTCATCAGGACGACCGGTGATAAAATAACGGACGTGCCGCTGGCAAAGGTCGGAGGCAAGGGGCTTTTCGTAAAAGAAATAGAGGAAGCGCTGCTGAATGGGTCTGCCGACCTTGCGGTCCATAGTATGAAAGACGTTCCGGCCGAGCTGCCCGAGGGTCTCGAGATAGCAGTGGTCCCCGAGCGCGAGGATCCACGCGATGCGCTGATAATCGGCCACGGCAAAACGATCGACGACCTCTGTCACGGAGCCCTGATAGGCACGGGCAGCCTTCGCCGTGGATCGCAGATACTGGCCATGCGCGGCGACTTCGAAGTCCGCCACCTTCGCGGAAACCTGGAAACGCGCCTTAGAAAGCTTGACGAAGGGCAGTTCGATGCGATCATCCTGGCGGCGGCCGGCCTCAGGCGAATGGGTTGGCAGGACAGGATAACGATGTACATGGACCCGGTGCAATTCGTACCGGCCGTGGGCCAGGGCGCCCTCGGAATCGAAGCGCGGTCGGGAGACGACGCGATTCTCAGGCTTCCTGCGCCGCTCGATCATCCCGAAACAGCGGTCGCTGTAAGGGCCGAGCGCAGCCTGCTCCAAGAACTCCAGGGCGGATGCCAGGTTCCCATCGGCGGCTATGCGCGCCTTAGCGGGAAAATCGTCGAACTCTCAGGCATAGTGGCTTCGCTCGACGGCAGGCAATTGTTCCGGGCCGTGGGTACCGCGCCCCTTGAAGATGCGGTCGAACTGGGCAAAAGAATCGCCGCTCGGTTGCTGGAGCAGGGAGCAAAGAAAATACTCGATGAAGTTTACGGCGCGGAAAGCTCTCAATCTGTCTGAATCGGTCGATACCTCTACTATATCAAACATCTCTTTGGCGGATATATCGTGAAAAAAGGGAAAGTCTATCTCGTTGGGGCAGGGCCGGGGGACCCGGGTCTTTTGACCATCAGGGGAAAAGAAGTCCTCGAGAGGGCCGAAGTGGTCGTTTACGATTACCTGGCCAATGAGGAACTGCTCAAATTTGCCCCGCCGGGCGCCGAGCGGATCTATGTCGGGAAAAAAGGCGGCGATCACACTCTTGGCCAGGCGGCTATAAATGCCCTTCTGGTCGAGAAGGGGCGTGGAAATGTGGTGGTGCGGCTCAAGGGTGGGGACCCTTTCGTTTTCGGCCGAGGCGGCGAGGAAGCACAGGCGCTGGTTGAAAACGGGATTGCGTTTGAAGTCGTACCGGGGATTTCAGCCGCTGTAGCGGTCCCGGCCTATGCCGGCATACCACTTTCACATCGGGATTTTACGTCGACGATCGCCTTCGTTACCGGCCATGAGAGGGCCGACGCAGAAGGGCATGGCTCCAAGATCGCATGGGACAAGATATCGACGGGAGCGGGGACGCTCGTCTTTTTCATGGGCGTGAAGAACCTGCCGGAAATTTGCCGCAACCTGGTCGAACACGGCCGGCCCGCCGAGACGCCTGTCGCCCTGGTCCGCTGGGGCACCACCCCGATGCAGCAGACCATAACCGGCACCCTTTCCGATATCGTGGACAAGGTCAGGGAAGCCAACCTGCAACCGCCGGCAATGATAGTTGTCGGTGAAGTTGTCAGGTGCCGTGAGGAACTGAACTGGTTCGAGCGGCGGCCCCTGTTCGGCCGAACGGTGGTGATCACACGCGCAAGGGAGCAGGCGAGCGATTTCAGGGCTCAACTCGAAGAACTCGGGGCAAGGTGCATCGAATTCCCGACCATCGCCATCTCCCCTCCCGATTCATGGGGACCCCTGGACAGCGCTGTACGCAATATCGCCGAATATGACTGGGTGATTTTTACGAGCGTAAACGGCGTAAAGTACTTTATGGAGAGGCTGCTCGCTGCGGGCAGGGACGCTCGGGACCTCAAGGGTATCAGTCTCGCAGCAATCGGACCCAAAACCGCCGAAGCGCTGGAATCGGTCATGCTGCACGCGGACCTGGTCCCCGGCGAATATCGCGCCGAAGCCATACTGAAGGCGCTTTGCGAGCGGGGCGTGAGTGGAAAGCGCTTTCTTGTTCCGCGCGCAAAAGTCGCACGTGAAATACTGCCTGAAAAACTCGTCGAACTCGGGGCCAAAGTCGACGTCGTGCCCGCTTACCAGACCATTCTCCCGCAAAAGGACGGGGCCTGCGCGCCTCTGAGCAATTGCGAAATAGACTGCATTACTTTCACATCTTCTTCTACCGTTTCCAACTTCTTTTCCCTGGTATCGAAAGAAGAGCTTGCGGGTTGCGTGGACCGGATAGCCGTAGCCTGCATCGGTCCGATTACGGCCGAAACCGCCGCGCAGTTCGGCCTCAAGACTTCTATAATGCCTTCTGAATATACAATCCAGGGGCTCGTGGACTCTATTGTCTCCTACTTCGGCAGACGATGAAGAACGGAAAAGCTTCGGGGCGCCCCGAACCGTGAGAAGACGTGACACTCACCGGGACACCCCAAGCCACCAAAAGATTCGCAGGGTAGGCTGAGCGGAGAGACTGTTTCGCAAACCTTTTTCATGTTCCCCGCTTTCCAACCTTTCCCTGGGGCGGCGGCGGGGATTGTGGTAACTCCGAAAAAATACGATCCACAGCCTCAGGAAATGTAGTCTTCCTCCGGTTCTTTACCGGCCTGTATTTGCTCCAGCTCTTGCAGTTCTTCTCGCTGTTTGGCGTCCTTGACGACTTGCGGATCCGCTGTTTCCCTGATATGTTTCGGACAGTTCATCTGACCCTCCTGTTTTTACGATGTGGGATAATTATTCGCATCAAATAACCATTCTTGTATTGCCGCCAAGTTAAGGACACCCTGGCCGTTGTCAAGGAAAAGCTCTTTAAAAATACGCCGTGTACGGCTCCAGGGAAGAATCTCACTTACAGAAAAATCGGGGGGCAAAAATTTCGGGGATGTTGCAGGGTGGGCGAGTCGTTCGATGAAAACCGGAGCGCTTTGGGACCGGGGTATTTCTAAAGTATTCACTGCTTTCGCATTTGCTTTTCTTCGCACATCTCGAAGCTGCCGTCCTCTTTTCGTATTATCAACATATCCCGCCCCTGGCGGTCGGTTACTCGTATCGCACCCATGCAGCACGCGGGCAGTGCGTTCGTCTTTGTCTTGGACTTCAGTCTGAAGAGGACGAAGACTGCGACCGCAAAAGCGGCGATCAGCCCGATAAGATAGAAATACGCGATTTGGTGCATGGAGGCTCCCTGGGAGTGGCCCTATTGCGCTTTTGTGGTCATAACGTCTGGCCCGGTTCGTTCTTGAGTTAACAACATCGGCCCCGCGCCCGGATGCCACGAAGGCCCGTCAAGGCCAACTCAGGTTACGCGTTTCAGACGCGGTGGCGGCGCGGTGGCGGCGCGGTGAGCCTCAATTTTACTTTAACATCTAATCAGAATTTCACAACTTGCCGGAGGCGGCAAGAGAAAAGTTTTCCACGGGGCAGATCCTGGATTTTCATTGAGATGAGGAACGTATCAGGGTATACCCCTCTGGTAAGTCGATTGCCCACTGTAAACCATGTCGTCCGGGGTTACCCTGGAGGGCCTCGTTCTTTTCAGGAGCCTCAATGAAAAAACTGTTGAAACTCTTGATCCTGCAGGCATGCATAATGTTGCCGCTTGTGGCGGCGGCAGGCGAGCCGTTCGAGACGGACACCATCAAGACCTCGGCCGGGCCGCTCAAGATCATATTCCTCGGGCATGCATCCCTGGGGATGGACTTCAACGGTAAGCACATCTATATAGATCCCTCCGTGATGGTGGCAGATTTTTCTAAAATGCCCAAGGCCGATATCATCGTCTTCACACACGACCATAGCGACCATTTTGACATGAATGCCCTCGAGGAACTCAAGAGCGACAACACGCTGGTTGTGCTGCCGCTGACCTGCGCCGCCCGATATTGTGAGGGCATAGTGATGAGAAACGAGGACGTCAAGATTGTCCAGGGCCTCAAGATCGAGGGAGTGCCTGCCTACAACATCGTACAGAGAAGTCCCTCCGGTTTTCCCTATCACTTGAAGGGGATGGGAAACGGGTACATAATCACGTTCGGTGATAAGCGCGTCTACATTGCGGGTGACACTGAAAAGATACCCGAAATGGACGAGTTGAGCGACATAGACATCGCGTTCCTTCCGGTCGGCCCTCCACACACGATGACAGTGGAGATGGCGGCCGACGCGGTGAAAGCGATAAGACCAAAGATTTTCTACCCCTATAGTTATGGCGACACGGATGTTAACTCGCTGGTGGGGCTTCTGAAGTGCGAGCCCAATACCGAGGTCCGGATTCGCAATATGAAATAGGCAGGGAGTGAGCCGGTGTGTGAAGCGGGAATACATCTTTTTATCGGCTTCAGGGGGATAGATCTCGAAGAGGAGCTGAAATTCCTTGTCAGGGAATACCGTCCAGGCGGGATCGTCCTTTTCAGAAGAAACATCGAGGGCCGGGAGCAGCTCAAAAACCTAATTGCAGGCGCACAGGCGCTTGCGCTGGAGGAACTTGGGCGGCCACTTTTTTTTGCCGTCGATCAGGAAGGCGGCAGTGTTCAGAGACTCACTCCCCACTTTACCTCTATTCCCTCGGCAAGTTCGCTCGCTGAGCAGGGGCCGGAAGCTGTGAGGCAGTGGGCCGCAACGTGCGCGAGCGACCTGAGAAGCATTGGGATCCAGATAAACTTCGCCCCCGTTCTCGACATTGTGGCCGAGGGGGGGCACCATTTTATGGAGACTCGCGCCTTTGGTTCTACTCCAGCGGCGGTATCGGACCTCGGGAGCATCTGGATCGAAGCGCTCCAGGCAAATGGAATCTCTGCAACCGCGAAGCATTTCCCCGGACTGGGACGCGCCGAGCTGGACCCGCACCATTTTGCCCCGGTCATAGCCGATGACAGCATGGAGCGCTTCCACCTTCATCTAATTCCGTTCATGTCCGCCGTGAGGGCCGGGGTCAACTGCATGATGACTTCCCACGCCGTCTATCCGGCGGTCGACCCCGACTGGCCGGCGACCCTTTCCCTGGAGATCGGGCTCAGGTGGTTGAGGCAACGCCTTGGCTACGGTGGCGTGCTGTTCGGCGACGATCTGGATATGGCCGCTATTTCGGAAAAATATTCGCCTGAGGAGATAGCGTTTCGTGGACTTTCCTGCGCCACGGACTTCTTTCTACTCTGCCAAAAGAGCCAAAGCATCGAGCCCATGTGCAGGTCCCTGACCGATCTGCTCAAAGGGGACCGGTCCGTGCAGGAATTTCATTCGGATACGGTTAAAAGACTTGAGCTGTTGAGGCAGTTTCACTTCGGTTAAGAGCTTGTCGAAATGTGTGAAGACTTTCACACGACATATCCCTTCCAAGATATACCATTCGCTGTTACAGTGGATTCGATCCATTCTCCATCGTCAGCTGTCTGAATATTGAAATGTATAGTGCTCAATGCACTGCCGGGCCGGTTCTTTCCTGGACGGTGTTTTTTAGTCCGCGGTACAAGGCCGGTCTTTCAGAAAAAAGACTTGACATGGTTATCCTCTTTGATCCCGTCGGCTCGCTCGAAAACCTCGAGCAAATGATCGCCGGCGCAGCTTCTTCTCCAGGCGTAAGCGGCCTGATGATTTTGGCCTGTGACGCCAACGGATTCACTCCCGACGCAATAGACCCGATCTTGGGCCGCGCTCCCGTTGCAGTTTTCGGGGGAGTGTTTCCCTCTATCATTTACGGGAAAGAGCTGCTCGAGCGAGGCAGCCTGGTGATCGGGCTTCCCGGAGTGCTCGAAACCAGGTTCATCCACGGTCTGAGCGACAGCGAAATCGACTACGAAGCCTGCCTTGAATTGAAGTCCCATTGCCCTCCATCAGCCCTTACCATGATGGTCTTCGTCGATGGCTTTGCCAGGAGGGTCGGTGCATTCGTCGATGCCTTATTCAACGTTTTCGGGTTGCAAATGAATTACATAGGCGGCGGGGCGGGTTCTTCGAGCATGGAGTCCAAACCCTGCCTGTTTACCAATCGGGGAATGTTGGCCGACGGCGTCGTCCTTGCCTTGCTCGAACTTGGCAGCGGGGTCGGGGTCTCTCATGGCTGGAAGCCTTTGAGCGGCCCTTACCAGGTTACAAGTTCCCATCTAAACACTATCCAAACACTCGAGTGGAAGCCGGCTCTCGACGTATACCGGCAAATCGTGGAACAAGACTCCGAGATGACGTTGGACGACAGTAATTTTTTCACGATATCGAGGTCATATCCCTTCGGGATCTCGAGGCTTGAATCCGAATATGTAGCGAGGGACATTCTGCGGCCAGGCCCGGATCGGAGCCTTGTCTGCATTGGAGAAGTGCCGCAGGGCGCCTTCGTCTACATCCTTAAGGGGGATAAAGCCTCTCTTGGCGGGGTAGCGGGAAATGCGCTCGACCTGGCCGTCAAGGCCTTCCCGGTTGACCGCGAGGTGGGGCTCCAATTCTTTATGGTCTGTTTCTCTAAGAGTCAGTTTCTGGGAGAGGGGTTCAGAGGAGAGTTGGAAGCCTTGCGGCGGAAAGATATGCCGCTGATCGGGGCTTGTACTGTTGGAGAAATTGCAAATTGCGGGACCGAATTTCTTGAGTACTATACCAAGACGGCAGTGGTGGCCGTGCTGGAAGCCGAATAATGGATTCTTTGCACCAGACGCAAATCTTTTATGAAATCGCTATGTCGATCGGGAACAGTCGCGATCTGGGCGGTATGCTCAAAGAGGGCCTTTCGGCGTATCTGAAGAAGCTCAATTGCTCGGCGGGAGTGGTCCTCGAGATGCGCAGAGCGGCCGGGGGAGCGGTCAGTTTTTCGCCGATATTTTCAATCCCGAGGAACCTGTCACCCCCTGTCTGTCAAGTCGCCCTGGAAAATATCCCGGGCGATTTAGCCCAATCCTCGCTTTCGGAGTTTCTGTCGACACTGCCTGTTTCGGGACAGGACAATGAGGGCCGCTTTTTCCACCTTATGGAGCTTCCCGGTTTTGGACTCCTGCTTCTTTTCAAGTGCGGCAAAGACTTTCCGCCTTGCCTGCTCATGTCGCTCGGTTCCCTTAACCGCAAACTGGCCGACTCGTGCCTGGCCTGCCGGCAGAACATGAAGATCGAATCGACCAATGAGCTACTGATAAAAGAAATTGACGAGCGCATGCTGGCTGAGGCCAAACTAAAAATAACGCTTGAAGATCTCGAACTGCGTGTCGAGGAGCGAACCCGGGAACTCAAGACTTCCAACGAGGCTTTGACGGACATAAACCGGCAACTCAATGACATAGTCGAATTTCTCCCCGATGCAACATGCGTCATTGGAGACAATGATAGGGTCATAGCATGGAACCGCGCTATGGAAGAGATGAGCGGAGTGCGCAAGGAGGATATGATCGGCAAAGAGGATTATGCCGGCGCAATTCCATTCTATGGCAAGAGGCGGCTCCATCTTTCGGACCTGCTCGATAGAGGCGATGCGGACCTTGAAGCCACTTATAAAGACTTGAAGAGGAAAGGCGCTGTTTTGACTGCCGAGGCGTATGTCCCTTGTGTGTACGATGGCAAAGGGGCTCACGTGTTCGTAGCATCGGCGCCTCTGTTTGATGCCCAGGGAGAACGCGTCGGGGCCATCGAATCCATTCGCAATATTACCGAACAAAAAGAGGCGGAAGAGGCATTAAGGCGCAGCGAGGCAAAATACCGTGAGTTGGTTGAGAATGCCAACAGTATCATCCTGCGGCGGGACAGGACTGGCAACGTGACTTTTTTCAACGAGTTCGCACAGCGATTTTTCGGCTACAGCGAGCAGGAGATACTCGGGAAGAATGTACTGGGAACCATTGTTCCGCTCTTGGAATCGGTGTCCGGCCGAGACCTCAAGAAGATGATCGAAGACATCGGACGTGACCCCGGCCCCTATGCAACAAACATCAACGAGAACATGCGCCGCAATGGCGACAGGGTTTGGATTGCCTGGCATAACAAGGCCATATTAAGCGAGAGCGGCGAGGTATCGGAGGTTCTGTGCATCGGGAACGATATAACGGAACGTAAGCGGGAGCAGGACGAACTCTTCAGTTCGCGGCATATGCTACGTTCCGTCCTGGACAACATACCGCAACGGGTTTTTTGGAAAGATCGGAACTCGATTTTTGCCGGCTGCAACAAATCGTTTGCCATGGACCGTGGCTATGAAGACCCGGATGAACTGATTGGCAAGTCCACTCATGAGATTCACTCGTTGGCGACAGTGGCCGAGGTCTGCCGCGCCGATGATCTGGAGGTAATGGAGACGCGCAGGGCCAAGCTCAATTACGAGGAATTCTATGTCAAGGCCGATGGCAGGCGGTGTTGGCTGTCCACCAGCAAGGTGCCGATGTTTAGCCAGGATGGCCAGGTGACCGGGGTCCTGGGAATTTATAGGGACATTACGGAAGGCAAGACGGCGCAGGAAGCGCTGAGTGAGAGCGAGGCGCGCTACCGCGGCGTGATCGAGAACATGCGAGATGTTTTCTACCGGACGGATGAGCGCGGCGTGGTTGTCATGGTTAGTCCCTCGGCGGTGAAGCTTCTGGGATACGACTGCCTCGAGGAGATGCTGGGCAAACACGTGGGGCTCTATTGGATGTACCCGGAGCAGCGTCAGGAAATGCTGCGCAGCTTACGGGAAGCTGGTGTGGTCAGGGACTATGAGGTGACCATAAAAAAACGAGACGGTTCGCCGGTTGCTGTTTCGGTTACGAGCACATTCCGCCAGGACGACCATGGCAACATCCTCGGGATCGAAGGTGTAATCCGCGACATCACCGAGCGCAAACAGGCGGAAGGAGAACACACACGCCTGGTGGCGGCCATAGGGCAGGCTGCGGAAGGGATAGTCATAATCGATAAGAATTGGACTGTCGATTATGTCAACCCGGCCATTGAGCGAATCAGTGGTTTTGACAGGAGCGAGATTATCGGCCGGCATCTGAGTGTTCTCGAATGCCCCAAAAATGACCGGACCGTCTATGCGGATATTTTGAATAAGCTGGGCGCCGGCCGGATCTGGTCGGACCGCCTAACCAACATGAGAAAAGACGGCTCGTTTTATGAGGTCGAACTCACCGCTTCCCCAATCCGAAACAATTCCAGCGCCGTTATCGGCTATGTGGGCATCTACCGTGATATCACCCGCCAGGTGAAGCTTGAAAAGGAGCTTCAGCAGGCGAAGAAGATGGAGGCTATAGGCACTCTGGCCGGGGGTATCGCGCACGATTTCAATAACATTCTCGCGGCCATAGTGGGCTATACGGAGATAGCGCAGTTCAAGATCGCGCGGGACAATCCGATACGGAGCAATCTTGACCAGGTTCTCAGCGCGAGCCGGCGCGCGGCGGACCTTATCAGGCAGATCCTTGCATTCAGCCGTCGGACAGAACAGGTGCGGCAGCCCCTTCGCATCGACTCGATTGTCGCGGAAGCACTAAAGCTCCTGCATCCTTCGCTGCCAGCAACCATCGAAATTCGCCAGGATATTGCGATGGGTCCGGATAGAGGCGTAATTTTGGCCGATCCGACTGAGATACACCAGGTGTTCATGAATCTTTGCACCAATGCCGCTCATTCCATGCGGGCCAGGGGCGGTGTTTTGAGCGTCAGTCTGAGGGATATGATCGTTGACGATTCCCTTTACCCCGACCTGGAAGCGGGGCCTTATGTTTGTCTTTCGGTAAAGGATACCGGTCAAGGCATCGATTCGGTAGTCATGGAAAGGATCTTCGACCCCTTCTTCACAACCAAGGGGGTCGGCGAAGGAACAGGGCTCGGGCTTTCGGTGGTCCAGGGGATAGTCAAGGCGTACGGCGGCGCGATAACCGTTGAAAGCGAGCCTGGCAGGGGAGCATCCTTCAACGTCTTTTTCCCGGCCCTGGAAATACATGTCCCGGAGCAGGGCAAAACATGCGATTTTTTTCAAAGCGGTTCCGAGCGAATACTTTTCGTCGACGACGAGGAAACTCTAGTCGAGATGGCGCGGGAAATCCTTGAGTCTCTGGGCTACACAGTAGTGGCCGAAACGGACAGTCTCAAGGCACTGGAGGCCTTCCGGGCCGACCCGCAGGGGTTCGCCCTTGTCATCACGGACATGACCATGCCCAATCTCAGAGGCGATCAACTGGCCAGGGAAATAATGACAATCCGGCCCGGCGTCCCGATCATTTTGTGCACAGGCTACAGTGAGCTTATGGACGAAAAACAGGCGCGGGAAACAGGGATCAGCGAACTGGTCACAAAACCTTATGGCGTCGCAAGTTTCGCCGCGACCATTCGCAAGGTCTTGAACCGGTAGATTGTCAACGTATTAGCGGGGCATGGAAAATCTCACGCAAACCGCGAAGAAAAGAAAATGGGAAGAAAAGAAAATAGATGGCAATCCGGCACCTTGTGTGCTGAGGCCATAACTCCGGGATGAGACCCGTGGAAGCCCCGTCAAGCAATTCGCCTTGCAGTCCTCCGTTTTTTCCCTTTCTCCGTGTCTTCGCGTGCAACAGGTTCCTGATTATGAAGCCCACGTTTTCCGGTGAAAAAACCCCTTTTCTCAGGGATTCCAAATCCCCCTTTTCCCAGGGACAGGGCAGGGGGATTTGGAGGGTTTCATTCGGCCCCCGGAGTAACGCAGTTGGAAGGTTGCGAATCGAGCCCCGTTCCCACGGAATTGGTGGCTCTTACCGTAAAGGTATATTTTTTCCCGTTGGCCAGTCCCCCGACGGTTATTGGGCTTTGTTTGCCTGAGGCTTTCATGCCCCTGGGGTGCGATACCACCGTGTAGCCGGTTATGGCGTTTCCTCCGTCCGATTTCGGGAGATTGAAGCTGACTGTCGCCTCGCCGTTGCCCGCTGTTGCGGTTACACCCGTCGGTGGGTCGGGCAAAAGAAGATCCACGGGGGTGCCCCCGAATCCACCGCCACCTCCACCACCACCTCCACCTCCTGCCAGCGCCGGGTTTGCCGTTGCCGCAAGCAGGACTAGCAGAATAGCGATTATCATTCGTTTGCAGGCCATTGCGATTACCTCCTGCTCCCATGCAGACTGCACGATAGAGCTTCGATCAAGGGTTCGATTTCTTCGAGCCATATTCCAGGATAACATAGTGATCTAATTCAGTATACTGTAATATATGACATCGTTGCAACCGCTTTTGTGTTAAAAGAGTCCTTTGCAGGGGTATTGCCGATATCAACCGAAGATGAAATCCGAACTCCGATTTGGCGGGAAGTCGCATATGACTATCTATTTTGTTGAGACCACGGTCGCGGAGCAAAGGGAGCTTCTTTGCCGCTGGACCGAGCGGTTCTATATGGAGAGAAAGCGGGTAAGGATCCTGGTCGATTCCATCCGCGAGGCGCAGTCGATCGACCAGTTGCTCTGGACATACTCACAGGCGAGCTTTATTCCGCACATCGTCCTGGAGACGGGCGGGAAGCCCCCAGCCGAACCCGTTATCATAACGCCGGCAGAGTTTCAGGTGGCGGGGTTCGAGGCGGTCTTATGCGATCGACCGGCCGATATCGAATTCATGGTAGAGTTCGAGAGCGCCGTCCATTTCATCCTGAGAGACGACGACGAAAGGCGGCAGCAGAGTCGCATCCTCTGGCAGCGGGCGCGCGACTCCGGGGTCAATCCGGTCCATGTTCCGTACGGAAGCAAATTCTGACGGCGCAGGAAGCTGGAAGAAGACCCCTGACGAACGCTTACGAAAAAACAATAGCAAAAAATTCCAATTGAGTTTAAGAAGTGAAAAATATAGCAAGTCAGCATTGCCAAGCAAGGGCGCCCTGGTCGGCCGATTCGAATTTGCGGTCCTGCGCGTGCGCAATAGCTCGCGCCGATATGTGAATATTTGGACTATCAAGCCTGGAAAGGCCTTGACATGGGCCTTCAAGACGATAGAATGGCTCACTCAATTGTTGTCAAGGAAAGCGAATCTTGCGTTCTATTCAAAGTTGACATGGAGGAGTAGCTGATATGGGAGTAGTTGCGGACAAACTCAAAGAACTGCGTGAGAAGGAAGCAAAGATCAAGGAGATGGGCGGCCCCAAGGCCGTGACCCAGCAGCTTGAACGCGGGAAGATGACGGCCCGTGACCGTTTGAATTACTTCTTTGATCCCGGGACCTTTCGTGAACTTGACATGTTTGTTAAACACCGGGGAACTCTTTTTGGGATCGATAAAGTCGATGTTCCCGCCGATGGAGTCATCACCGGTTTTGGAAATGTAAATGGACGTGAGGTTTTCGCGTTTGCTCAGGATTTCACGGCCCGCGCGGGCAGCCTCGGCGAAATGCACGCCAAAAAAATAGTCAAGGTGATGGACCTCTCGCTTCGAGCCGGCAAGCCAAACGTTGGCTTTTGCGACTCGGGCGGCGCTCGTATCCAGGAAGGCGTAGATTCGCTCTCCGGTTACGGCCAGATATTCTACCGCAACGCAATCTCCTCGGGAGTCATCCCCCAGCTTTCCGCAATAATGGGCCCATGCGCCGGTGGCGCCGTTTACTCGCCGGCAATGACCGACTTCATTTGGATGGTCAAGGGGTCGGCGATGATGTTCATTACCGGTCCCGATGTCATCAAGTCGGTCCTGGGCGAAATAGTCACCCAGGAAGAACTCGGCGGGGCCATGGCTCACAACTCCAAGAGCGGCGTGGCGCAGTTCGCGGCCGAAAGCGACGCTGACTGTATAGACGAAATTAAGAAACTGCTCGGCTATTTTCCTGACAACAATATGGAGGACCCTCCATACCTGGATACCGGCGACGATCCCACTCGTTTGTGCCCCGAACTGGACACCATCATCCCTGAAGCCTCGATGGGCGCCTATGATATGAAGGACGTGATCCGCTCGATTGTTGATAATGGGGAATTCCTGGAGGTACACAAGTATTTCGCACAGAATATGATTGTCGCCTTCGCCCGCCTGAACGGAAGGACGATCGGCATCATAGCCAACCAGCCTAAGGTTCTCGCCGGATGCCTCGACATCGACTCATCCGATAAGGCGACGCGTTTCATCCGCACATGCGACTGCTTCAATATCCCGATGCTTACCATCGTAGACGTTCCCGGTTATTTGCCCGGGAAACAGCAGGAATGGGGCGGCATCATTCGTCACGGCGCAAAGCTGCTCTGGTGCTACTCGGAAGCCACTGTCCCCAAAATTACTCTGGCCCTCCGTAAAGATTATGGCGGATCATACCTGGCAATGTGTTCGAGCGACCTTCGCGCCGATTTCTCCTTTGCGTGGCCAACGGCCGAAATCGCGGTCATGGGCGCTCAAGGCGCGGCAAACGTCATTTTCCGCAAAGAGATCAAGGAAGCCGCCGACCCGGTAGCCAAGCGCAAGGAAATGATCGACGACTACAACAAGGCGCTCTGTAACCCCTATATCGCGGCGTCCCGCGGCTATATAGACGGTGTGATCATGCCCTCCGAGAGCAGGGCGCGCCTGATCGAAGCCTTCAGCGTGATCTCCAACAAACGCCAGACGCTTCCGCCCAAGAAACACGGCAACATTCCTCAATAACGCAAGTCCAAAGTCCCGCAGGGGCGCAATGATATCGCTGTTCAGAAAGACCCGCTTCCCACCCGGAAGCGGGTCTTTCTTTCTAGAGCTTCAGGCGCCCGGCGAAAGACTTGACGGCAGACATATATTCCCTGAGGCCCCTGGAAAAAATGTCGTTGTGATTTGCACCGGGGACCTTCAAAAGCGACTTGTCCGGCGATGGAGACTGCGAGTAAAACAGCATCGCGTCGGAATAGGGAATGATGTGGTCAAACTCGGCGTGAATGATCAATACCGGTCTGTGGAATCGTTTTATCTTATCGATGTTTTGGAAACCTTTGCTTTCAGTAAAGTTCAAATTGCCCAGGTCGACTCCGAGCAACCGCAGCAAAGGTCCGGCCAGGGCGAACCCGCTTTCGATTATGAGACCGTCTATCTCTTCCGCATACCTGGAGGCCAGTTCCAGGGCCGAGGCGCTTCCCAAAGACCTGCCCATGACGATGAACGGCCCGCTGTAGCCATTATCCTTCAGCCATTTCCTGGTAAAACCGTAAATGGTGTGGCAGTCCCGCATCATCGAACTCACCGTCGGCTGCCCCCCTGAGCGGCCATATCCCCGGTAGTCCGCAGCCAGAAAATTTATGCCCATGCGGTTGTAGATTGGGCCAAGGTCTTCGTAATCGGCTGCGATTTCTCCGTTGCCATGGAAGAAAAGGATATTCGGCCCTTCTCCGGCTGCAAGGTGGAACCATGCGCCGATGGAGATATGTTCGTCAACCGGAATCAGGATCTCTTTTGCGCCGGTAGCCGAGAACCTGCGCGGTTCAGGCCTTGGATGGAAGATGAGCAGGGTCATCTCCGGCGTATCCATCAACGAGTAATCGATGTGCGGCAGATCGACCATTTTCACTCCTGTTCGTCGTCTCAAAAACTAAAAACTTAAAACCGCCTCATCTCCTCCGAAAGTTCGGCCACGTGGCCGGGGAGGTGGGAGAATAAAAAATCGCCTTCACCCGATTCAACCTGCCCGTCTTGCGCGGCCGTTTGGGCAAACGCCAGCCTCTCATCCGGTGAAAGGCCCAGGAACAGGGAAAAAATTTCGCGGGCTTCAGGCAAATCGCGCTCTTCAGATGACCTGGCTTCCCATGCTTCCGTAAATCCGCGGATTACTCCGGCCAGACTCTGAGGTCCCGCCCAGGCGAGATCGCCGGTTCCATCCAGCCTGTCGATTCTCATTCTTATGCCCAGGTTCACGAAAAAGTGAAGCGATCCCAGCATCTTGTCGCTGCGGTTGGATTTTGCCGCCAGCAGGGAGCGGTAGCCCCGAACGGTTATCAGCCTGAGGCTCGGAGAACTCTGCCGCCGGTTCACGATGAAATCGCCCGCCCCATGGTGCCACGGGTGGATTTGGGAGAAGGAGCGGGTATCGAGATACAAGGTAAGAATTCGGAG
>CAWGZP010000115.1:0-69222 GCA_963826655.1 uncultured delta proteobacterium
CGCAAAGCCACAGAGGCTGCGGAGAAAACCAGTTAATCGACGAACAGACAAAACTAAGAGGCCCAAGTCCCATCCTGCTGACATTCTTTCCTGCATGCCCGTTTTATTTTCTTCTGTCTCTGTGGTGAGATTACACGTCTGTGTCTGCTTTCCTACACCACGTGTAGGCTTTTCCCTGCACTGAGTATTCTAACGGCTACGGGGTACTGATTGGCCGCAGACAGCCGGGTTGAAAAGCCTTTTCCGGTACATTCAGTCTGATTTTCCTTTGAATTTCTTAATGGTAATTCATGACTGAAAAGTGACATAACGAACGCGGGTTGCCGGCGTTAGCAATTGGGCAATCTCGTCCTTTTCCTTTTACGATGTCATCGTTATCGAGTTGGCTCGCTCTATGCATCTTGCACTTGAACAAACCAACTTGGCGGAAACGAAAGCCCATTTCATGGGTGCATACGAAGAGGAGAAGCAAATCCATGTGCGAAAATCGGTTTGGATGGTTCTTGTGTGTAAAGGCTCTGTCCCTTGTATCCTGCTGTCCGGCAGTAGATGCCCTTTCGCTGAGATATTAGTGCCTTAGGCTACTCCAGGAGTAGTCGGGAAGCAATATCTTGGAAGTAATATCCTGTATCATTTATAGAGAAAGTGGGAGACTAGAGCATGAAGAAATTATTTATTCTACTAATTATGGCGATATCCTTTTATTCTTCGGCGGCCCTCGCCCAGCGCGCGACCATTACGCCCAGTGATTTCAGCTACGTTGGCTGCTTTCAGATGCCCGGTACGGAGAATTCCACCTATGGCACCGGGCTTGCCACACGTATCTATGGAGGTCAAGTGCACCTGTTTTCTACGGGGCTTTCTGGCGGCCTTGGTGGAGATCAACCTCTCTACGAGGTGATAGTTCCCACGCCCTCCACCACTTATCCGGGTCCCGTTGCTACTCTTTATAAGGACTGGTACTCTACCAATGGAGGTGTTAACTTCGTTAATCAGAACAGCATTACCAACGGACTTTTTTGGGATGCTGTAGATTCAAGGCTGTATTATTCGTCGAGTGGTAATTATGTCGCCGGTGGTGATCCTTACGTCCCGAGCCTGGGCTATATTACACTGAATGACTCCACTGGCAAAACGACCGATGCGGGGGGGCGTTGGGGATACCTCAACCGAAGTTTCAAACAGTCCAATTTCGGAGTTACCGCCCTGCCTCCTGATTTTGTCCAGCAATATCTTAGTGGAGATGGTACTAATAGCGACGCCAACAAGCGCTTGGCGGCAGGTTTTGGTGGATACCAAAGCATAATTAATTTCGGCCCCGGGAGCTTTGGGCCCGCGCTCACGGCATTTGCCCCTCCAACTTCTGGAACTGGAACCAGCAGTTCGAGTACTGATTGTTCCAGCTCAGCCAATGCATACTGTCTCCCGAACACCCCGCTTGTAGGTTATGGAGCATCAACCAGCCAAGCGTGGACATCCGGTTCGCCGCCTGCACACCAACGAGCCTGGCGGGAAGACGATGTTTTGACTTCCATCTGGACTGATTTAGATGACCCTGATAACACGACCTGTTCGAACGGTCAGACAGACTACTTTTCCGGCGACGAGACTTTCTACTGGCAAGGGTATTCCACTACAGTTCAGTCTCGGCAGCTAGCTGGTTATCCTAATAATGTTCCTTCCAAGGCAATCGCGACAAAACATCCAATACCGGGTTACGCCTATTGGGGATCTAATGACTCCATATGGCAGGGGGGCGTATATATACAGACGAAAAACAAGGAGGGTCTTCTTGTCATACCGAATGTGGGCACCGGGTCTGAATGGTATCAGACTTCCCAGGTAATAAACGTAGCTCAGGAAACGCCCTGGATGATATACAGCAGAAGCCAGCTTGGCTCCGTTGCACAAGGAGGCGCACAGGACGGTATTCAACCCGCATGGTATCCTTTCCAGTTCCCCGGCCTTTCTTATCCACTTCCTACCGGGGTTGGTAACGCCTCTACGCCGAATGGGTACTCCGGGCCCATGAATGTGTACCAAATAGCAGGGGTTACATACGACTCTACAAACCAGAGAATCTACATCGCCGTGCAATATGGCAGCTCTCCTCAGTATCCCGTCTCCGGAACAGTTACAGAAATCTACGTCTACCAAGTCAATGATCCTTCACCGACACAGCATACGGTAACAGCCAGCGCAGGGTCGAGCGGGACGATCTGGCCTTCGGGGCCGGTTCCTGTCAATAGCGGCGAGACAAAACTTTTTTATGTCATACCCAATTCACCAACAACTACGGCTACGGTAACAAGCTCATGCGGAGGCTCCGTAACCAATAAACTTTATCCTAACTCTGCATCTGTGGCCTTTACCACTGGGGCGATAACGGCGGATTGCACCGTTGCGGCTTTCGGGGGCGGTTCTACGCAATACACGATCACACCCAGCGCGGGTGCTAACGGTAGTATCAGCCCATCCAGTTCGACCGTGGTAAACAGTGGCGCTACCCAGCAATTCACTGTCACGCCTGCTTCCGGTTACCAGGCTTCCGTGGGGGGGTCTTGTGGCGGGACTTTATCGGGCACCACGTACACGACTAGCGCCATAACGTCCAACTGCACGGTGGCTGCCACTTTCAATCAAGCGCAGTACTCGATTACAGCCACTGCGGGATCAAATGGGAGCGTCAGCCCTTCAGGGTCTACTGCGGTTAACAATGGGGCAAACCAGACTTACACAATCACGCCGAACACGGGGTACCAGGTGGCATCCGTACAAATCGACGGCGTGTCGATTGGCGCGACGGGGAGCTACACGTTTTCCGGTGTCACAGCGAATCATACGATCTCGGCCACTTTCAGTGCAATTCCGACATACGCCATCACAGTGACCCAGGCCGCCAACGGGACCGTAGCCCCGGGTACGACGACCGTCACATCGGGGGGAAGTCAAGCCTTTACTATCACCTCAAACAGTGGATATCAGGTTTCAAGTGTCACTGTGGATGGGGCCTCGCTCAGCGCTGTCTCCAGCTACACGTTTTCTAATGTCACAGCGAACCACACAATCTCTGCGACATTTGCCCCGATCACTTATACTATCACACCCACTGCGGGTGCCAACGGGGCGATCTCTCCTTCCACCGCCGTAATGTTGAACGCCGGGGCGAGCCAAAGCTTTACAATCACTCCGAGTTCAGGCTATCAGGTATCATCTGTGCAGGTTGACGGGGCCTCGGTAGGCGCAGTCACCAGCTATACGTTTGCCAATGTCGGGGGCAACCACACGATCGCGGCAAACTTTAGCGCTTCATCGAAGACTCAGTATACAATCACACCCAGTGCGGGTTCAGGTGGCAGTATCAGTCCATCTGGATCGGTTCAAGTAAATAGTGGTGGTACTCAAACATTTACTGTTACGCCAAATTCCGGATATACCGCCTCGGTAGGAGGAACTTGCGGCGGCTCTTTAGCCGGCACAGTATATACTACTAATGCCATAACAGCTGCTTGTACCGTAACTGCTACATTTAGTCAGACTTCTTCAAATCAGCTTATTCAATCGAGCAACGTAAAATACCTCGGGGCGTTCCTGGTTCCAGGTTCTGGATCGTATGGTCAGGTTGAGACTTACTATGGCGGGCATGCCATAGGGTTCAATCCCAACGGCAACGGTGGCGCCGGTTCGCTGCTTATAGAAGGATTGTCAGGACAAAACACCAACGGTCTTTACGTGGCGGAAATTTCAATACCAACCAGTGCGAATCTCTACACCGGCAGCAGTACCTCGGGTTTTACCTCTTCCAGTACAGCGGGCTTTGTGTCGCCAAACAACAGCAGTCCGTACCTTTGGGACATATCCCAGGGCAAATATACTAACGTGGGCAGCGGTGGTGCAAATGAGAGCAGCAACTGCGCTAACGGGTGGGGTATTGGTGGCCTATATGTAAACAGCTCAGGAACGGTGTACGGCACGAGCTTCTGCTTCTATGACAAACTTGAGCAGGCTTCCGGGTCTGCGGGGGCTGGTTTGAGTGTTCTACCATTATTCTCGCATACCGACACGACATCATCCCCTCTATCCGGTTCCAGCTATTCAGGGATGTACGGCCTGAACATCGGCAGCAATTTTCCCGGCAACACCGGCGACCTCACCAGTGGGGCTCTTGCTTCGATACCGTCAGCATACCAGTCTCAGCTAGGTGGAACGATGCTCGTCGGGGCCAATCCCGCGGGTATGTCCCAAATATCCCGCACATCGGATGGGCCCGCCTTAACAGCATTCAACCCGGCCAATTTTGCGGCGGTAAACGCATTCCCTTCGTCTGTAAACGCCGGCGCTCTGGTCAGCTATCCTGAAAATCATCAGACTCTTGGGGCATGGGGTTCTGTAGTCAACCAATATACCTCGGAGGCTGATGCGTTCAGCGCCATAGCTTTCCCGCCCAGCAGCCAAAGCGTTCTCGTGATGGGAACCCACGGGGTTGGTGGGCCTGGCCTCGCGTGTCCGGCTATGGCGACTTCCGGTGTAAACTGTTACGGAGAATACACCTCCAATTGTAGCGAGGCGTGCATGGCCACCCCCCCCAGCGGTTCGGGAATTCCGACTTGCGGGTCTGCGAACTCCACTTGCGGTGGCAACTCCCGGGGAACGTGGGATTGTTGTTATGATCCCGTGGGCTTGGCAGCAAATGGAGGCGGACATGGCAACACGGCATGGCCTTACATGAGCTATGTTTGGGCATACGATGTCGGGGACTCCTCCGGCAACAATTCGCCGGGTAACAGTGTGGCCAGCATGCCCTCGACTGCATCGGGCTACACTGGAGTTACTACCAGGAACAACCTGACCGCCGTGAAGCTGGGTTATCTCAAACCGTGGGATTTGTACCCTTACGCCACCTGGACACTCAATGATCCCTTCAACGCGCTGGCTAATCAGGCGCAGAGCGGCAACTTGACCTCCGGGACCTACGACCCTGTAAGCGGAAAGCTCTATGTGTCCCTATATATGGGCCAACAGTCCACCTCCCTGCCGATCATTGAGGTGTACCAGATAACTCCGCCCGCGGCAGGCACACAGTACACAATAACAGCGTCTGCAGGTTCCAACGGCAGTATCAGTCCGTCAGGATCGGTTCAAGTAAACAGTGGCGCTACCCAGCAATTTACAGTCACGCCTGCTTCCGGTTATGACGCTTCTGCGGGGGGCACTTGTGGAGGGACCTTATCGGGCACCACTTACACGACCAACGCCATAACGGGCAACTGCACGGTGACTGTGACTTTCACACAGCCGCCGCCGCCGCCGCCCAAGCCGCAGATAGTAAATTGATAGACCGGTGTTAAATACCGGATACTAAAACTCGATATTTCACCGACCAGAGATTTTCACTCTTCACTGCTGCTCCAGCTTTCAGGGGCGGCGGTGAGGGGTGAATAGTGCAGGGATTGGAAGGCAGGCACGGTTGCCATGCACTTCAAAAAGTGTTGATCTACAAAGGAATGCCGCGACAAGGTGAGAAGCCCACACCGGCCTCCACGTCTTCATACTTCTAATCGTTCCAGCAAAATATAGTGACTTCGGAGATGCCAGGCCTGCCGTTTCATGGCTAATTAAGCTGTTGGCCTCAGAGGTGGCACTCGAGATCGCCGCGGCACCGCTTGGGCGGTAGACCTCAGGTGTCGGCGTGCAGAGCCCGAGCGTCGCAAAGAGCCATCGGTTGCGTCATCTCGACGAAAGCCGGAGTTCCTGAAGCTTGAGCCAAGAAAGGCTGACTCATGTGTTATGGAGAGTTCCCATGCCGTTAACAAATCAAGAAACAGCACACCTGCAGGGCTCAAGCGGGCAGCTTCGTGTTGGATTCACAGAGCAACATGGAATGGCTGTAGAGCTCAGTAAATATCCTCCTCCCGGCGTAAAATATTCCTTTGTCAAGCCTCTCCCTTTGTCGAACAAATTTATTCGAAGCCCTATCAAGGGTTACCTTGGACATTACGAAAGTAAGGAACACGATCTTATAGAGGCCATACTGAGCCCTGTGTTTACGACCAACAGATGGATCTATTATGCGGAAAACTTCCAGGCGGCTACGGCTTTTAACTTTTTGGGGTGGCCGTTACCTAAAAAAATTAGGGTTGATTACCTCAATAATCTCCTATTGAAAGACAATTTCAAGAAGCTGATATTTTGGAGCGAGGCTGGAGTGAACACACTCCGAACGTACGGTGGAATTCAGTGTGGTGGTATTATGGAAAAGAGCACCGTTGTATACCCCGCGGTTAGGGAAGTGGTTGATGGCTTGATTCAGTTTAGCAATAAAGATGACGTACACATTCTGTTTAGCGGTGACTTTTTTAGAAAAGGTGGCGTAAACGTAATAGGCGCATTTGAGCGTGCCCAGCGTATCTATCCAGCAATTAAATTGATATTATGCTGCGACGAAAAAATAGATTTTAATACGAGAAATGCCTTTCTAAAAGCGGAATATCTGGAAAAAATTAACAACAATAAAGGGATAGTGTCTTATGGACGTATCCCAAGGGACGTACTTATTAATACTATTCTTCCCAAGACCGACATTTATCTGTTGCCAACCTACGCTGAGGCATTTGGATATTCGATTCTCGAAGCTATGGCGTTCGGAATTCCCGTTATAGCAACGAACCAATTTGCAATATCTGAAATGATTGAACACAATAAGTCCGGTTTTCTTATTGATACCAGTCAATATCCATGCGATAAGTTTTTTAAGGGATATGTAGTTGACAAAATACCAGATAATTTCCGACATCATGTAACGGATAATTTGTTCAACTACCTATGCCAATTGATAGAATCATCCGAATTGAGGGAAAAATTTGGAAGAGCTGGACTCGCAATCGCAAGAACAAAATTCAGCTTTAATGAAAGAAATATCAGAATGTTTCAAATCTATCAAGAAGCCCTGGCAATCTAATGCGCCGATTTATCGTCGAATGTCGATTCCACTGAATACCACGTCCACGGAAAGAAAGGGGGGGCGCTTCGACGGGCGATTAGGGATGATGAGGGCATTTGGCAATTTCTCTGACCTGAAGGGTGATAAATGGACTACGTATGGTAACGTTAATTAAAAAATGGGCAGTCGATAAGCTGGAGGAAATAAGCACCTTTGCTCTCCAGTCATATCGAGTCATTAATTTACAGATCGGCAATGACCTAAAACGCACAATCTGAGATCTATTTCACGACATTAGAGTCAATTCCGAAGACAACTTGCCTTAGTCACTTATCATTTCGCAATTAGTGCATTATTGCGGTTATCCGAATGAGCTTTTTGAGTTCAATATGTTGCCAACCGATTTCGCAATCAGGAGCCACCTGGTTTCGTAAAAAATAAGTGACGGATGAAAAAACTTCTAAGATTATTTATATCTGCGTTTATGCGGATTATTGCATCGCCTCCTTATATGTTCTATCGACTAGAAGCGATAATAGTAGGAAATCGCAAGGCATTCGGGATGCTCTCACAGTGGGTCTCCATTGTGCCTGGACTTTCAGGAGAGTGGTTTCGCCGGGCTTATCTTCAGTGGGTTACCGGATTGAGCTTAAAGGATTGCTGCATAAGCTTCGGTACGACATTTTCAGATCCGCGGGTGAGGATCGGCGACGGTGTATACCTGGGCAGAGGATGCGATATCGGATATGCCGATATTGGCCGAGGACTGCGTTATAGCAAGCGGCGTGCACATCATAAGCGGCTTGAGACAGCACGGGTTCGAAAACCTCGACGTTCCGATAAAAGACCAGCCTGGGGAATTCTCTAAGGTCACTATCGGGCAGGATACCTGGATCGGCAGCGGTGCGATCATAGGCGCGGACGTCGGGAAGAAATGCGTGATTGGCCTCGGAGCGGTTGTTGTGAAACCCATTCCCGATTTTGCGATAGCCGCAGGTAATCCCGCAAGAATAATCAAGTATCGGGTTGCGAAAGAGCCTGGTGCCGATTGAGCGTGGAATTTGTCCGCATAGATTTTGCGAACATTGCATATCATGGTCTGCATATGCACGCGATTAACCGGTTGCGTGCATCATAATCCGGGAGCTGCACAGGATTGGCATGCCCCCTGGGACGAGAGGATAACTGCATGCGCTTCACCAAGACGGACATCGCTGGTGCATGGATAATCGATCCCGATCCACATGAAGACGATCGTGGCCGGTTTATGCGGGCGTGGTGCGCCCGGGAGTTTGCGGATCACGGTTTGGACTTCGTACCTGTCCAGGCGAACATGGGATCGAGCATACGCAAGGGGACGGTTCGAGGTATGCACTTACAGGTGGCGCCTGCGTTAGAGGCCAAGCTGGTGCGTTGCACCAGGGGGGTCATCTTCGATGTGGCCCTCGACCTCAGGCCGGAGTCGCCATCATATGGCCAATGGCACGGAGTAGAGTTGAGTGCGGAGAATGGTCGAATGCTGTATGTGCCGGAGCACTGTGCGCACGGATACCAGACACTTGAGAAATATACGGAGATCTACTATATGGCCTCGGGATTCTACAATCCTGGCTCGGTGCGCGGTGTGCGCTTCGACGATCCGGCGTTTGACATTCAATGGCCGTTGGTTGCCGCGATGGTTTCCGAACAAGATCGCAACTGGCCGCTCGCAGAGCGGAAGGAGGTAAAGTGAAATGAATGTTGATACGGCTCTTCGCGAGCGCGAAGCCAAGGGGCATCCGATCCGAGTCGGGATGGTGGGGGCAGGTGCTACGGGCCGCGCCATCGCAATGCAGCTCGGAACACCCGTACCGGGGATTCGCCTCGCCGCGATCGCGAATCGGACGCCGGAGCACGCTGAACGGGCACTACGTGAGGCCGGCATCTCAGAGTGGAGCCGTGTGGGGTCTGCTCGTGAAGCGGAAGCGGTAATAGACCGTGGATTAGTTGCTCTGACTGTGGATCCATCGGTGCTGAATGCCTGCGACGCCATTGACATTCTTGTGGAAGTGACGGGTACCGTCGAGCCTGCAACTCGTGTGGTGCTTGATGCGTTCGATCATGGCAAGCACGTTGTCCTGGTGAACTGCGAACTCGATTCCCTGCTCGGACCGATTCTTAAAGAGAAGGCTGACCGGGCCGGGGTGGTGTTCACGAATACGGACGGAGATGAACCGGGCGTGGCGATGACACTTATTCGCTATCTCCGATCTATGGGGCTCCGACCCGTGGCGGCGGGCAATGTCAAAGGCATGATAGATCACTATCGGACCCCCGAGACCCAGCGGGCATGGGCCGAGAAGTATGACCAGGATGCCAGGAAGGTAACCGGGTTTGCCGATGGTACGAAACTGTCGATGGAACTGACGGTCCTTGCCAATGCTTCCGGGTTCCATGCCGGCCGCCGCGGCATGTACGGCCATGCCGTAAAGCACGTCCGAGAGTTGGCGCAACTGTTGCCGGCCGATCAAATGCTTGGCGCCGGCCTCGTTGACTACTCGCTGGGCGCGGAGCCGTACACCGGCGCCTTTGTCATCGTTCATGAGGAATCGCCGTTAAAGAGGGCTCAGCTAACGTACTACAGGCTGGGCGATGGCCCGTTCTTCGCCTTCTTCACGCCGTATCATCTGCCCTACATTCAAATTGCCTCTACCATCGGTCGAGCGGTCATCCTAAGCGATCCTACCGTCGCCCCTCTGGCGGGTCCCGTCTGCGAAGTACTGACCGCTGCAAAACGCGATTTGAAAGCCGGCGAGCGAATCGATGGTGGTGGAGGGTTTTGTACTTATGGGGTCATCGATAACGTCGCCGAGGCTCGCGCCATCTCAGCTCTGCCGATGAGCCTTTCGGATGACTGTGTGTTGCGTAGAGATGTTCCGAAGGATGATGTGCTCTCGTTCGATGACGTGGAGCTACCCGGCAGTCGCCCGATTGTCGACGCGCTCTGGGAGGAACAGAGAGCGCGGTGGCCGGTGGAGAAGTGAGGTTGGCAAAGACTCTCACCCCGTTAATTCCCAAAAGGTCACGTTAAGTAATCGTCAGCGGTAAATGACCAGGTAATCGAGGAGGAAGGAATAATCAAGTATGCCTGACAGTTCGTTCTGGAAGGGACGCCGCGTGTTCCTCACCGGACATACAGGGTTCAAGGGAAGCTGGCTTTCGCTGTGGCTTCATGCACTCGGAGCCGGTGTGACAGGATACGCTCTTGATCCTCCGACCCGGCCGAGCCTGTTCCATCAGGCGGAGGTCGCAGGCGCCGTGCGCTCCATTTGCGCGGACATTCGCGACTTCCCGCGTCTCAAGTCGGCGATAGCCGAGTGCCGTCCCGACGTTGTTATCCACATGGCTGCACAGTCGGTCGTGCGTCGCGGCTACGAAGAGCCAATCGAAACATATTCCTCCAACGTCATGGGTACTGTTCATCTCCTGGAGGCGCTGCGGCAACTCGGACAGCCTTGTGTCGTGGTAAACGTCACGAGCGACAAATGCTATGAAAACAGGGAATGGGTTTGGGGGTACAGGGAAAGCGACCCTCTTGGGGGGCACGACCCGTATTCAAATAGTAAAGGTTGTGCCGAGATGGTTACGTCGGCGTTTCGCGATTCCTATTTCCGCGCAGAAGATGTCGGACACCACAAAATTGCAGTTGCAAGCGCCAGAGCGGGTAACGTAATTGGAGGTGGCGATTGGACTAGTGACCAACTTATTCCCGACCTCATCAGGGCGTTTCTTGCAGGCCAACTCTGCCTTATCCGAAGCCCTTCCGCCATTCGGCCATGGCAGTTCGTCCTGGAGGCGCTGCGCGGATACCTCATTCTCGCTGAAAGACTCGCCGAGGATCCCGGCCGGTTTGCTTCGGCCTGGAACTTCGGTCCAGCCGAAGCGGACGCCAGGACTGTATCCTGGATTGCTGACGAATTGGCACGCTCTTGGGGTATCGGCGCCTCGTGGAATAAAGATGCCGCGGTGCACCCGCGGGAGTCGAATTATCTCAGGTTGGACACGTCCAAAGCGGCGGCGTACCTGGAATGGCACCCGGTGCTTCCTTTAAATCAGGCTCTTGACTGGATTGTCGAATGGTACCGCGCTTTCCAGGCAGGGGACGATCTTCGGCGCCTCACTTTAACTCAAATTCAAAGGTATGAGGCGCTCTTAAACAACTAACGCCAAACCGGTCCGGTTATCACCTGCATGGCAGGCTTGCTGCTCTGCGTGGCACGCGACGAGCGGTGAAAAAGCGCAGCAGAACAATCAGGAGAAACTCTTTATGCCGAACATCGCTGTCCTGGGAAGCGGAATGGCTGGGCTTGGTGCTGCTTACAGGCTCCACGCGGAGGGCATCAGGCCTGTGATCTATGACAAGAACCACTACTATGGCGGCCATACTGCGTCATTCAAGAATGATCTGGATTTTATTTTTGACGATGGACCGCATGTTTCTTTCACCGATGATAAACGCATACAGGAATTGTTGGCTGACAGCGTGGATCAGCAATACGAGATGGTGCAGATCTACCTGAACAACTACTGGCGTGGTTACTGGCCCCAGCATCCCGTACAGACCCACCTGCACGGACTTCCGGAAGACATCATTGTCAAGGTCATTGCCGACTTCGTGGATGAGAGCCATGCGGCCGAGAGGCCCATAAGGAATTACGCGGACTGGCTGCTATCGAGCTTCGGTCAAACGTTGGCCGAGCTTTTTCTCATGCAGTACACTCGAAAGTATCACCTCACCACCGCCGACAACATGACTACCGATTGGCTGGGCCCACGCATCTACCGGCCGAGCCTCGAAGAGGTGCTGCGCGGCGCCCTCTCGCCGTCAGCTCCGCACGTTCACTACATTACTCATTTTCGCTACCCAACCGAAGGCGGCTTCGTATCCTATTTGAAAAAGTTCGTCCCCCTGGGAAAGCTGGAACTCGATCATGAGCTGATATCACTCGATCCCCGGGCGCGACAGCTCATCTTCTCGAATGGCGTCGAGGTGCAATACGACGCCCTGGTCTCCTCCGTCCCGCTGCCGGATCTCGTACGCATGATACGTGGCGTGCCGCAGGACGTCCTTGACGCTTCTCGGCGTCTGGCTTGCTCGACGTGCGTGCTGGTGAGCATTGGCGTGGATCGCGAGGACCTTTCCAAAGCCCACATGACCTATTTTTATGATGAAGACATCTGTTTTACTCGCCTGCACTTTCCGCGCATGCTTTCCGCCCGGAATGTCCCCCCGGGCACCGGGAGTATCCAGGCGGAAGTCTACTTCTCTCACAAGTATAAGCCTTTGACCGGGTCACCCGATGACTGGATTGATCCCGTCATCACAGATCTCCGCCGCTGCGGCCTTTTGCGCGAGGACGACCGGGTTCTGTTCAGTAACGCCACCCTGGTGCCGTATGCCAATATCATCTTCGACCTCGAACGTGGGGCCGCAGTCGATATAGTCCATGGCTATCTCGATGATGTCGGCATCGCTTACTGCGGACGGTACGGAGACTGGGGGTACATGTGGACTGACGAATCGTTCAAGAGCGGCGAAAATGCTGCGGAGAAAGTTTTAAGCAGGATGTCATGAATCTGGTTTTTTGAGGAGAATTGTTATGAAGGTAGTATTGTTTTGCGGAGGCTTAGGGACGAGGTTGGGCGGAGAAACGAATAATGTTCCAAAACCAATGGTCAAAATCGGGTATCGGCCCATATTATGGCATATAATGAAATACTACGCACACTTTGGGCATAAGCATTTTATTTTATGTCTGGGTTATAAGGCTGATGTAATAAAAGATTACTTTCTACATTATAATGAATTTATCTCCAACAATTTCAGGATATCCAATAGTGGTAACCAGCTAATAGCTAATAAAAGCGAATTAGCCGATTGGACGATAGACTTTATTGATACTGGTCTAAAATCCAATATTGGAGAACGGCTGAAAGCTGTTCAGCCCTACCTTGAAGGCGAAGATATGTTTCTGGCTAACTATGCTGACACCTTAACCGACTTGCATCTGCCGGATATGATCAACTATTTCACTGAAAGCGGAAAAACCGGGTGCTTCATTTGCGTTAAACCATCGTTAAGCTTTCACGTCGTTTCTATTAAAGATAACAACCTTATACAAACCATAAGGGACGTAAGAAATACAGATATTATTATAAACGGTGGATATTTCATTTTTAGGAAGTCGATATTCAACTACATGAAGCCTGGTGAAGAGCTCGTGGTAGAGCCATTTCAGCGATTGGTCGAGGAAAATAACCTCATTGGTTACAAATATGATAAATTCTGGCATTGTATGGATACCTTTAAAGAGCAGCAGGCATTAAACGACATGTTCGAACAGGGTAATGCACCCTGGGAAGTGTGGAAAAGCCTTGAACAAGGAGTAGGTGCGAACCATGCTGAGCCTAGTGATTCCGGAAAAATTGGACTCGCCCCTGAAAGTGTTGTGCTTAGGGGCACACGCTGATGACATTGAAATCGGGTGTGGAGGTTCGGTCCTCCGACTGCTCGAAACCTCCAGCAGAATAACGTTCTACTGGGTAGTTTTTAGCGCAAATGAGATACGGAAGAGGGAAGCAGAGGAAAGTGCTGCTATTTTCCTGGCGGACGCGAAAGAAAAAAGAATTTCAGTTAAGAATTTCAGGGACGGGTTCTTCCCGTACGCAGGGGCCGCAATAAAGGAATATTTCGAGGATCTGAAGCGAGAGGTCAATCCTGATCTGATTTTTACCCATAACCGAATGGACTTACACCAGGATCATCGTTTGATCTCCGAGCTGACCTGGAATACGTTCAGGGACCATCTTATACTGGAATATGAAATACTTAAATACGACGGAGACTTAGGGTGTCCTAATTTCTTTGTCCATCTGGATGAATCTACTTGCGATCAGAAGATTAAACATATTTTCGATGTTTTTAAGAGCCAGCACGATAATCACTGGTTCACCGGTGACGCGTTTCGGTCGATCTTAAGGATAAGGGGGGTTGAGAGCAACGCTTCACACGGATATGCAGAGGCGTTTTATTGTCGAAAAATTGTTTTTTAGACTGGTTGTCCTTTAGAATATATAGCATAAGGAGTTTATGTCGTGGACACCTACCTTCAGCCATTGGTTAGCGTGGTTACGCCTGTCTACAATATGGGGGTTTATCTTGCTGAGTGCATTGAGAGCGTTCTGGCGCAAACATACGCCAATTTTGAATATATAATTGTAAATAATTGCAGTACAGATCGTACTTTGGAGGTTGCCTTAAGCTACGCCAAACGAGATTCGCGTATCCAGGTTCATAGCAACGACAAGTTTGTCGGCGTTATAGAAAATCACAATATCGCCTTCCGCTCCATCTCCCCAAAGAGCAAGTACTGTAAGGTGGTATCGGCAGATGACTGGATATTCCCTGACTGCCTGATGCAAATGGTTGAATTAGCCGAAGCCAATCCATCAATAGGCATTCTGGGATCGTATTCTATTGCCGGAAAAAAGGTTATGTACTCAGGACTTGAATACGGAACAAAGGTAGTATCCGGAAGTCAAGTCTGCCGTGAAACCCTGATGGGAGGCCCGTATGTATTTGGGTCGCCTACTTCCATATTATATCGGTCCGACTTGATCAGGCGCAACAACGATTTTTACCCCGGTACCAGCCCGCATGCGGATACCACTGCGTGTTATCAGTGGCTCAAGGATTGCGACTTCGGGTTTGTTCACCAACTCCTGTCCTACACTCGCGTTCACTCTGAGACTCAGAGCACAAACAGCATAAAGCTTGGCACGATTTACCTATCTATGATTGGTGATCGCATTCGATTCGGCCCGGAATACCTGGATGAGAAAGAACACAAAATACGTTTGAATGAAATGATGGACACTTATTATAGTTTTCTCGCATCCAGCATTCAAAAACAATTAAGGAACAGGGCATTCTGGCAGCATCAAAAGACCGAATTACAAAAACTTGGCCTCCGGTTCAGCCCTGCAAGATTCTGTAAGGCAATATTCATATATTTTGGAAGTCTTGTGGTGCAACCGAGGCGTGTGGTCAGAAGAATTATTGCCATTATAAAAGGCTCTGCCGATCACTCGAATAATGAAGGACTTTATTATTGACATTGATTTTGAAAACAGTCTCTCAGATATCATCTGTATTTGTATAATTTGCTACTAAATGGAACACATTCGTGCTTGCGGCGATTAATTATGCCCTATCTAAGTATGTTAATACTGGCATGGATGACGCAATAGGGGCTGTTTAGTATATTGTATAATTCACACATTATAAGAAGCACATTAGGGGGGAACGTAAACTGTTCAACAGGCAGTGAGGAGGATTTTAATGAAAATAGGTTTTATTTTTCCACCTATGTGGAACCCTTTTCCCAACAATTCATTGGGAATATGGAATCATCAGGTAACAAGTCACTTAGCTAAATATTGTGACGTACTTGTATATTGCGGACTTTTCGCTTTACAAAAGAGAAATAAATACTATCATGGAGTGCACTATAGGGGCGTATCAACATACTTCGATAAATTGGTGGAAAAGTGCCGAAATAATCATTTCAGGGTAAATAGGCCTTTTTACACGTCCATCTTGTTTTTTTTTAGCTATGCTTTCAAAGTTGCGTATGATCTCCGCCGACAAAAATGCGATGTTATACATCTTTATAATTACCCACAATTTATTCCTATCATCAAAGCTTTGAATCCGCGAATTCGTGTCATACTAAATCTGCGGGGCGAATTGCTGACACAGTTCGGAAGGAAGGCTGTGAGGCGCTATCTTGCCGGAACCGATTTAATCGTTAGCCCCAGCGAATTTATCAGCGCAAAAACTCGTTCGAGATTTCCTGAGTATGCTTCGCGATGCGAAACTGTGTTCAACGGTGTAGACCCGGAGAAATTTTTTCCCCGAAGGATCGATTCCGTTGCGGGTACGAGTGCAGTAAAACGATTATTATATGTCGGCAGGCTTTCACCTGAAAAGGGTGTACATGTCCTTCTCGACGCCTTTCCCAAAGTGGTGGACCGCTATCCTGAAGCTCGGTTGGATATAGTGGGTTCGGAAGGGATTATGCCTGTCGAGTATCTACTAAGCTGCAGTTTGGCTCCGTCGCACCTCGCTGAACTTAAACGATTTTATAGCACGGGTTACAGCGTATCTGACCTACGAAAGCGAATTCCGCAGAATTTGGCGAGTCGCGTTACTTTTCATGGACAAGTATCTCATGATGAGTTGCCTAATTATTATAATTCCGCCGATACGTATATCAATCCAACATACTATGAATCTTTCGGTATGAGCAACATAGAGGCCATGGCGTGTGGGACAGCAGTAGTTACTACACCAGTGGGGGCCGTACCTGAAGTGGTGGAGCATGATCGGACGGGCATTCTGGTCGCACCCGGGAATTCTTCTGCTTTAGCTGATGGGATCATCAAAATCCTTCATGACTCTCCGTTACGTCACTCCATATCAAAGACCGCGTGCGAAAGGGCGATTTCATGTTTTTCATGGCGACGTGCCTGCGAAAAGCTATATGATTGTTACAGGTGTTAAATCTCGATGCATGAAAGTGTTTTCCATATGATGGGGTTGGTCATTATTTTCCCGGACGTAAGCGAAAAGCGATCAATACTCAAGTGCGGTGAACGGTTTATGCGTAAACAAAGCATCAGGGCACGCAAAATGATAAAAGAGTGCTTAGCGAAAACTGCGCCTGTTTATCTTGGAGAAGCTCACTGCTTAAGGATATAACGTGCCCGACCGATAGGTACATCAAGGGGGGGAGTTAACTGTTCATCTGATAGCGAGGAGCAGTCTGATGAAAATCGGGTTCGTCTTTCCGCCTATGTGGAACCGCCTTCCTGAACATTCGTTGGGGATATGGAATTATGAGGTCACTCGTCGCTTAGTCGAATATTGTGACATACTTATATATTCTCGACCTTTCGCTTTACAGGAAGAAATTCAATGTAAGCGCCGTATGGATCCTATGTGGAACGGCCTCTCTGAACATTCGTTGGGAATATGGAATCATGAGGTCACCAGTCGCTTAGCTGGATATTGTGACATGCTTATGTATTCTCGACCTTTGGCTCTACAGGAAAAGGTTCAGTGTAATCGTCGTATAGATCACAGGGGCATCATAACAGACTTCGACAGATCGGTGGAGAAATACCTTAGTATTTTCTTTAGAGGAAATAAACCTTTTTACACATCCACCGTTTTCTTTTTCGGCTATGCTTTCAAGGTTGCGCGTGATCTGCGCCGGCAAAAATGCGATATTGTACATCTTTATAATTACCCGCAATTCATTCCTATCATCAAAACTTTGAATCCCCAAATTCGCATTGTACTAAACATCCACGGTGAATTGTTGTCGCAGTTCGATTTTGGAGAGATCAAGCGATATCTGAAGAAAGCTGATATTATAATTTCATGCAGCGAATTTCTTAGTGAAAAGGTTCGTTCACAATTCTCCGGGTTCGCCCCGCGTTGTGAAACTGTCTTCATGGGTGTAGACCCTGATCGCTTTTCTCCAGGGAAGAGCCTTGACTGTGCGGGTTCGAGCGAAGTCAAACGATTGCTGTATGTCGGCAGGCTTTCTCCCGAAAAAGGTGTACATGTCCTACTGGACGCATTCTCTAAAGTGGTGGACCGCTATCCTGGAGCGCTGCTGGACATAGTCGGTTCGGAAGGGATTATGCCCGTCGAGTATCTGCTAAGTTGCAGTGTTGCTCCTTCGCACGTTGCTGAACTCAAACAATTCTATAGCACGGGGTACACCATACCTGGCTTACGCGGACGACTTCCGCAGAATCTGACGAATCGGGTTACATTCAAGGGGCTGATATCACATGCTGATCTGCCTGATTATTATAACAACTCCGATGTCTATATTAACCCATCTTACTATGAGTCTTTTGGTATGAGCAACATAGAGGCCATGGCATGTGGGACGCCTGTAGTTAGTACACCGGTGGGGGCGGTACCGGAAGTGATTGAGCACGAAAAGACGGGCATACTTATCGAGCCAGGGGATCCTTCGGCGTTAGCCGATGGGATCATTAGAATTCTTGATGACGTACGACTGCGTCGCTCAATAATAAAGGCCGCCTATGAAAAGGCTGTTTCACGTTTTTCATGGCAAAGCGCCTGCGAGAAGTTACACGCTTTGTATAACAGCATAATGTAATTGTATCTCAACGAATGCGTAGCTGGAGATATTGAAATGACTTTCAAGAACGAGTGGGTGGAGGAGTTGTGGCAGTATCGCGAACTCTTCTTCTTTTTCATCTGGCGTGATATAAAAATACGCTATAAGCAGACCGTACTGGGTGCACTGTGGGCTGTTATTCAACCTCTTTTCACGATGGTTGTATTTTCACTCTTTTTCGGCGGCTTGGCCAAAATGCCCAGCGACGGTGTCCCTTATCCGATCTTTTCATATTGCGCGCTGGTTCCGGTGGACGTACTTTTCCGGAGCGCTTGCGCTATCGGGAAACTGTCTGGTCGCAAATTCAAACCTTCTTACGAAGGTGTACTTTCCAAGGTTGGCTATTCCTGTTGCATCGGTTTTGAGTGGAGTGGTTGACTTTTTTATTGCTTCGGTCATGCTCGTTGGATTGATGATTTATTATGATGTCGCGCCAGGGTGGCGATTGCTGCTGTGGCCGGTATTAACTATCCCCCTGACTGTCTTGGTGCTGGGATTCGGGATGATCCTGGCGTCGATAAACGTCAAATACAGGGACGTCAAATATGCGGTGCCTTTTGTAATTCAGATATGGTTGTTTGTGACGCCGATAATCTATCCGACAAGTATTATTCCTGAAAGACTTCGATTTTTAATAGACTTTAATCCGCTGACAGGACTTATTGAAGCGTTTCGAGCCTCGGTCCTTCCCGGACGCCAAATTGATTGGAAGCAATTAATGATATCAGTATCAATAAGCGGTCTTATATTTGTTATAGGCTTATTATATTTCAATAAAACGGAACGAATGTTCGCCGATACTATATGAAAGTGGAGTGTTTATAATGGCTTACGGAATCATTGTGGACAACCTGTCTAAGCAGTATAGGATCGGCAAACTGCATAATGAGAATATGCTGCGTGAAGCACTGGTAAACCTAGTAAAGCATCCTTTCCGACGGCGGAATGAAGATAACGCATACATCTGGGCTTTGAAGGACGTCTCTTTTAAAGTCGAAGAGGGAGAGGTCATAGGTATTATCGGACGCAATGGGGCCGGAAAAAGCACGCTGCTGAAGATCCTTTCAAAGATAACCCATCCTACTTCGGGGACAGTTAAAGTGCGCGGGCGGGTGGCGTCGCTGCTGGAGGTCGGTACGGGTTTTCATGAAGAACTGACGGGAAGAGAAAACATCTACATGAACGGCTCAATCCTGGGAATGAGCAAGAAGGAAGTCGACTCCAACCTGGACGCGATTATTGCCTTCTCGGATGTTGAACTATTTATCGATACCCCAATAAAGCGCTATTCGTCTGGAATGCGCTTGAGGTTGGGTTTTGCTGTCGCTGCCCATTTAAACGCGGACGTTTTATTTGTTGATGAAGTGCTGGCGGTTGGGGATGTGGGTTTCCAGAAGAAATGCCTGCAAAAGATGGGTGATATGCGAAACAGCGGCAGGACGGTATGTTTCGTTTCTCATAATATGGCGGCGGTGGAAAACCTTTGTCCACGCTCAATCTGGATTGACAATGGACAGCTTCGCATGGATGGCGAGACCGGAGACGTGATTCAAGCTTACATGTCCGTTTTCGCTGGAGCGAAGGAGGGGGGGTACGATTTCCGCCGCATAGAGAATCGAAATGGGCGTGGAGATGTTCGCTATACGGAGATCGAACTTCTGGGCCTTGACAGAAAGCCCCTGCCGGTTATTCGCAGTGGAGACAGCCTGATTGTGAGGCTCCATTATCATGTAGAAAAACGTATTTCAAACAATGTTGTCTTTGGATTTAGAATTTTCACGGAACTCGGCACTCTGGTCACTGATGTGAGTAATGTTAACACGGGTGACGACATACCCGGGTTGCCTCCAGGGGACGGATATGCCGAGGTTCAGATTGAATTTTTAAATCTTATGCCGGCCAGCTACAGCCTCTCGCTTTGGCTTCACAACGGTGGTTCGATAATCTACGATGCTCTGGAACATTGTGTGACTCTAAACGTGGAGGTGTCCGACTATTATGGCTCAGGGAAGGGGATAGACAGCCGCAATGGGGTCATGTTTCTTCCGATAAAGTGGGACCTTGACGGATTGCATTGCGACCGGGAAACCTGCAATCTCAGACCTGCAGGTATGGCCTTATGAAGTCTGTTAGCCATAAGTATTTGATTATAGGCGTTTCTCTGCGATCTCAGCGTCTTCGCGGTGATTGCTCTTACCCGGAAAAAAGCCGGAAACCGGACCAAAATGGACCATTTCGTGTCATCGCCATGTGTGGGGCGCCGGATTGGTGAAAGGAGAGCCATATGTTAGGGAAGAAACTGTTTCTCGTTTCTCTGGTGATCTTTATCCTCGCTTTGATATTTTTCTCCGGCGCCGAAGCCACTGCCCGAACATACACAACCAATTTTCCTTTCACGGAAAACCCGATATATGTCAACGGTCTCTGGATAGACGGCAGTGCGGCGGGCACAAACTGCGGCTCTGATACCGGAGGCATCCCCTGCTGGTATAACGTAGAAACAGGACTTGCTAGTGATGGGGCCACACAAATCGCCTACGGCCTTCAGGCTGGAGGTCACAGCTACCACGATGCGACTGCTATACTGAGTGGATCGTGGGGCAATGTTCAGACTGCGCAGGCGACTGCATACGTAGCTGGGAGTTTGTCAGGAGGAGGGTATCCTGAACTTGAACTAAGGCTTCATACGACAATTTCATCATCTACCAATACGGGATACGAAATCTGTTTTGCCTGCAATCCTAATGACTACATAATAATCGTGCGCTGGGATATGGACCCGGCGACCCCCTATTCTTTCACCTATCTTGATAGCGAAACACAGCCAGGATCAGTCGGTCTTAATACTGGCGATATGGTGAAGGCCACCATCGACGGAAGTGGGAATATCAAGGCATATAAGAGCATTAATGGGGGGACTACTTGGACTCTCATTGCGCAAGCCACAGATACTACATATGCCACAGGCTCTCTTGGCATGGGCTTTAACTTCGAGGCTAGTTCCAACGCTCACAATAGCTACGGCTTTTCCGCCTTCTCTGCTACCGACGGTGCGACCGATGTGCCCGGTGCACCGACAGGAGTATCCGCAACACCGGGCAACGCCCAGGCAACGGTTACCTTCAAGGCCCCGCTCTCAGACGGCGGGGGCACGATAACGGGCTACACCGTGACCCCGTATAGTAATCGAACTGCAGGACAGTCAGTTTCAGGGCCTGGCAGCGCGATAATCGTTCCAGATCTGACCAACGGAACGGCCTATACATTCACCGTAGCGGCGTCTAACAATAATGGGACAGGTCCGGCTTCAAAGCCCTCCAACAGTGTAACGCCTGTCGGAGTTCCCGGGACGCCGACAAATGTAACAGCGACGGCCGGCAACAGTCGTGCAACGGTGAGCTTTAAGCTGCCGTCAAATGGCGGGGGCCGGATAACCGGTTACACCGTGACCTCCGGCAACAGAATAAAGACAGGCGCGGGAAGTCCGATAACCGTCACGGGTCTGACCAACGGAACGGCCTATACGTTTACCGTAACGGCCACAAACGCGAGTGGGAACGGCTCGGCCTCAAATCCTTCCAACACCGTAACGCCTGGAGCACCAGGCGCACCGGCAGGAGTGGCGGCAAAGGCAGGTAACGAGCAGGCAACGGTTGCCTTCAGTGCCCCGGTTTTAAACGGCGGAGGCGCCATAACGGTCTATACAGTGACGCCGTATAGTGGCGGAGCCGCAGGACAGACCTCCCCAGGGTCGCGCAGCCCGATAATCGTTACGGGTCTGACCAACGGAACGGCTTATACATTTACCGTAACGGCCACAAACGCGGATGGGACCGGCCCGGCCTCAAAACCTTCCAACAACGTAACGCCCGCCACAGTGCCGGATGCGCCGACAAACGTAACAGCAACGGCTGGCGCCTCCGAGGCAACAGTTACCTTCACCGCCCCGGCTGACAATGGATACCCCATTACCTCCTACGCTGTGACATCCAGCCCCGGAGGAAAGAGGGTCTCAGTGCCGGCCAACTCGATAACCGTGAAGGGGCTGACCAATGGGAAAGCTTATACATTCACGGTAAGGGCGAGAAACAGGATCGGGACCGGCCCGCCGTCAAGTCCTTCCAATATAGTAACCCCAGTAGCGTCATGATCGGGTCTGCTGCGTCTTTCTTCTGAATCCGATCCGGACCCTTGCGAATTTAATGAGGTACCCGAAATCCAGGGGCGGCAATGAACAGACTTTTGCGTCTTCAATGTGTGATGATAGCCTTACTGTGTATTTGCGCCTGTTCAAAGGAGAGCAATAAGGTTCGTTACCTCGAAAAGGGTGACCAATTTTATTCCGAGCAGAAGTACAGGGAAGCCATAATTGAGTATAAAAACGTCATCCAGCTAGAGCCATCAAACGCCACAGCACTTCGGCAGCTCGGGTTTACCTACTACGCCATGGGTGAATACCAAAATGCTCTGCCGTATCTGCTAAAGGCGAAAAAAGCGAGTCCGGACGACCCGGATATCAGAATAAAGACCGCACGGATTTTCGTTTTTGCCGGAAAGCCGCACGAAAGCCGGGATGAGCTGAATTATATCCTGGAAAAAGATCCTCGAAATTTGGATGCCATTATTCTGCTGGCCGAACTCGCGGGCAATCCTCAGGAAGTTGAAGATGTGCTCGAACGACTGAAAGCCGTTGACGCAACTCCAGCCGACTACCCGAAACTCAATATGGCCCTTGGGAAGCTCTATGCCCAAAAGGGCGAACTCCTGGAAGCGGAAAACCATTTTCTCGAAGCGTTGCGAGGCGGACCCGATATCCCCGAAGCCCACATCGGCCTTGGGACTATCTCAATGGCCAAAAAAGATTATCGACAGGCGGAGCAGGAATTTAAAGCCGCCGCCGAACTGGTTCCCGAAACCTCACCGGTTCGCCTGAAGCTCGCCGATTTTTATGTTTCAATGAAGAACCTCGATGCGGCTCGAAAGATCCTGGGCGCCGCGGTCGAGAAGAACCCTCAGTTTATTCCCGCCTTGTACAGACTCGCCATAATATCCTTAGAAGAGAAAAAAACCGATGAATGTGCGAGGTACCTCGAAACCATACTCAAAGCCAACCCATCGGATTCCGAAGGTTTATTCATCCGCGGCCGGATGTGTCTGGCCGCCGGGGAGCCAGGCAAGGCCATAACGGATTTTCAAACGGTTGTAAAAGCCAGGCCGCAATTCGCTTTAGCGCACTTTTTCCTTGGCGCCGCCTGCCTGAAGGCCGGCGACACGTTTCAGGCAAAAGCAAGTCTTAAAGAGGCCCTCAAACTCGACCCCGCTCTAACCGAGGCCCGATTGAACCTTGCAGGTATCGCCATTAATGCCGGGGCCTTCGATGATGCCTGGGCCGGGCTCGCCGGTATTTTAGAAAAAGAACCCGATAATTTCGAGGCGTTGCTAATGTTCGCAGAGGCCGTTCAATCGCGGGAAGGCATCGGCGACGCGCAAAGAAGACTAAAAAACGTGGAGGCGCAATTCGGCAGGACAGCCAGATTCCAGTTGGCCATGGGTTCACTGTTGCTCAAGTCGAACTCACTAACCGAGGCTGAAGGATTTTTCCGGGAAGCTCTGACGATAGATCCCGGGGCGCTTGAAGCCTATTGGGCGCTTGGGAGCATGTACCTGATAAAAAAAGAGGTGAAAAGCGCTGAGCGGGAATACAGAAAAGCAAGTGAGGCAGGGCACGACAAACCGGCGCCCCAGCTCAAGCTCGCGCAATTCTATATCCGAACGGGTGACTCCGATACGGCCCAAAATATCCTGGCTGATTGCGTGGCGAGGTTTCCCGATTACCTTCCGGCTTATCACGCCTTGGCCGAAATCGCACTGGAACGAAGAAATTTCGAAGAACTGACGGGATTGATCGATTCCACTCTTCAAAAGAACCCAGCCGATTTAGTTGCTCGCATTTTGAAGGGACGTATGAACCTGGCCCAAAACAGGATTCCGGATGCCCTGAAGGACCTTTGGGAGGCTGAGAAACTCCACCCCGGGACCGCCGAGGTTTTTTATTGGATCGGCATTGCCTGCCTTGAGTCCGGAGATGTCGAAGGCGCCAGGACCAAGTTCAGTGAAACGCTCGATATCGATCCCCTTTCAGCCGATGCCCGCATCCATCTGGCTGAAATTGACGTCAAGCGAGGCTCTTATCAGTTGTCGATAAACAGCCTTGAGGGGGCCTTCGGCACACTGCCGAAGCCTCCCGAGGTTTTGCGGGTGTTGGGCGCCGCATACCTTGCAAAGGGAGATGCGCTCAAGTCCGCGGCTTGCTTTGCGGAGTTGCTGAACACACATCCTTATGATTTGCAGGGTCTATATTTGCTTGGTGTATCACTTCGTCGTCAGGGCAAAAATGAGGAAGCCGTCAATTACCTGGAAAAGGCGTCAAAGGCCGCCCCCGATTTTGTCGATCCTGTCATCGAACTCGCAGGGATATATGTTTCTGACAAAAAAACCGGCCAGGCCCTCGATCTTGTTGTAAAGCGTCTTGAGGCTTCACCGGCAAACGCGAGCCTGTATCTTTTGCTCGGGACTTTGCGCGCAACCGGTAAAGAATGGAAGCAGGCAGAAGAGGCGTTCCTCAAGGGAATCGAAATCGATCCTATGCTTTCCCCCTGTTATCTGGAGCTGGCCAAGGTTTACTCCGCCACGGGCAGGTCGGACCAGGCATTGGCCAGGCTGGAGGAGGGCATCGCCAAAGACCCGCGAAATGCCGGACTTCAAATGCTATGCGCAACGCTTTACCAGCAAAGACATGACGTGGAGCAAGCCCGCAAGGGTTATGAGAAAGTTATCGAACTCGACCCGAATTGCGTTCCGGCGCTAAACAACCTGGCATATATCTTCGCGGTCGATCTCTCAGATTGCCAAGAGGGGGTGAAACTGGCCCAGAGGGCCAGGGAACTTGCACCCGACGATCCCCAGGTCGCAGACACACTCGGTTGGGTGCTCTATATGGCAGGAAACACCGAATGGTCGCTAAGCTACATACAACAAAGCGCCTTGAGGCTTCCTGAAAATCCGGAAGTCCAGTATCATTTGGGCATGGCCCACTACAAACTCGGTAATCGGGAAGCAGCCAAACAGGCGTTAAACAAAGCGCTTGAACTGGATCCGAGCCTTCCGGTTGCGGACGAAATCAAGCGAGTGCTGGCAGAAATATAGGACGGACTAATTTGGCTTTCGGTCTCGATATTCAGAGCATAATGCCTCTATCGGCTGCGTTCTCATGTGCCTGTCTCGGGTTGTTTGCCCTTGTGGGCGCCAGAGGTTCTCCGGTTTACCGTATTTTCGCTTTAGGCATGCTTTTGCTGGCGCTGGAGCAAATTCTTTCGTTTTCCGAGATCAGGTCCGATTCCACGGCCGGGTTTAGAAGGGCGGACTTTTGGAAAATGCTGGTCGAAGGCTTGGATTATTGCGTCTGGCTTGCCTTCAGCATCTGCTTTGCAAGGGAGGATTGGAAAAGGGCCATCGCTCGCTGGAGATGGGTTATCCTGGCGGCTGGAGTATTACCGCCAACGATTATTTCATTTTTTTACGGTTGGCTCTTCATCGAGATCGATCCAAAGCGCAAATGGAGCATCCTGTTTGGACAACCGGCATTCATTTACTACATTATTACCCTGCTGATAGCCATCCTTATCCTGGTAAACATAGAGGAAACCCTTCGATCTTCCTCCGGGGCGACAAGATGGCGAATCAAATTCATGCTGATGGGGGTCGGCTTTCTTTTTGCCGCCAGGATCTACTGCACGGTGGAAAGAGTTTTGTCCGGTGGGGACAGTTTCCGGTTCTCCGCCATAGAATCGGGATCGCTGCTAATCGCCGATTTTCTTATCATAATTTCGATTCTGAGGAGTAAGCTCCAAAATATCACGATACACATCTCTCAGGACCTCCTGCTTAACTCAACGGCAGTAGTGATCGCCGGGGTCTATCTGCTCGCACTATGCATCGTGGTGAAGATAGCCTCATTTTTCGGCATTGGCGACATCTTGTTCCATAATGCCTTCGTTATTCTTATCGCGGTTGTCGGGGTCCTGGCGCTCTTTTTGTCCGGCGGAGTTCAGCACTGGATAAAGAGGTTCGTTACGGAGCATTTCAACCGGCCTTTCCATGACTACAAAAAGATCTGGGAGACTTTGACAAAGAGAACGGTTTCGCTGGTGGATTTAAAGGATTTGTGCACAGTCGTGGCAAAGATAATTGCTGAAACCTTCGGGGTATCAGCAGTAAGTGTCTGGCTATATGATGACAATAAAAGGCCCGTACTATCCGGTTCAACTCACCTTTCCCCTCCTCAGCAAACAGGGACGAAAATCGAAAGCGAAATCGAATTACTTATGCTTTCAATGCAGAATGAGCAGGAGCCTGTAAAGCTCGCTCCATCGGGTCCGGCCCCCTGGGAATCGACCGGCCTCGAAACGGGACAGCCCGATTTTCAGGAAAGAGTTTATTGTTGTACACCCCTCGTCGCCGGCGGCGTCTTTCTGGGTATCATCACTGCGGGAAGCAAGCTGCACGGTGAGGAGTTCACATTCGAAGACCTGGCCCTGTTAAAAACCATTGCCGATCAGACCGCCAGCTTTATCCTGAACCGTAAGCTATTCGAGGATCTCGGCGAGGTAAGAGAAATGGAGGCCTTCCAGAACCTGTCGGCTTTTTTTGTCCACGATCTGAAAAACCTTTCCTCCACGCTTGCCCTGACCTTTCAAAACCTGCCTGTGCACTTCGACAACCCGGAGTACCGGAAGGACGCTGTGAAGGTTATCGGTGGCAGCGTCGATAAAATCAAGGAGATGTGCGTCCGGCTTTCCGCGTTCAACCAGAAACATGATCTGAATCTCGTGCGCACGGACTTGAGTGCGATTGTACTATCTGCGATATCGGATTTCGATAATTGTGCGGATATGGTGATCCAACGCGATCTGGGCGACATTCCTCCCGTCAGGCTCGACCCCGACAAGATTCGGGGCGTATTGATAAACCTGATTCTCAATGCCAGGGAGGCTTGCGGGAGGTATTGCCTCATAAAAGTTTCAACGTCTCTGGAAAATGGGTGCGTGGTTGTCTCCGTCAGGGACAATGGGTGCGGTATCGCGAGGGAGTTTCTTGACAAAAGCCTTTTCAAACCTTTCAAGAGCACCAAAACCGGAGGCCTGGGGATAGGGCTCTTTCATGGCAGAATGATAGTTCAGGCTCACCACGGCAGGATCGAGGTCGAGAGCGAGTTGGGCAAGGGGAGTGAATTCCGCGTCTTGCTTCCCGCTGAAGTAGACAATGAATAAACGTTAGCTCCGATAGGCTGCGTGAGGCGCGGTGAACGTAACTTGTGAAGAGAGCGAGGCATCACAGGCGCAAGACACGGATTTTCCTGAAACCCGGCCCATTTTATTAACCAGTGCGTCTTTCATGAGCAAATGTCCCGGAAGGCAGGTTTCGATGACAACCGAGATAAATTCCGAGCCTCAAAAGCTGCTCATAGTCGATGATGACGAGAGTATGTGCATCTCCCTTAAATGGGCTCTGTCGCAGGAGTATCGAATATTCTCAGCCTCGGACAGGGTCGAAGCGCTTGAACTATTCGAGCGTGAAAATCCCTGTATGGTCACTCTGGATCTGGGGCTGCCCCCGGATCCCCGCGGGATCGAAGAGGGGTTGAGAACTTTGAATGCCATGGTGGAAAAAAATCAGTTTGCCAAGATAGTGATAATTACCGGCCTTGAAGGCAGAGAACACGCTATTGAGGCAATCGGTCACGGCGCCTATGATTTCTTCCAAAAGCCTATTCAGATCGAAGAACTAAAAATCATTCTCAAGCGTGCCGCCTACGTCTATCGCTTGGAAGAGGAGCATCGGAACCTTCAAGAGTTTGTCTCGGCCAAATCGTTTGACGAGATCATAGGTACCTGCGCGAAGATTGAGGGAATTTTTTCTGCCATCGAGAAAACAGCCAGCACCTGCGTTCCGATCCTCATTCTGGGAGAAAGTGGTACGGGGAAAGACCTGGTTGCAAGGTCGATCCACAACAGAAGTCGACAAAAAAACGGGCAGTTCATCGAAATAAATTGTGGCGCCATTCCCGAGAATCTGCTTGAAAGCGAGCTGTTCGGGCATGAAAAAGGGGCATTCACAGGCGCCTATTCGCTGAAAAAAGGTTTGGTGGAATGGGCTGAGGGCGGTACGCTTTTCCTGGACGAAATCGGCGAGTTGCCGCTGGCTCTTCAGGTCAAACTTCTTCGGTTCCTGCAGGAACATAAAATCCAAAGGCTCGGGGGGCGGAAAGAAATATTCATAAATACCCGCGTGATCGCCGCTACCAATAAAGAGCTGCTTCAGGAAGTCCGGGCGAAGCGATTTCGCGAAGACCTCTATTACCGGCTTGGGGTCGTCTCTATCCAAATCCCTCCCCTGCGCGAAAGAGGAGGTGACATTCTGTTGTTGGCAACCATTTTTCTGAAAAGATATGCCGCTGAGAATGGGAGGAAAATATCGGGATTTACCACGAAAGCGAAGTTGGCTATTGAAAATCATGGGTGGCCAGGAAACGTCAGGGAGATGGAAAACCGGATAAAAAGAGCGGTGATCATGGCGGACGGCCCAAAGGTGACCGAAGCGGACCTGGAACTTGGGGCTGCTGGAAACGGGAGGATACTTACCCTCAAAGAACTTCGTGACAATGTCGAAAGGGAAGCGATCATGCTGTCTCTCTCTCGCAATTTCATGAATTTGACACGGGTTGCCGCGGAACTGGGAATCAGCCGGCCCACGCTGTATCAGATCATTGAGAAGCTTGGAATTAAGAAACAAGGCCACGCGGGAGGAGATTTTTGAGAGACCTTCCACGCTTTTTCATTTTCCACGCATTAAATCGATTGTCGATTAAATACCTGCCTCTATCCTTTCGCCTTTTTTAGTCTTGGTATCATTCCAGGCTAACCCGCATAAAAAAAGCCCAATCATTGCACCCGCAACAGATCCTGAATCAGGGGCCGATATCTACTTCGCATTCGTCCGAGGCGCTGAGTCCCGTGGCGTTGGTAACCGTGAGCCTGAATAAGAGGACGCCACTTTCGGCGCCCGACGGGGACGGAACAGTGAAGGCCGTTGTCGTCGCGGCAGGATTGGACAGGGTAACCGGTACTCCGCGGACTTGTTTCCATCTGTATGTGAGGGTTGATCCCCCGGGGTCATGAGAGCCCGAACCGTTAAGCGTAACGGAGGATGCCGGGGGGGCACTCGGGAGGTCGGGAGCGGCGCTGGCAACGGGCGGCGGATACTCGCCCGGCACGTTTATTATGCACTGGTCTCGCGTCGTTAACCCGAAATGATTGGCCGCTACTAATTGGAAGATCAAGGAGGCGCCGCAGAGGCCGGGCTTGGGGGCTGTAAACAGAGCATGATTCGTATGGTTATGATAAATTGTAATGGCCGGTCCCTTGATTTGAACCCATCCATAAGAAGTAATAGCGCTATCCGGATCTGAGGAGCCTGATCCATTCAGTGTGACGGTGGCCGCATGTTGAACAGTCTGATCCGGACCGGCAACGGCAAGGGGGGGCTGATCGGTTGCGCACACGTTTACAAGGCAGAAATCTTTTCTTCTGACACCACTTTTATTTGTAACAAATAATCTGAACGCGAGCAGCTTCCCATGCGTAACCTCGGGGGCCGTAAAAGTGCAAATTGGTATGGACGGATTTGAAAGCACAACATGGGGCCCCAACACTTGGGTCCATCGATAAGAGGACAACGGAGCGGAAGCGTCCGTTGAATTGGAGCCATCCAGTGTCACGGCGGAGCCGGTTCTTACGATCTGATCCGGTCCGGCGTCCGCTACCGGTGCGGATATACAGGAAAAGACGGCTTCAATCGTATGCTCGGAGGTAACATTGGCAAAAGTGTAAACGGAAGGCGAACCAATTGATTGCCCGTCGACAACCACCTCCTCAACCTGGAAATGGGGGGCTGGGGTAATGGCGAAAGTCTTGTTTTTTCCCGAAGGAATGCTCACTGTCCCTGAAGGGGAAATCGACCCGCCTCCTTGAACGGTTGCCGAGATGGTGAAGGCCGGAATTGGCTCGAATGTTGCCGCGATGGTGTGGTCGGATGTGACCCCTGCGAATGTGTAGCTTGAAACCTGCCCAACCGAAGTGTTATCGACCTGAACGTTGGAGATCTGATAATTGGTGGCCGGGGTAATCGTGAAAGTCTGGTCTGTCCCTGGAGGGACACTCACGCCCCCCACGGGGGAAATCGATCCACCGCCGGTGGAACTGGCGGTAATAGTGTGACTTGTCGTAAGAGCGGTGAAATTGGCGTTAATGGAGTGGCAGGTGCTCACATTGGAAAATGTGAACTGCGAAACCGTTCCAATCGATACGCCGTCAATCAGAACATTGGAAACCTGGTACCCTGCATCGGGATTAACTGAAAATGTCTCTGAACTCCCACCGGCCACCGCGACCGTGCCGCCCGGCGTAATCTGTCCATTGGACGGCGTCGCGGCTGTAATGAAACAACAGACCAACTCTGCTGAAAAGCCGCTCTCACTGCTCGCAGTATACGCTGTAGTCGCGATGTAATAAACCTGTGAATCGGAAAGCCCCGTTATAGTGCATCTGCGGTTGAGGCCGGTATCGATAACCGAGGAGTAATTTCTGCTCTGAACGCCATAGTATAGTTTATAGCCTGTTACCGAAGGATCGGTTGACTGGTTCCATGCTAACGTTATCTGAGAGCAGTAGGCGGTATTACTAAGGAAAATTGACACGGCCAGGGCCAAGATGAGTGCAGGCCATAGAAAATGTTTGAATCTCTTACGGCTCTCGATGAGCCGAACCCGATGTTATCTGCATACCTGTAGGTCGCAATGAGCCGTCCCCTCAATGTTGGTCCCGCAGGTTAAAAGAATCAGTGTCCCACTGCGTTGCAGGCTAGTAAATGCGAACTGCCCTGTCAACATGTTTGTGATAACTTGGCGGCAGTTTCGACCACGTTCTTCGAATATTAAATCTGTCGACACAAAAAAAGGATTTTTCGTCAAGACTGAAGGGAGGGCGACTTAATGACCGACTTGCATCAATTTGTCTCAAGAACTCCGTTGGTTGATTTGTCTGAAACATGGACTTTAAAGCCGGACCTGCCTGTCCTGAAGCGAACCGCTTGTCAAAGAACCTTTGACTGGGTCGCGACCACATCTCATGAGGATCTTCAGTTTAGCCGAATCAAATGAGGCAATTCGAGTGAATCGAACGCCGCAGCGTCTTACCGAAACCGTATTGCACGATTCTGCCACCAAATCCTTGTCATAAACTATGCTGCATTCTATCCGGCCTGTCGAATTCAAGTTTGGGCCAAAAACGCGAATCAGGGAGGACCCCTCTGCGAGTTTTCCACTGGCGAAGTATTGAACGGCCAGGCCTCCCTGGCCGATGTCCATTATTTTGCCCACAATTATCGGTTCGTTGGACCGTATAAAAGCCGCAAAAGCTTCGTCGGCGATGTTGAAACGCTTGCGTTTCCTCTGTTCCACCATCATCTCTTCCCCTGACTACACGAAGCGAATCACGAAACCGGTAATCGCGCTTAAAGGTTATGCTGCGGCACGGGAGCATCGGCGCCTGTACGATCCGGTAGTGCCCAGGCACTTACCCATGCAATTGACCTAAGGAATATGATAGAGATTATCAAAAAAGTCTCATGCCATATATAATTAAGCCCAAAAGACCTTACCTGCTAATGTGGTTAAGCATTTAATGTGCCTTGGGCGATACGGTGCGAAGTATTATTTTTAAGATATGGAATTAACGGATATTTTATCGACCTGGCAGAGAAGAGGGGGATGCCGTAAAAATGGAGTCAAACTAAAAACGTAAAGTATTCCGACACCATGGCGGGTTGATGCACTTGTAGGAACCTTACCCTGTATGCGTTTTGCACTGGATTCGGGAATGTAAAGAAAGCCGACGATTGTGGCGACAGAAGCGCCCCCGGAGCGCTCCTGTCGCCATGCGAGATGCACGGGAAATGGTGGGATGTCTAAAACGGTCCACTTTTTGGAGTTTGCCTCTCGGATCTTACTTCGTCCTTGATTCGCTTGACATTGCCACGCCCCAGCCCCTTGACCTCACATCCGAGTTCAAAATAGCGCCGGATTTCCTTATCCGTCAGGATCCCAAAACAATCTATCACGGCCACCGGCTTTCCCGTCATCTCCATCAGGTCGTCGGCTGAAAGGCCCAGGTATTCCTCATGGCGCACCGCCAGGACGACTGCGTCGGCGCCGTTGACGGCGCTTGCCATGTCCTTGCTGATTGTTAGTTCCTTCAAGTTTTCCTGGTTTCGGAAAAACCTTGCCCAAGAGTGGCCGGGGGAGGGATAGGTGTCCTGTTTTTCAAATTCCCACCAGTGCTTGACATAGGGATCGTGGACGGAAATATCCGCTCCCATCTCGGCCAGCTTTCGAACAAGCATTTCGGATCCGCTGTAGCGGGTATCCCCGACGTCTTCCCTGTAGGATGCGCCAAATATGGCGATTTTGCAGGCGGCCACGATCTTGCCCATATTTCGCAGAGCGTCGCGAACAAGCTGGGCGACGTGAAACGCTCTCGTGTCGTTAATATCGATCGCTTGAGGCGTTATCTTGAAAATATCGTCTTCGAACCCGAGAAGCGTATGGTATGCCCAGACCCCCAGTCCGCCGTCTTTGGGCAGGCAATAGCCCCCGATTCCAGGTCCCGGAAATATGATGTTCGAATGTGTTGGCCGAACCTTTATCGCCTCAATGACCTTTAGGAGATCCACGCCGTTTCGCTCGGAAAAAACGCTCCATTCATGCAGAAAGGCCAGAATCGTAGCGCGGTAAGAATTCTCGACCACCTTGCATGTTTCGCTCTCAATAGGCGTATCCAGGACCGTAAGCGGAAATTTTTCCACATTTATGACTTCGGACAGAAATGTCTCCACCTTTTGCCTGGATTCCAAGTTGATGCCGCTGCACACACGCCAGAAATCGCGGATTGAGGAGACATAATTTTTACCAGGCATGACACGTTCGAAGGAATGGGCAAGCAGCGGCTCGGTCCCTATGCCGCGTCTGTTAAAGGCCTTCCTGATTATCGGATATGCAACGTACTGGGTCGTGCCGGGCGGCACGGTTGTTTCGATCAGGACCATACATCGGGGGTCGATCTTCTCTCCGATTATACTTAAACACTCTTCCAGGGCGGCAATATCGGCGGCGCCCTGGCGCACGTTCCCAAGCGTCTCCTTCTCATAGTCACATTGGACGTCGACTACGACCACGTCTGCGAGTGAAAGGACGTCGTAAGTGTAAGTAGCTATGAGCGTCTCTTTTTCCTTGACGCAGCGATGGATAAGAGGCCCAACTTCGGGGTCTTCGGCCTCTACGGGGGCGATTCCACGGTTGATGTACTGGATTTTCCAAAACGATCTGGTGGAGGGCCGCTGCATTCCGATTACAAACTTGGACGGCGCCCCCGTTGCCTTGTTTACCGAATCTGCTACTACTCCGGCCATTACAGCGCCGACGAAACCTACTCCCACGACGACGACGATCTCGCGTCCCAGGCGCCGCTGCTCCTCAACGATCTTTTTGACCCGCATGAATTCCGCATCATGGTCGGCTTTCCCTGGAATGAGGAAATCTTCACCGGCCGGGCACGTCGAATAGAGGTTCTCGGAATATTGAAGCTTTTGAGGCGCATTGTTTTGCATTAGAGACTGATCCTTTCCCAATCGATTAAAACGAATCAAAAACTGATGTAAGTCGAATCAAAGAATGATGCGTATGGCACGCGCCTGCAAGCGTAGGCTAAACCAAAAACGCCTGTCAGACGTTGATGGTTAAAAATCCATACCTCACCTCGCAGAGCGAAAAAACAGTTGCCGAAAGTTCGCGGCACGACTCTTGCCGAACTTGAATTCAACAATACGAATATCTCATCGGTCGTGCAATACCATTTCACTTCGTAACCCAAAAGTCACGAGAGGGCATGCAACTCTCTTGACTGTCGTTGTGCCACTCGTCGCGGGAATATACGCGCAGACTCAAAAGATCGACAAGACGGGGGCTGGAGAGCAGTTTTTATTACCAGTTTGCCCTTTTGAGCCACGAGTTCAAACTATACCACACTCCCCTATGTTTGGAGTAAAGCAGATGTTTTACCGGTCGGGCTCCAGCCCCCCGGACGTTCTCCTGATCCGGCGCCAGGGAAAACCTACAGGGCCTTTTCTCATACTGAACGGCGACCACTTCGCAGACGTTAACCTTGGCAAGATGCTCACCTTCCAACTGTGGGTATGGTCTGCCTTCTACTCTTGGAGCAGTCGGGGCGGAACCGGGACCCTGCGCCGTCGTCGATGCTGATGAAGAGGGGATAGCGATCTCGTTTGCAGGTAAACCCGAGCAGTCCGGGAGGACGGGTTTAGCCGATGGCGGTGTTTATCTCGCCGATTACAGGATTTTCGATTTCTTTCCTGAAAAAAAACCGTTAGAGTCCGGACCGTTGGACCTTGAGCTTCATGTAATCCTAAACATGGCCGTGAAAATGAAAATTTACTTTATCCAGGACTTCGCGTTGGACATCGGCATTTCACAGGCCTATGAAGTCGCGCACGATTTATTGGGGCAGGGGGGCCTGCGCTAATGATCTCTCCTCCACACAAACCAGGTTTAAAGAAAGTTTACGAAGATCGGCTCCTTGAGCATAATTCTTTGTTTTCTCGTCTCGACAGCATTGGCGACTCGATATTGGAATCATCCGAGTGGTTAGCCGCAACCCTTCGTGCCGAACGTAAGATATTGATTTGTGGCAACGGTGGAAGCGCTTCAGATGCCCAGCATTTTGCCGCCGAACTGGTGGGCAGATTCCAGGCAGAGCGTCGTGGGTGGCCCGCGATTGCATTGACAACGGATACTTCTGTCCTGACATCTGTAGGAAACGATTACGACTTCACCGAAATTTTCAGCCGGCAGGTCGAAGCTCTAGCCCAAAATGGAGACTTGCTAATTGCCATATCTACTTCCGGCGATTCTAAAAATGTCCTGGAGGCGGTAAACGCGGCTCGATCCAGGCACGTGAGGACGATAGGACTTTTGGGAAGAGATGGGGGTGCAATCGGTCGCAATGTCGATCTGGCTGTTATCATCCCGGAATCTAAAACTGCCCGCATCCAGGAAGCCCACATTTTTGTTTTGCATGTTTTATGTGAATTGCTGGAAAAAGATCTACTGGACCTTTGAGACAGTATATCACGTCCCTCCGGGACACTCTGAAACCATGAAAAGATCCGTAGGATGGGTAGAGCGGAGCGCAACCCATCAAATCTTTTCGTAACAGTATCTCACGTCCCTTCGGGACACCCTGAAACCACGAAAAGACGCGGCAATCACCCCCCTTTTTCAAAGGGGGGCAGGGGGGATTTTGCACCTCGCGAGGAACTTTTCGAGACAGCTCTTCACGACCCTTTTGGGACACCCTGAAACCATGGAAAGAATTCCGTAGGATGGGTGGAGCGGAGCGCAACCCATCAAATCTTTTCGTAACAGGTCGAAAGAATTTTTCCTACATAAACCGATGGCCGGATGTAAATGTCTCCAACTCGAAGGACCTTCTTGTTATCCATGGTACATTTTTCTCTTTGCACTGGCAGAAAGTCCAAATCTCATCGCACCGTCCTGTGGAGATCCCGGATCTTTTTGTTTAAGGATTGCAGGTCAATATGTCTTTCGCCTGGTCCGTTCCCCGGCCGTGGAGCCTCGCGTATAGCTTTTGCACAACCAACAGAGATTCGGGCGAGTCCACTCCTGTCGCCTCTTCTTGGGGCACAGAGGTCATCGCCACCAGTAGCCCGTCTCCATTCATCATCTCAGCAAGGTCCGTCAGGAAGTACTCCTTTATCGTGAGCCAGGCGCCGTCACGTAGCTTTCTCACCTCATGGGGCCTCTCGGCCATCCTGACCATGTACCTGAGCAGAGTAGTCCTCCGGGCGGCATAGACTCCGGCATTGCAGTACTTTAGGCCGCTCTGTCTTTCCAGAGGAAAATCTTTCCAGTATTTCCATTCCACAATCCCCTTGACCCGCTCGCCGTCGGTTTCGATCATGCCGTAGTTCGCCCTGTCCTTGCATTCGAACCCCAGAAGCGCAAGCTCATAGCGATCCAGAAGGTGAATGAGCCTGCTGTAAGTAGCCGACTGGATGAGGGGGACGTCCCCCATTGTGATTATCACACGGTCTGCATCGGCGGAATCGAGAAACGAGTGCGCCGCAAGCAGTGCCCCGCCTGTGCCGTTTATGACCGGTTGGTGGATAAAGGATATTCCCGGGCCCTCGGTTGCCCGGCGCACCTCGTTCCTGCGTGGTAATTGACCACGATTCCCTTCGGGACCGGGAGGAAGGTTATCAAGGACTTCCCTGATAAGGGGACGGGCGCCCTCATAGGGGGATTTTGCCGGAATCAGCGGCAGAAGTGTCTTGTTGCCCGGATACCCCTTCATGCGGGTCCCTCTTCCTGCGGCAAATACGAGGCTGGCGACCGCGCTCATTTTATCCGAATTCGGCTCTGTATCGTATTTCAGGGACTGTCGGTATTAAGCTCCATCGGTTTGCGAGTGAGGGTCGGCGCCCAGGCCTCCGGCCATTCGGGTGAGGTTTCCAGCGAGTCGCCAATTGTCGGAGCTTTTGTCTTCCGCTGTCTTTTTCTTCAGTTCGTAATAGTGGGAAACAGCATTCCGGTGCTCCTCGGCGGTAACTGAAAAGCGGTGGGTGCCGTCATTATTGCTTACAAAATAGAGGTATGGGACCTTTTCGGGATAAAGCGCCGCCCTGATGGATTCTGCCCCGGGGCTGCAGATCGGGCCGGGCGGCAGGCCCTTGATGTGGTAAGTGTTATAGGGACTTTGCCTCGCAAGATGCGCGGCGATAACCGGTCCTGAAAAGCCCGGGATGTCGTAAACCGCTGTTGGGTCGCTCTGAAGCGGCATGTTGATTTTGAGCCGGTTGTAGAAGACCCCGGCAATGAGAGGCCGTTCAAAATCGACTGCGGCCTCCTTTTCAATTATGGAAGCCAAAGTTACGATCTCATGCAGGGACAGGCCGAGTTCTTTTGCCCGGTCCGGCCATTCCTGGGGCAAGTGCTGCCAGAACTGCCTGACCATCGCCTTTGCGATGGAGGCGCTGGAGACGGGCTTTTTGAAATGATAGGTTTCAGGGAAAAGATAACCTTCCAGGCCCTTTGCCTTGAGCCCCAGCGATCTGGCGAATTCGGCGCTCCCGGCCAGTTCGATAATCTCACTCTGTGGTGCAAGCTCCATCTGATCGAGCACTTTGGCCACATCCCACATAGTGGAGCCCTCGGGGAGGGTGGCAATATGGATCACGACCCTTCCGTTGACGATCTGGTCGAGGACTTGGTCCGGGGTACAAAGCGTCGAAAAAGCGTATTCGCCGGCTTGCATGCGTCCAAGGGAATGCTTCAACCAGCCCAGGAGATAGAACGCCGGCGCATCCCGGATGACTTCCTGGGACCGGAGAAGCCCGGCGACTTTGTAAGCGCTTGTTTGGGGCGGAATAAAGAATTGTTTCTTTTCAAAAAAAGGTTTTGCCGGCCTGTGCAAAAAGAGCCAGAAGTTGAAAGAACCCAGGGTGGCCGCAACCGTGGCGAGACATACGACGACTAGAAAAGACTCGAAAACCGGTATGAAGATCTTCTTCAGCAGTGACATCCCAACCCTCCGGTTGGGTCTCATTTAACACAGGGACCCGGGTTTTGGCAATGTCGGCAAGCCCCGGAGGATCTACAAACTTCCGGGGAAGCGTCAAAGCAATTATAAGGATAAGGGGCAGGCCCTCAAATTGAACTGTAAAAAGCCGGGCGAATGGTATATTAAGACGTTTGAGTTGTCATCAGTCGCAGTCCCGGAAAATACTCTCAACCGTTCTGGAAGGTTTTTAGCCTAATGCGTGGAGATCTGTACAGGGAGGCCGGAGTTGACCTCGATAAAGCCAATGAGCTTGTCGGACGCATCAGGCCTCTGGTTCGTTCAACTTACAGTGGTGGGGTCATCACCGATATTGGAGGCTTTGGAGGGCTGTTTTCCCTGAATCTTCATGATGTGAAAAACCCTGTGCTCGTTTCTTCGACCGATGGTGTGGGGACCAAGCTTAAAATCGCATTTATGGCCAACAGGCACGATACGGTAGGGATCGACCTGGTGGCCATGTGCGTAAACGACATAGTGGTTCAGGGGGCACGGCCTCTATTTTTCCTGGACTATCTCGCCTTGGGGCACATAGATCTCGATCTGGTCGAAAAGCTTGTCGAAGGGATCGCCTCCGGATGCAAGAAAGCAGGCTGTTCGCTGATCGGAGGGGAAACGGCTGAAATGCCTGGTTTTTATAAAGAAAATGAATATGACATGGCAGGTTTTTCTGTTGGCCTTGTCGACAATTCCCAGATCATAGACGGTTCAACCATTCGTGTCGGGCACCGGATTGTCGGGCTGGTTTCCAGCGGTTTGCATTCGAACGGTTATAGCCTTGCGCGGCGCATAATCTTTGACAAACTCGGCTTGAAACCTGACAGTTTCGTTCCCGAGTTGAACAGAACGGTTGCCGAAGAACTTCTGGAGCCAACGAGGATTTACGTCGAACCGGTTCTAGGTCTTATGCGCAAGTACAGCGTTCACGGGATGGCCCATATCACTGGCGGCGGTTTCTACGATAATATAAAAAGGATTCTTCCCGGCGCTTGTAGAGCGGTCATCCGGGAAGGCACCTGGAGCGCGCCTCCAATTTTCGACTTCCTCAGGCAAAAGGGCGGTGTTTCGCCGGAGGAGATGCGCCATGTTTTCAACGAAGGGATTGGTTTTGTAGTCGTCGTCGATGCTTCGGAGGCCGAAGATATAGTGGCTTTTCTAAACGCTGCGAATACGGGGGCCCATGTCATCGGAGACATTGTCCCGAGGGAACCGGGCGCCGAGGCCGTGGTGGTAGTGGACAGATAGGCGAATGAGCGCAACATTGTGCTTGTCATCTGAGGCGCGCTCTGATAATTATATGGTTTTGAGCGATAAAAACGGGCTGGTCCAGCCCTGGTGCGAAAGGAACTGGAACTAATGAGCCGAGTATGTGAATTTTGCGGCAAAACACCGCATGTCGGTAACAATGTCAGCCATGCGAATAACAAATCGAAGCGCATATGGTACCCTAACCTCCAGCCGGTGCGCCACGTCCGCCAGGATGGCAGCGTCAAGCGGATTCGGGTCTGCACTCGATGCATTCGGTCCGGGCTTGTTGTGAAGCCGGCTTGATCGACCCCTATGCCTCGCCCTCAATTTTGAGACAATTCAATCGAACAGCCTCTGCGGTCTAAAAATGTCTCGACCTGACACCACCGATGCCGAAAAAACGACCCACTTCGGATACTTTACTATTCCGGAAAAGGAAAAAGTGGAGTGGGTCCGCCTGCATTTTAACAGCGTTGCCCGCAAGTACGACTATATGAACACCCTGCTCAGCCTGGGAATTCATTACCAGTGGAAGAGGATCGCCGTAAAATCGATGGGGCTGCGTAGCGGGGACCGTGTGCTGGACGTTTGCGGTGGGACGGGAGACCTCTCTCGGATGGCCGCCGAGCGGGTTGCGCCCTCCGGGCGCGTGGTGCTCTACGATATCAACTGGGAGATGATGGCGGCCGGCCGGCCGAAAACACAGCTTTTGCCTCACCATAGCCTGATCAGCCACGTGCAGGGCGACGCTGAGGCCATCAGTTTTCCCGACAACTACTTCGATGCCGTGATGGTCGGCTTCGGGATAAGAAATCTCACCCATTTCGAAGAAGGCTTCCGGCAGATGCACCGCGTCCTGAAAGCGGGCGGGACCTTCATGTGCCTCGAGTTTTCCGAACCGGTGACGCCCTGGTTCAGACATCTCTACGACTTTTACTCATTTTACATAATGCCCTGCCTGGGAAGGGCTCTGGCAGGCTGCCAGCCAGCCTATACCTACCTTCCGGAGTCCATCCGGCTGTTCCCCAAACCGGACGAGCTGAAATCGATCCTCGATCGGATCGGTCTGCGAGATGTTACGTACCGGCGCCTGACCGGCGGCATCGCTGTCATCCATCTCGGCAAAAAGAGGGGCTGAGAAGATGAAGCTCAATTGGGCCGAGTTGCTGGCAGTAAACAACCCGTCGAGAGTCCTCCAGCAAAAATTTGAAATCGACTGGATGATGAAACAGTCGCAGCTTCCACTCGGAGGGTCATTTCTTGAAATCGGGTGTGGGCGAGGGGCTGGAGCGGCGATAATTCGAAAGCGGTTTTCTCCCCAATTTCTTTGTGCAACTGACCTCGATCCCCTGATGATCCGGCGCGCTCTTCGATATCTTGGGCCGCAGGAAAGCAGGGATATTTGCTTTTGCGTTGCCGACGCGCTCGAATTGCCCTATCCGGACGAGGCCTTCGACGCGGTATTCGGTTTCGGGGTCCTTCACCACATACCCGATTGGGAGGGCGCACTCGCTGAAATCGCGCGCGTGCTCAAGCCTCGGGGGACTTACTTTCTCGAAGAGCTTTATCCGTCGCTCTATCAGAACTTCATCACCAAGCATATCCTGCTGCACCCGACAGAGAATCGCTTCAGGGGCGGGGAGCTGAAAAAAGCTCTGGACAGCGCCAACTTTTCGGTTCAGTCTTCATGGGAGTTGAGGCTTTTCGGGGTGCTGTACGTTCTAAAAAAAGGTTGATCCCGGACCAATAACATAAATCAAAGAGGAGAACTTGCGGATGAGGACCGTGTTGCCCGTGCTCGTAGTGCTTTTTGCCCTGCTTCTTTTAAATTGCCCGCCCGTTTTTGCGCAGGGGTCTTCCGGAAACCCTCCCGGCTTGGAGGCCGCCAGTGGTCCTCTTGCTGAAGTTCCCGAGAATTTCCACGATTTCGGCGAGATGACGTGGGATCTGCAACAACAATACATATATGGTTTTGTCGTCAAAAATGTCGGGACTGCCCCGCTGGAGATAAAGAAAGTGATAGGGACTTGTGGGGTCAGCATAGGCCGGTTCAACCACACGATACCTCCTGGCGGCCAGACAAAGATCCCGGTAAACCTTAGCTCGTCGGGCTGTGGCGCCAAAGGCGCCAAAAAATCTGTGCTCGTTTTGACGAATGACAAAAATGCCCGTTTCGTATTGAGCGTAAGCGGTCATACCAGATAGTGCGCCCCATATAGGTCCTGTATGCTGTACAGGACCTATATTCGTATAGCTTTAAGAGGTATTTGCATTTTTGAAACGGTACCGAAACACTGCCCTCATTTTAATTATCGGCCTTATCCTTCTCACTGCTCTATCCTGTTTTTCACACACTCCTCAAGGCCCGTTCGACGCTCGCGACTACACTCGCGTGGCTGGAATGCGGCTTGAACAGCATCCCTGGGAAGCACTCATTGAGCCGTTGGCCGCTCCGATACAAGTCGTGGCAGGGGCGCCTGACTTTAGCATTGCTGGGGCCTGCCTTTTGCTATGGGTATTTCTTGGCGCCGGCGCATGGACGATAATTGCCGAAGTCCATTCCCGAAGCGCAAATACGCGGCTTGCTGTTTTTTGCAAGGGGTTATGGAGCGCTTTTTCCGCGTCGGCAACTTTGGCGCTCATCATTTTCTTTTTTGTAACTGCTCGTATTCCCTGCTGGCGGCTGGTCGTCAACGATCCGAACGTGATTGTCGCCGATTTGCACAGCCACACTGTAAAATCCTTCGACGGCCTGGTGTCCGCGAAAACAAATCTCCTATGGCATGCGTCCTGTGGTTATGGCTTGGCAGGGCTGACCGAGCATAATTTTCTCTTCGCTCATGATACTGAAACCACTGCGGATCCGGCATTCGAGCGGCTGCCTGCGTTCATTTCCGGAGTTGAGGCCCATAGCGGGCCGAGAGTGATGGTAGTGGCGCTATGCGGGGAACCGCACGTTCAACTCACAGTCCCGCAACTCGGGGAGCCGCTGGACACTACGGCCTTGTTTGCCGGAAGGGTCCATGAGGATTGCGAGGGTGCAGTTTTTGTAGTCACCTTGAACGATCTGAGGTCCGGGGACATCGCCCGGCTGGCGGATTCCGGGGTGGACGGGTTCGAAATCGCGAATTCCGGCCACCCTCAATTGCGGCCGGAATTGAGGCAAGAGGTGCTCAACGCCTGGCGAACCAGGGGACTTGTCCTTGTGGCTTCTTCGGACTGGCACGGCTGGACGGGGCTGTCGAGAACATGGACAGTCATAAGGGCCGAGGGAGCGTCCTCGCTCTCGCACAGAGCACTTGCAAAGGCCGTGATAGGCAAACTGAGGCAACGCTACGGGACGGATGTCATTCCGGTGGTTGCCGGGTATATGGGCCCGCCATCGCTTATGCGCGCAATTTTCTCCCCGGTTGTGGAGACCGTCAGGTATGCCCAGGAACTCTCGCCTGCACGAGTATTCTCCTGGTGGGTCTGGGCCTGGACGCTTTTTGTCCTCTGGGTGCTTCTGGGAAGGATCGGCCTGTCCCCGGGAATCATTGTCCTTGCCCTGCTTGTTGGGGCCACAGGGGTGGGCTTGATTGTTGCCGGTGTTTCGCTCATGGGGCAAGGGGCGGGAGATGCCGCGCCCTATTCGGTCAGAATCGCCATTGTCACTATATCCGTCGGGGCGGCCGCTTTCCTGGTTGCATTGATCAGGACCTTTCTGATGTGGCGAATGGGCCGCCTTGCCAGGTAACATCTTTATACTGAAAAAGCATTTCCACGTTTTTTTTGATCCATCATCGGATAGAGCAAGTTTATGGACTGGAACAGGCGTTTTTTCCTTCTACTGGCTTTTGCTACTGCGTTGCGGATTGTATATCTTTTTGCAGCACCATTGGACTTGGTGGCGGATGAAGCCTATTACTGGGATTGGTCTCGCCAACTCGACTGGGGTTACTTCAGCAAGCCCCCCCTGATTGCCTGGATCATCGGCCTGTTCTGCCGGACGATCGGATCTTCGCCGGTAGTTGTGCGACTGCCCGCAGTGCTTCTTGGAACGGTTTCGGCCCTGGCGCTGTTCCTGCTGGCAAGACGCATGTATGATTCGCGTACCGCTTTCTGGGCCGCCGCGGCTGCAATGGCTTCCCCTGGCGGATCAGTGCTTGCCTTTCTTATGACAATCGATGCTCCGCTCATCTGCTTCTGGTCCCTGGCGCTCTATTTGTTCTGGAAAGCCCTGGAAAAGGAGAAGGGCGGCATCCTGGAATGGTTAGGCCTGTCTGTGGTCATTGGTTTCGGGTTGCTTAGCAAGCAGGTAATGGCTGGTTTTATTGCAGGAATGTTTGCGTTCCTGGTGGTGAGCCGCTGGGACAGGTACCTTCTGAAATCCTATCGGCCCTACTTGTATTCGATCCTGGGGCTGGCTGCCCTGGTACCGCCTGTTTTGTGGAACGCTCACCACGGCTGGATCACCTTTCATCACACTGCCGGTCACTTCGAAGGCAGCCGGTCTATTTTTATAGCCACCCTGGCTGAATACGTAGGTGCACAGGCGGCTGTCATTTCTCCCCTGACATGGATTCTGATTGTCCTTCTGAGCCTGTTTTTAGTCTTTCGGTACAGGTCTTTGGACCGCCGGGCCCTCTATCTGCTCTGTTTTAGTTTCCTGCCGCTATCCGGTGTTTTTCTCCTTTCTCTGCGGCAGAGGATCGAACCCAACTGGCCGGCCGCGTTCTATCCGGCCGCCATGGTTCTCCTGGCCGCATGGGGTTGTGGTGCCGTCTCGGCCGGTCCCGGGCTGGATTCGCGAAGACCCTTGTTTGTAAAAGGTGTGATCGTCGGGGCGGTTATGGCGCTGCTTGTTTACGCTTTGCCGTTTTGGGCCGGCTCAGTGCCAGGCCCCTGGGCGCAGGCGCTGGTCGGCAGGCTGCAGGGCTGGAGGCATTTGGGTGTCGAGGCAGGGAAGGCCTTTGGCGAAGTGCCCCGGCCGGAAAATACGTTCATACTCTCTTTCGATAATCGGCAGTTGGCCGCGGAACTTGCCTTCTATATGCCGGGGCAGCCGAAGGTTTACAATTGGCGTGCCCCCGGCGGTGTTCCCGAGAACCAGTACGATATATGGGACGGACCGGAAGCCGGCTGGGACGCCCTCCTGGTTTTACCCGGAACGGGGTCCCGGATACCTGCCGGCCTGGCCGGATGCTTCCAGGAGATCAAGAGGATCGATAACCAGGCATTGGGAAACGGTCCCCGCCGCTACAGCTTCTTCCTGGGCACCTGCATCAAAGACTGGCCACGCGTCGTGGACCATGGAAAATGAGCGGCCCGCGCCATGCGGGGCTTCGAGGGATGAAGGTGTAAGAGTTCATGGAGGCGCCGGCGGACTCGATATCAGGGGAAATTTGATGCCGAGAAGGGTTGCGGTAGCGATTTGTCTGGCGGTTTGCCTTATCTTTATGCTCGCGGTTATTCGGCGCCCCGTCACTTTTGGCAGCTTCAGCCCTCCACCCTTCGATTGCGCCGCCGATGTGTCCGGCGGCAAAGACGCTCAGCCTCTTTTTTCCGAAGAACTTTTACCCACCGGTGGCCCATTTAATGTGGCACATGTGTCTTCCATCTGCGAAGTCTCGGACGGTGCTCTTCTGGCGGTATGGTATGCGGGTTCGAAGGAGTTGGCCGATGATGTCGGGGTTTACTGCTGCGCTCGTGCACCGGGGAAAATCGAATGGGGCGAGCCTGAAAGACTCGTGGACCCCGAGTCGGCCTCCCGCGAACTGAAGCGGTTTGTCAGAAAAGTTGGGAATCCCGTGATCTGGTCGGACGCGGGCAATCGGGTCTTCCTGCTTTATGTGTCCACCATCGGCGGATGGTCGAGCAGTTCACTGAACCTGAAGACTTCAGATGACGGCGGGCGGACCTGGGCGCCGAGTGTTCGTCTTGCGCTAAGCCCCTTTTGCAACCTTGGCGATCTGGTCAGGAATCAGCCCGTTTCGTTGCAGGGCGGTGGTTTCATGGTCCCGATTTACCACGAGTTCATAGGAAAATTTCCCGAAATCCTGTGGCTTATTCCAGACTCCGGCGGCGGTTTTATCGCCCGTAAAACCCGGATCGATCACTCGCGCGGGTATCTACAACCCTGTTTCGTCACGCTGGATTCGCACTCGGCATTAGCTTTTCTTCGGAGTGGGTCCGGGCCGGAAATAGGGTTGTCCTCTTCGGGTGATGAGGGACTGACATGGCAGGCGCCGCAATATACCGGGCTGCCCAATCCCGACGCGGGGATTTGTGCCGTCAGGATTTCCGGGAACCGACTGTTGATGGTTTTTAACGACAGTAAACCCAGGCATGGATCGAGGGACAACCTCCGTCTTGCGGTATCGGACCTTCACGGAAAAGATTGGACGCGAATCGCAACTCTGGAAGATGCGGCAAATCAGTCGTTTGCCTATCCTTTTATCATTCAGACACGTGACGGACTGTTTCACATCGTCTTCAGCTACAATCTGAACAGGATAAAACACCTGACTTTCAACGAGGCATGGATCGAAGAACGGATCAGGGAGGCCGGGCAGTCCGGACCCTGGTCGAGTAACCGGAAATAAAATGCAAGCGTATCTGTTCTCTTTTGTGGTGCCTTATCTGCTTGCCTCGATGGTGGTTGGACTCCTGCTGCGACTGGCGGGCATGAATATATCCAGGCTGCCGGGCAAGCTTATTGTCCTCGGTATTCCGTTGATGCTCATCCTCCTTCCTGTGAAACAAGTCCCCGTAGCCCGTTTTGTGACTGGCCTCAATGCCGATTTCAGTATTACTCTGGTCGCTCTTCTGCTTAACCATTTTTCGTGGAAAATTGAGGGCATCCGCCTGCTCGACCAAAGGGCGCTTCGCACTATCAGCCTCAGCGGACTGTTCCTCGGGCTTTGCCTTTATTCCTGCTCGATGAATCTCGTGCCTCTGGACTTGTACCGGTTAGGGTGGGGATCGGTTTTTTTGCTCGGCCCGCTTTTCCTCCTGACTATCTTACTGATAATGAGAGGAAACCGGGCTGGATTTGTCCTTGCGGCATGTGTTGCGGCCTACGGGCTGAAACTCCTCGAATCCGAAAACCTTTGGGACTATCTCCTGGACCCCTTTCTCATGGGCTGGTGTCTCATAGCTGCCGTAGTAGACTGCCTCTCATTTGTCAGATCGTTTTTCTCGCCCGGTGATACAATAGTGAAGAGCTAGAAGAGCTTGGGCGGAGGGAATGGCTTGTCCCGGCGGTATCTCATGCCGTGTAGGGACACTCCGAAGCAATGAAAAAAGATGTGACAATCACTCATCGTTCATGTCGAGGTTCAGGGCCATGTCTGGTGACAATTATTCCTCTTTCCTAAAGGGGAGCAGGGGCGATTTGGACGTTGCGAGAGTCTTTCCGAACCAGATCAGCCCTGTTCGAGGTCAGGTACCAGGGTTTTGAGAATATCTCGCTTGCCTATGATTCCCACAAGTCTGTTTCCTTCTACGACCGGAATCGTATGAATGCTCTTATTGACCATGATAGATGCGATCTCATCCAGTCCCGTTTCCGGGCCGACTGTCACAAGGTCGCGCGTCATGGTTTGCGAAGCCTTAATGGCCGTAATTTTTTGAACCTCTTTGGTAGTCTTGCCAGGTGGATAAATAGGAATGAAAGTATCCAGAATCGTGAAAACCGAAGGGATCGGAAGCTTCTTCTGCTCGGCGATCAGATCGCTCTGGCAGACAATGCCGAGCAAATTGCCACGTTCGTCTACAACGGGCACACCGTTAAAATACTTGTCGAGCAGAAGTTTGGCGATTACCGTCACCTCCGTCTCCGGTGTGACTGTGATAACATCATGGGTCATTATGTCTTTGGCTTTGATCATCGAAAGAACCTCGCAGGGCATGAAAATCGGTTGGTCGCAACGGACACGCTGAGCGTGCTGAAACGGCAAGGCGAGAAAGACCGACCCCGACCGTTACCATTTTTACTGTCCCGGCGACAGACTGCCGTAAGTCACTATATCACAAGAGCCGTACGGATTGATTAGGCAATGTAAACTATTTTTGGTTAAATATCGTCCTAGAGCGCAGGGGTTATTGCCTTCTATTTCATGTCAGGGTGATCGGCTTAGGTTGAGGGACGCAAACCTTTCCGTTTGTTAACATGGAGGTTTGGATGAAGTATGTGAGGAAGATAATCTTGCTCACAGTGATCGCAATCTGTTCGGTGGCGCAGGCGGTTTGGTCCGCGCCTCAGCCGCCGGACCAGCCGAGGCGGCATGCCCCGGGTAAAAAGAGCGTTTTGGTTGGACGTGTCTCCGTGCTTGAGGGTGAGATGCTCCGCTATGTGCATGAAAACAAAGACTGGGTCCCTACGGTGAAGGACTCCCCATTCGGCCGGGAAGATGCCCTCTACCTGGGAGAAAACAGTAGGGCTGAGTTCCTGATGCCCAACGGCGTTTGGATCCGAGCCGGCGCCAATACTCAGATACAAATGGTCGCACTCAAAGACGACTTGACCGAAGTTGACGTGGCAGCAGGCATCGCGCGGTTTATAAACAGGGGGCCCGGGGCTGTGGTCGAGGCTACCACACCTTACGGTTACGCAATCGGCGCAGCGGGCTCGATTTTCGATGTTTACGCAGGCGAAGAATCCGTTGAAATTGTTGCGATAAAGGGCAAGGTCGAATTCGTTCACGATCTGGACGGGGCGAAATATAATGTTATACCTAGATCGATGTCCATCCTGGCGGACAACAGGCAGGCGGCGGCCGGTGACGGCAAAGTGGACGCCGAGTGGGATGAATGGAACATCTCCAGGGACTCCAGTCTGGCCCGGGGTATCGAAACCAAGGGTGAATCGATAAATTACCTGCCCGAGGGCATTCGTGAGAATGCTGCGGTTCTTGATGAAAATGGACGCTGGGAGCGTGTCTATTACGAAGGCGAGTATCGCGAGGCGTGGTGTCCCACCAGCGTGGAGGAAGGCTGGGCTCCTTACACTGTCGGCCATTGGACAGACTGGGACGGGGATTATAACTGGGTTCCTTACGAATCGTTTGGATACGTTACCCATCATTATGGATACTGGTTCAGGTCGAGTGATCGCTGGTACTGGGCGCCCCCGGTCGCATCAAGCGGCTGGGGATCTCCCCACTGGGGGATCGGTCTTGGATGGTACCCCGGAAGGGTCGGATGGATTTATTCCGACGACGCAGTGGGATGGTTTCCACTGCTTCCCTGGGAACCTTTCTATGCCTTTAACTGGTGGGGGCCGTGGGGCTTTACGGTCTACCATCCCGGTCTCATCGGCATCGATTACCACAGGTACGGGAATTGGGACCGCGCAGTAGTCGTAAACCAGAGTGATTTCCACAATGCAAACAGCTATAGCCGGACACGGCTGACCAATCGAAACGGCCGGACAGTCTCGTCGGATTTCAGGGCCGCCCCGGTCGTGGGCAACAATCTCCTGAAAAATGCAGGCGACCCGAGCCGGCGTTTCAACTACTCAAATGCTGCCCCTCATTTTCAGCCGAGTCGGGATGCAACGTCCAGGGTGGTGCAGAATTTGGCGAAATTCAAACTGGCCGCGGCCTCGGCGACCGGCAAAGCTGTTCGATCCCAGGTCGCCGGTGCAAAGCTTGCCAAACCAGCGGCAGGTGGCAGTGTCACAGTGCCAAGGATTACTTCCGGGAGAACGGGGACGGCCGGGCTCCGGGCGTTCAGCAAAAGCCCGGGGGCGGTTAAGCTCTCTCGGGCCGGCGCCGTAAGATCGTCGCTACACAACGCGATTCAGTCGAGACGGGGTGGCGGGCAGGGCTCAAGGGCCGGAAACGGGTCGGCCGGCGTGAAGACCGGCCGCAGTGTGAGGAACGACGGGAAACGGGAATTTGCAACAGGGAAGGCTCGGACCGTCTCCGAGAGGCGGTCGCTTTATGGAGAGAGGAAATTTGCCTCGCGCCGGAGGTCTCAGAGGCGGAAGGTCTCTTGGGTCCCAGCGCTCATCCGGGGGGATCGCGGGTCATGGAGGTCCCGGGATGGGAGGCCGTCCGGGCGGTGGTGGCGGGCAGAGGCATAGATAGTTTTCGTCCAGTGAAATTAAGATCTTAAAATCGGCATGGCTGCCTCAAAAGAGGGACGGGGGGCAGGACCGGCACGGCGGCTGGTTTCGTCTCTTTCCCGTGGTGCACCGGGCGGTCGGCCCGGGCCGGAATGTCTGGTCGAGTAACGGAACATCCGATATAGACCCAAATATCCGGGATGCATGGAGCAGAAACAATGGGTTCTGAAGCAGGAAGATTAAGGTTGCGTCTGATACAAGGTGGAAAAGATGGTAGGGGGCCGGAAAACCTTAAGGTCAGGCTTTTTAGCGCCTACTCGATGGTTGATGATTTCAAAGGATACGACTGTGTCAGGCTGAACTGGATTTGCCTTGAAAGAAAGTCTCCAGTGGCTCCTTACGGCGCTCTGATCGATGGATATGCGCAGATTAGCGAGCAGGTCCGGCACTTTTTCGAACAATATGTAAAGGAACTTTTTACCGAAGATGAAGTGGAGTTGCTCGGTGGCCGAATCAAGGCGGTGTTCAGTGAGAACTTTATTATAAATGAGGAAACGGTCCCTTTCCCTTCGGTATTCATACCAACGCCTTACCGCCAGATAAAACCGGGAGAACCTCGGGGTTTCTTCAAACCGGCAGGCGAGAGCGAAGCGGATTTGCCTTTTGATTTCTGCGGCTATTACGACCTGAGCAGATGTCCTCCCAGCCTGGACATCCAGTCCGAAGCCAGAGAAAAAGGGGTTGAGTTCCTGCGTGAATCCTTAAAGGAACTCGGGATTGACGCCGCCGAATACGAGCCATCACTCAGGGGCGCGGTGGAGAAGATCTACGATGAGAGGGGCCTTCGGGTTGACCGGGGCAAAACCCGCGAAGAGAGAATAAGAAAGAGGTCCCAGTACTTCGGTCGCCAGGCGCCGCCTGAAAATTTGAGCTAGGTATCCTCACCGGTCTAAAAATCCTCTACGGAAAAGCGAAGACGAGGTGGCACGGAGATACGGCGACAAACCCTCTCCGCGCCACTCCCGCTTGCGATCTCCGAGACGGCCCTTAAATCCCAACCTCCCCCTCTCCGCATAGGTTTTTACTATGGAGGCCAATCCGGCTTCCCGGTAATATTTATTTCAATTCAGATAATCCTTATATTAGTTGTGGATTATTCGTGTGATATCGGGCAGGTATGTTTGCAAGGAGGATCAATGATGAATGAAACTAACATTTACGTCCGCGGTCTGATCTGGGTTCTCGTTATGCTCCTGGCGGCCCCGGTGGGAGCGTTGGCCCAGACAAATAATGAAAACAATGAAAACCAAACCCAAGGTCAAACGTATAGTAAGGCAGAGTTGGATCAGATGCTGGCGCCGATTGCTCTTTACCCTGATTCACTGCTCGCTCAAGTCCTGATAGCGGCAACGTTCCCGCCGCAGGTTGTGGAAGCGGACCGTTGGGTGAAAGAAAATAAGGGTTTGAGCCAAGACCAACTGAACGCGGAATTGGATAAAAAAGATTGGGATCTGAGTGTTAAGGCGCTGGTGCCTTTTCCACAGGTGCTCGCCATGATGGATGATCATCTTGACTGGACAACGAAACTGGGTGAGGCCTTCCTGGCTGGGCAAAAAGATGTTATGGCCTCCATCCAGGAATTGAGAGGAAAAGCTTACGCTGCAGGCAATCTAAAGACAACCGAGCAGCAGAAGGTGGTTGTTGAAGGACAGAACTACGAGATTCAGCCTGCCGACCCTCAGACTGTCTATGTGCCGTATTATGACCCGGCGGTGGCTTACGGGGATTGGGGGTATCCGGGATACCCACCCTATGCGTACTATCCTTATGGGGAACCGTATCTGGCCTATGGTGCGCTCGGGTTTCTGGCGGGTATCGCAGTGGGTGCGTTCTGGGGCTGGGGCTGGGGGTCCTGGAACTGGGGCGGCGGTTACGCGAATGTAAACGTCAATCGAAATGTCAATATCAATGACCCCCATGGCAGATTCGATCGTGGAAATCTCAGGACTGAGAATTTTCATCACTTCGCGAGCCAACATGGAATAGGAAGAACCGCTGGAACGGCCGGCCGGCCTTCGGCGGCTTCGGTTAGCAGGGGTCTTAGCGCCGGCAGGACCGGCAATGTGGCGGGAGGCGCTGCCGGTAGGACTGGCAACGTGGCGAGAGGCGGTGCTCGTGGAACCGGCCGCACAGCGGCGCGGGCAGGAGGCTCTCGCAGAACCGGTAATGTGGCGAGAGGCGGCTCTCGTGGAACCAGTTCGGTTCGTGGGGGTGCATCACGTGGATCCGCTGACCGCGATATCCGCGCTGGCGGTTCCCGCTCCAGAGGTGGCGCTGCTCACTTCGGAGGCGGTGGCGCTCACTTCGGAGGTGGTGGTGGCCACTTCGGCGGAGGCGGCGGCCACTTCGGCGGAGGCGGCGGTCACGGTGGCGGAGGCGGCGGTCACGGTGGCGGAGGCGGGGGCCATCACAGGTAAACACCCGCTATAAAATGCTGAGACACAGGGGCGCCACTTGGTAGAAGGTAGACGCCCCTTTTCCTTTTGGACTTCCTGTGGCGGCAACGAAATAGTGACAGTGGTTTAATTGGCCAATCTGTAGTAAGTAGAAGCATTGGAAGAGTGACTGATTTATGAAAGGCGAATTGGGGAAAATGAAAGAGAAGAACGGAAAGCGTTCGTAAGGTAATATACCGTGTTGGTTTCCGGTCGTCCTGGTCTAATCAAAAGGAATGGTCTATGGGATTTGTTTATAGAAGTTATTTACTCAGGTCAAAATCTATTCAGCTTGTCGAAAATAACCGTTGGACTCTACAGGTCACCGTCTCCCTTCATAAAGATTCAGGCGACGGCGAACCGAAAGAGCAAACTTTCTCTTCGGAAAATACTTTTTCAAGCAAAGAGATGGCCGATATGGAAGGCATCATATATGCGCGGAAGATCATTGATGGTGAGATCCCTGGACTCTCGATCGAAGTGTGAGCGATAGAGAATTAGCTAAGACTTCGATGTCACCTGGACATTGACCTCAAAAAGGGTGCCGGTCCGCCTTATTCATGTCCGCAACATTCGTGGACCTTTAAGGGCTGCCCATAATGACCGCACTCATCCGACTCAGGGCCTACGTCGAGCCTGTGGGGCGCAAAAAGATAACGGGATTCCCTCCCGGCTCCATGGTTCGGTATTTGCCGATACCTTTTCCGCCGTCGAAGACGACGAATCGCACTGCCTACCCGATGAAAACCTCGAAGGCCGCCGGTCCCGGATTTCAGGAGTTATCGATCCGAGGCTTTGATCCGGAGTGCCTGACGGCCGCATTACCCCAGGTGAGAGGGAAGACTCAGAGCTAAAAGAGAAGCTGGTTCACCTGATCTGGGGTGCCGGGCAACTGTATTCGTTCACCCAGGCGCACTGATAGACATCGCAACGGAAGCGGCCGACCGAGGCGCAAGAGTCGCAACGGTCGTAGTCACCTGTGATGCATGGGTTATTGCTGCAACCCATGTGGCAATCGCGCACGTTGGTCGGGCAGTTCAGGCACTGAGCAGAAGCAACGTCGGTTAAGAGGGCCGGAAAAAGAACTGTCGACACCAAAAGAAAAGTCACGGCTAAAAAGGAAAATTTTTTGAGGGGCATGGAATTAACTCCTTAAAAGGTAACGTGAACAAACGTGAACGGGTATTTGAAAAACTCCCCATTCTCCTGCTTGCGATAGTTCCCATCCGAACTCCTGCATTGGGATGTCGGGGAAATCTTGTCTCCATCTCCATTAAATAATCATCGCTCGCGGCCTTTTCAGCGGACCTGTTTTCCCCATTTACCTATGTTTCATTGAACTGAAGCAACAGAGCGTGGGATATGCGGGGTGGTAGACGCCCCTGCAAATCATCCAGTAAACTACTTTGTTCAAGTATCCGGAGGTTAGCCAAATACCGCGTTCCTACTGCCCGGGAGCCCGGAAGTTGACGGACTTTTTCACGGCTTTGTCCATCTCTTCCGCGGTCATCAGGACGGTCGATCTGGATGTCACGCGCCCGCTGGCTCGAGTCGTTAGATTGAGTGCCGCCAAGCTCGCGTTATCCGGCACATCGACGACAGCGACAAAGTCATGTTCGCCGAGGGAGTAATAGAAACATTCCAGGGTTCCCCCGATTGACTTGAGTGTCTCCTCCACAACGGCACGCCGGCTGGACCCGCCCTCTTTGAGCAGCCCTCTGAGCCCATCTCCCAAATAGTTGCCTTGAATTAAATACTTTGCCATTTGAAGCTCCTTTGTCGGAAAACTTGGGGTCGTATGAGTGTGTGAGAGCGGTCTTCGAGTTGCTCGCACGGGCGCTGCTGCATGATTATCTTCTAAGCCGATAGTAATCAGCACACCGGCCATGTCAATTCAATCACTCCGGCCACTAAGAGAACAGTGCTGTAATCATCACGCTCGCTCAATGGCAAACCCCCATTACAGGGGACACTCTCCCGCTGGACGACTGAACAATACAGAAGTTCGAACATCGTAACCGTGGAGTTTTCAGGTGACATTGCCAGGGTTCAAAAAGCGGCGGCGGGAAAAACTTCGAAACCAGCCCTTTCCGCCTTCCTGGCTGGAAATAATCGAAAAGAATGTGCCTATCTACCGCCGGTTGACCAAGACGGACAAAAAAGAGATCCAGGGGCACATCCTTGTTTTACTCGCCGAAAAGAATTTTGAGGGTTGCGGAGGGCTGGAGGTAACCGATGAGGTCAAAGTTACCATAGCCGCCCAGGCCTGTATCCTGCTGCTGCACCGGGAAACCGATTATTATCCGAAACTTTACTCGATTCTTGTCTATCCCGGCGCCTTTATAGCGAAAGGACACGTGGCATTCGACCCTGGTTATTATGCCGAAACAGAGCAAGTACATCTCGGTGAGTCCTGGAAGCGCGGCGCGCTGATTTTATCCTGGGATCATGTGCTGGCCAACGCCGAAGATGTTCATGACGGGCACAATGTGGTGCTGCACGAATTCGCACATCAACTGGACATTGAAGATGGCTACGCCAACGGTGCTCCACCGCTGACCCACCGGGCAAGGCATGTCGCCTGGGCTCGGATATTGGGAAAAGACTACTCGGAGTTGCGGAAGGATGCAGAAGAAGGCCGCTCCACAGTGTTGGATATATACGGCGCTACCGACCCGGCGGAATTTTTCGCTGTTGCCACTGAGTGTTTCTTCGAAAAGCCGGTCCAGTTGAAGTGGAAACACCCTGAACTCTATAACGAGTTGAAGCTCTACTTTCAACAGGACCCGGTGCAAGCAGAGCAGAAGGGCGTAACGGCGACGGTCCTCAATTCCAATTGATCAGAACCAAGCCCGGAATTCGTTCGTAGTGTCTTACGTTGTTTGTCACTAATGCGGCTCCAATGGCCAGAGAATGGGCGGCGATCATCATATCCATTTCGCCGATTGGCTGTCCGGTTGTGACAAGCCTATGCCGGATATCGGCATAAAAATCGGCAGCATCGGCTTCCCAGGGCAGCACTCGAACGATTTTTAAGAACCGACGCACCGCGACGTGGAGTCGATGCTCGGGAGGCAATTTTTTCAGGCCGTAAAGCAGTTCGGCGCGTGTCATGACCGATACGCATATCATTGACGGCAACACGGCAGCAAGCTTTCCTCGGACATTGGGAGAGCGGCCCCCAATTATGTAGCTTGCCATGTCCGTATCCAGCATATTCAACATTTTCGGCTACCCTTCTTCACCAAATAGTTTCCGCTCCCGGGGGGCGACATTCATCGGCCGTTCAGCCATGAAATCCGGCGGTACGTCAATGGAGCCCATCAATTCAAAAAAGTCTTCCCAGGTTTTGTATCCTGGGTGTTTAGACAAGACAACATCGCCGGTCAGTTCATCGCGGGTCGCATAAACTTCATCGCCCTCGAAGCGAAATTCGGCAGGGAGCCGTACGGCCTGACTGCTTCCATTTTTAAATAGCTTCGCAATTCGTGTTTCGGGCATGGTAAACTCCATAATAGGGCTGTATAGACTATAGTATATACTGATTTCGGGCTCTGTCAATCAAGGTGTCTAGCCATGAATCCACAGGGAGTTCAAATGATCGGTTCCGTAACACACCGAAATTTCCCATAATTGTCCAACACCTGGATTTCCCCTGCCACAAACAAAAAAGGCACCCAGCGAGGTCTTCGCTAAGTGCCTGGAATTTCTGGTGGCGAGGCGGTGAATCGAACACCGGACACGAGGATTTTCAGTCCACTGCTCTACCGACTGAGCTACCTCGCCACAGGCCCGTAGATCTAGCGGAATCAGGGCGCTGTGTCAAGGGAAGAGTGAACGGATTAAGTCAATCGACGAAAGCTCCCATGGCCTGTAGAAAATAGTACAGGTTTCTGCCTCGCCCGTACGTTATTTTTGGGGATGGCTCAGTTCCACCAGAAGACTGTCGAGATCGTCTTCGGAAAGCTCGATTACAAAATCGTCTTCGAGTTCGCCATTCTTTGGCCCGGCTTGCTCCGGGAGCGTTTCAAATCCGGGGCTGTCCCCGTTCAATCTTTCCTCGAACCCCGGCAGGTCGGTCGTGAATTCCGGGTTCGGATCCGGATTGCCGATAGGGGCTACCGCCAGGTTCTCTTTAAGATCCGGCGGATAATCATCGGGTTCGAAAATCAGTTCGAACTCCCCCTCCCCCTGCTTCGCCACAGTTTCGGCCTTCGCCGGTTCGAGTTCCAAGACCTCAAGCGCCGGTGCGGCGGACCCGGCAACGAGCTTTGAGCCGTCATCGTTGGTGTTGTTCGGCGGCTGTACAGCCACCTTTGCCTCGCCGTTTGCGAAGGCCCCCTTATCGATGAGAAGATCGAGTTCCTCATCGGAGAGGTCGAGCAAGCTGAAATCTTCCTCCACCTCTTCGGGAGGCGAAACGGGCGGAGCTTTTGCGGCCACTTCGCTTTCGTGTTCCGCCCACCCCGAGCCGCCCTCCAACCCCCCTTCGAAGTCTAACGGGCCGGACATTAGAGTGTCGACGGCAGCGCTCTCCATCTTTGCGGCGGGGGGCTCATGTTCCCTGAGCATGGATCCCAGGAGAGAAAGGACCTCTGGTCTTGAGCCCGAAAACCCAAGTTGATTTCTTACGTCCACCATGCTCGTTCGGCACTTTTTGCATTCGGAAAGATAATCGAAACTGAAATAGCCGCACTTAGCGCACTTCATTGCAGATACCCCCCCCTTGGCTCATCAAGTCCCGAAGCGGGTGAACCGCCCCGTTGAAGGAAGACACGATTTGTTGCCACATCCGTGAGCGTTCATAATTTCCTGCTTCACTCATCACCCCGCTTTCCCCTCATATCGCCCCAAAGGAGCTGTATGGAGGAGACAAGCGATACAGCAGCCGTTTCCATCCTGAGTGTCCTCGGACCAAGGCTCACCGGCGTATACCCTGCACCGATCAGCGAAGAACTTTCCCCGCTGTCCCACCCGCCTTCGGGCCCGATAAGGGCCAAAACCCGTTGCATCTCAGGTCCCGCGCGGTGTCTCAGGTCCACCAAGGCGGCCCCGGACCCATCCTCCTGCGCAAACATTTTGAGGGTTCGCCCCGCGTTCCCGTCCTCATCAGCCGAGGCTAGAAACGGGTCAAGGTCCTCGAAAATCTCGATCTCGGGCGCTCTTGCCCGACCGCACTGGCAGATGGCTTCAGCCGCTATCTTAAACCAGCGGTCTTTTTTCTTTTCCGCCTGCTTCCCGTTAAGACCGTACTGGCTCCTGCTGGCGCGGAAAACAGCCAGGCGCATTGCGCCCATTTCGACCGCCTGCCGCACGATCAGGTCCATCGTATCCGATTTGGCCATCCCGAGGCCAAGCGTAATCCGCAACGGCGATTCGTAAACCATGCGGTCCAACTTTCCAATAAGGCGAACGCTGACGGTCCCCCCGCGAACGCCGGTGATCAGGCAAGTCCACGCGGAGCCTTTCCCATCAAGCAATTCTATGGATTCGCCCGTCCTTGCGCGGAGCACACTGTCGAGCTGTCGCGAAAGTTGCGGCGGCAGTTCGAAAATCCCCCCCGTGTCCTGATTGATTTCGGGCACGAAGAAGCACCTGCGCGTCATTTTTTTTACATCCCCAGCAGGTCCGAAAAGTACCAGTGATAGAGAAGCCGGCCACAGAAGATATATAAGACCGCTCCAAAAGCCAAAAAGGGACCGAACGGCAACGATGCGCCAAGGCCTTTTCCGGATCGCCACATCAAAGGGAGAGCAATAATCATGCCTGAAACCGACGACATCAGGATGGTAAATGCGACCCCCTGCCAGCCGATGAAAGCCCCTATCATCCCAAGCAGCTTTATGTCGCCCCCGCCCAATCCATCCTTGTGCCTGACGAGCGCATAGCCGGTTGCGATCAGGTAGAAAATTCCGCCCCCCAGAATTATCCCGGCAAGAGAATCCGGCCAGGAGAGCCTGGGGGTGAAAAAGGACAGGGCCAGGCCGAGCACGATGCCTGACAGGGATAAAATGTCGGGAATGAGGCCGGTATCGAGGTCGATCACCGCAATGATGAGCAGCAGGGAACAGAAGAGGAATTCGATAGCGAATTGAGGGGAAAGGCCATAGCGGCTAAACAGCAGCAGCGCCAAAAGGCCGCTTAGGCCTTCCACAAGCGGATATCTGATGGAAATCGAAGTCTTGCAATGCCTGCACGTGCCGCCCAGCAGGAGGTAGCTCAAAACCGGTATATTGTCATAGGCCGCAATTCCAGTCCCGCACGCAGGACACCGCGAAGCCGGCCGCACAATCGACTGACCTAATGGTAATCTGTAAATGACAACATTGTAAAAGCTGCCAAAAATGCACCCGAGCATGCAGGCAATGATCTGACCGCCGATTAACGGGATCGATTCAACAAGGAGCATGGCTATCTACCTGTCTTTGCTTTTTCTCTTCACTCTTCACTGCTCACCGCTCACTGTCTTCGTGTCTTCTTCTTCGGTTCCTTCCCGCATCGTGAATTTGCAGGATGGATTTATGCAAAAAAGAGTCCCTGCACCCGTCTTCCCCTGCCTGCGGAAAAGAACCGGTGCGTTGCACTGCGGACAGCTCTGGTGAACCGGCTCACCCTGGAAAATCATCTTGCACTCCGGATATTTATTGCATCCGTAAAAGCGCCCCCGCTTGCCCATGCGTGCCACCAGTTCGCCGCCGCACTCTTCGCGAGGACAGGCGATGCCTGAGGAAACGGGCCGCGTGTTCTTGCATGCCGGATACCCGGTGCAGGCGAGAAAAGTGCCGTAGCGACCGTTTTTGAGCGCCATTGGCTTGCCGCATTTTTCGCAGACCTCGGCGGTGATGGTCGGCTCTTTGTGCTCGACCCCGCGAATGTGTCCTTTTTCGTCCCTTTCGTAATCCGAAGTAAATGTACATTGCGGATATCCGCTACAGGCAAGAAAGGGGCCGTTGCGACTCAAGCGGATGGCCAGGGGCTTGTCGCAGCGCGGACAGGTAAGAGCCGTTGCCAGACCCGAGACCTTCAGGTTGGTCATCTCTTTGCGGGCGGTCTCGAGCGTTTTTGAAAAAGGATCGTAGAAATCACTTAAAAGATGCTGAGGACTGCGCCCGCCGTGCTCTATTTCGTCCAGGTCCTTTTCCAGGTTGGCGGTAAACTCCACGTCGACAATACTTGGAAAATTGGTTGAAACAAGCCCGTTGATAATCATTCCGAGTTCTGTTGGAAGCAGCTTTTGTTTGGTGCGCGAAACGTAATCGCGATCCAGGATCGTCGATATTATCGTCGCGTAAGTGCTCGGTCTTCCTATCCCGAGTTCCTCCAGTGTTTTTATCAGGCTCGCTTCCGTATACCTTGGGGCAGGCTGCGTAAAATGTTGCTTCGGTTCGATTCCGAGAAGGTCGAGGGGCTGGCCCTGAGAGACTTCCGGCAGCTTTTCGTCGGATTTGCTGTCCTGGGCCTCGTCGGTCGCCTCCTCGTAGAGGGCCAAAAACCCCGGGAAAGCTATCTGCGAGCCGACCGCTCTCAAAGTGTAATCGCCCGCCTGAACGTCTATCGTGGTCTGATTTATCAGGGCAGGGGCCATCTGGCAGGCCACGAACCTTTTCCAGATCAGGGTATAGAGGTTCAACTGCTCTTTGCTGAGGTACTTCGATACGCTCTCGGGCGTGTGGCCGATCATCGTGGGCCGAATCGCTTCGTGCGCTCCCTGAGCCGTCTGCCTGGCCTTATAGACAACCGGCTTATTGGGCAGATACTTGTCTCCCCATTTGGCGGCAATAAATTCTCTCGCTCCCTCCACCGCTTCCTGTGAAAGCCGCGTCGAATCGGTACGCATGTAAGTGATGAGGCCCTCGGCGCCCTCCTGCCCGACTTCGATTCCTTCATAAAGCTTTTGCGCTATGCTCATCGTCTGCTTGGCCGAGTAGTGAAACTTCCGGGCGGCGTCCTGCTGGAGAGTACTGGTGATAAAAGGAGGGGACGCTCCCTTTTTTCGCTGCTTTTTTTCGACCTCGCTCACCAGCCAGGAAGCCGATTGGAGCGCCTTAACGTGCCCTTGGGCTTCATCCTGCGAACCGATTACGCACTTTTTCTTTTTCCACCGGATCAGTTGAGCCTTGAACGGAAAGGGACCCGAAGGAGAACCGGTGAGAGGGCTAAGACTGGCATCGATTGACCAGTATTCCTGCGACTCGAATTTATAGATCTCTTCTTCCCGGTCGCATATCAGCCTCAGCGCAACCGACTGCACCCTGCCCGCGCTCAGGCCGGCCCTCACTTTTTCCCACAAAAGAGGAGAGATAAGGTAGCCGACGAGCCGGTCGAGAATGCGCCTCGCCTGCTGCGCCTCGTAGAGTTTGAGGTTGAGTTCGCTAGGGTTTGCAAGGGCTTCCTTTATCGCCTTGTGGGTAAGCTCGTAAAAAAGGACCCTTCGAACCTCTTTGCCCGGAGCGCCGATCTCTTCGGCTATGTGCCAGGCGATTGCTTCTCCTTCCCTGTCAGGGTCGGGGCCCAGGTATATGATGTCGGCCTTGGAGGCGGCTTTCCTGAGTTCATCTATTATTTTTTTCTTCCCGCGCATAACCTGGTATTGCGGCTTGAATTGCTCATCGAGGTCGACGCCCAGTTTGTTTGAAGGAAGGTCCTTGACATGTCCGACACTGGCCCTGACCACGAAGTCCTTACCCAGGTAGCGCTCAAGGGTTTTCGCCTTGGTGGGTGATTCAACTATCAAAAGCGACTTTGACATCCTAAGACAACCTCTTGAATCATAAGCAGAGAGAAGAAAGCGATATGCCGGCAACGTCCGGTTCGCAAACTTTAATTACGTCCCAGAAATAAAATACTTGCCCGGCAACTGAGAGACAAGACCCCTAAACTCCAGATCGAACGGTATCGAGGCGCCATGCTGGATAGTCATTTTAGCCTCGCGAGCTATTTCATCAATATGTTTCGGCTCTTTGTCCAGAATTCTGGAAATAATTTTTTCCCCACGGTCAGGCCCCGATGATTGATTTTGGCTCAAGGGCCTTTGCACAGTAAGCGTTCGGCCTTTAAGATCGGTGTGTGCAAGTGGCGTATTCCCTCCAGGATCTCTTTGACACTTTCAGCCAACCTTGCGTCCTGCCTGAGAAGACGGTGCGTGCCCTTGCTACACAGACTCCGGGATGGCGAACACTTCCCGATCCTGCTCCAAACTTAATCTACTATTTACAGTTAATCTTCGAAAATAACATCCTCCACTGCCTAATTTATAAATTCAAATCGAAAATCCGTTTCAATCGCACATACTTAGCCATTAAATGAGTTTTTGGCAGTCCTCCAAAAATTAATTTTCTCTCGAACGGGAGGGAATGTCTATCGGCTGTCTGTTTCTCCTCTAATGTTGGCTGGTTCGCAGCGCTGTTTCGGCCGGCCGACCGTGTCCGAGCCACAGTCGGGTGGTTTACATTGCGGTGTAGCCGCCATCGACCATAACGATTGCACCAGTGATGAAGCTTGCGCGTGGTGAGGCAAGGTAGGCGATGGTGTCGGCGATTTCCTCGGGCTTTCCGACACGCCCGAGTACATGCTTGTAACCCATGCCTGCGAGCATGGACCGCCCATCCGGTACCAGGCCATCCAGAATTCCGGTCACCACAACACCGGGCGCAACGGCGTTTACCCTGATGCCCCGGGAGCCGAACTCGACGGCAAGCGCCTTGGTAATCTGAGCGATAGCGCCCTTCGATGCCGCATAGGCGACTTGGTCGGCGATGCCGATGACACTGGAGATGGAGGCGACGTTGACGATCGCGCCCTCGCCACGTTCGACCATTACGCGGAGCGCCTCGCGGGCATGCAAAAAGGTTCCGCGAGCATTGGTATTCAGGACGTTGTCCCAATCAGTCACACTCATATCCAGGGTGGACTTGTTTAAGTGCCGGCCGGCGTTGTTCACCAAAATGTCGAGGGTCCCGAAACGCTCGACAGCGAGTGCCACTGCACGGCGGGCGGTTTCTTCCTCGCACAGGTCACCGACAAACGCGGTGACCCTTGCGTCCTGTTCAAGTTCCGAGACTGACGGCTTGACGTCTTCAGCGACTATGTTGACGCCGTGCGCTAAAAGCAGGTTGACCGTACTGCGGCCGATATCGCCGGCCGCTCCGGTGACAATTGCGACCTTACCGGCAAGTCCAAGGGTCAAGTCCGTACTCATTGTCTTCCTCCTCGATAATGGAATGATCCCATGATACCGGATGACTGCATGTTTTCACTCATGCCTGTGAAGTCAGCCGGCTACGAAAATCCGTCACAATCCAGCCGGGACTATGGCCGTCTTTTGGTATAGCGCCCATGCGTGACATAGTGCAATTGAAGAAGGGAGTTTAAGGCACAAGAAGAGGATAAAACGGAGATAAGAAAGCATTGCACCGGCAACGTCCGGTTCGAAAAAAAACTTGAATTATGGCCCGGAAATAAAATACTTGCCCGGCAACTGGGAGACAAGACCCCTCAGCTCCATATCGAGCAATATCGAGGCGGCATGCTGGATAGTCATTTTAGCCTCGCGAGCTATTTCATCGATATGTTTCGGCTCTTTGTCTAAAACTCTCAACAGAATTGTTCCCTCGGGGCCGGCAGATTTTTCAAATACTCCCTGCGTCCCTTTAGAAAAGGGGGGAGAAGAGTCAGTTTCTTGGGGGCAGGGCTCGCTCCTGCTGCTACAGGTCAGCGATGACTGTGACGGACGGATCAGTGGGCGTATTTCCTCCAGGATATCTTCGACGCCTTCGACCAGCTTGGCGCCCTGCTTGAGAAGGCGGTGCGTGCCCTTGCTACGCAAGCTTCGAGCGGTACCCGGGACGGCGAACACTTCCCGGCCCTGCTCAAGTGCAAAACGGGCGGTGATCAGCGACCCGCTCCTTTCTGCCGCCTCTACTACGACAACACCGAGCGCCAGGCCACTGATTATGCGGTTTCTCGATGGGAAATTGCCGGAAGATGGCGGCGTGCCGGGTGGAAATTCCGTAAGCACGGTGCCATCCAGGGCTATGGCCCGCCTGAGATCGGCATTGGTGGCCGGATAATTCACATCCAGCCCGCAGCCCAAAACCGCCAATGTTCTTCCACCGGCTTTTAGAGCCCCGCGGTGAGCCGCGGAGTCGATGCCCACCGCCAGGCCGCTTACCACGGTAACGCCGCTAAGGGCCAAGTCCGAGGCCAGGGCCTGGGTAAATATAATCCCGGCGGGAGAGGCCAGCCGTGAGCCTACGACGGCGATGGAGACCAGGTCGCGAGCCATGAGCGCTCCCGTTGAGAAGAGGACCGCGGGAGGGTCGGGGACCTTCGCCAGATTCGCGGGATAATCATCGTCGCCGATGCATATCAGCCTGAAATTGTTGCTTTGAAACTGTTTCCATTCCGATTCCGGGTCCTTTGAAAACTGCTTTGCGGCAAGCGCCTGGAGCGGCTTGTTCAAGGGCAGGCCGATTGCGCACAATTCCCGGAGCCCCGCCGCCAGGACCTTTTCGGCAGACCCGAAGGCCTCCAGGAGGCGCAGTATGGACCTGTTTCCAAGGCCCGGTATCAGCTTGAGCTTGAACCAGGCAAATCGGTCGCGTTCCCGGCCGGAGGAAGAGAAATCAGAGCTGCCCTGTATCGCATCACCCCCTGCTAAAATATGATCCGGTCCATCCCAGCCGGAGAGCCCCGATGCGACATCGGCAGTTTCCGATTCGGATTTTTCGGTGTAACGTCAAAGTGATTAATGGATAGGCCTTCAAGGGAGCTTGACATCAAACCGTCGCCCAGGCCCGCAGTTTCAGAATAAGTATATGGCGGCATAGGATTTGTCAAATAAGTATGATCGGTTTAAGATGCGGCAATCGGCAAAATTATTCTCCAAATCCCCGAAAGATCGGGCAACTATGAGTCGAGCACGGCAAAAAAAGGTCTCGAAACCGGAACTGCTGGCCCCGGGCGGAAGCCTGGAAAAGCTAAGGATCGCCTTTTTGTACGGCGCCGACGCGGTCTATCTTTCCGGTAAAGATTTCGGCCTGCGAGGCTTTGCCCGTAATCTTGACACCGAGGAACTGGCGGAGGCAAGCTTTATTGCCCATCGGCTCGGCAGAAGTGTATACGTCACCGTCAATATTTTTGCGCGCCAGCCCGATTTAAAAAGACTGCCTCCCTACCTCGAATATCTGCAGCAAGTCGGGGTCGACGCGCTCATAATCTCGGACCCGGGCGTGCTGATGCTTGCCCGCAAGTACGCCCCGGAGATCCCCATACACCTCAGCACCCAGGCAAATACGGCCAATTCTTCGAGCGTGGAATTCTGGCGGCAGCAGGGAGTGAGCCGGGTAAACCTCGCCCGGGAATTGAGTTTGCCTGAAATAGCCGAAATCGCCGAAAAATCCGAGGCGGATATAGAAATATTTGTCCACGGCGCAATGTGCATCTCCTATTCGGGCCGATGCCTGATGAGCGCCTTTTTAAATCCCCCGGGAGAAAATGGTCCCTCCCGCCCCGATTTGCAGAACGGATGGAATAGGAGCGCGAACAGCGGCTTTTGTACCCAGCCGTGCCGGTGGTCCTGGGGACTTGTCGAGGAAAAGAGGCCAGGCGAGTTTTTCCCGCTGCAGCAGGATCGGCGCGGGACCTATATCTTTAATTCAAAGGACTTGTGCCTGCTCGAAAAGATCGGCGAACTGGCCCGCCTCGGGATAGACTCATTCAAGATCGAAGGACGGATGAAAGCCCCGCTCTACCTGGCGACCGTGACGAGGGCGTACCGGCAGGCGATCGACCGTTGGTCGGAGCAGCCCACGGCTTACAAGGCCGAGCCTGCCTGGATCGACGATCTGCAAAAGGTGAGTCACCGCCCGTACACGGAAGGCAACCTGTTTGGCGATGACGAAGGGTGCGTCTCCAATGTCGAAACTCAGATTTCCTATATCCAGACCCACACCCTGGCGGGCATCGTTCGACCCTGCCCCGACCTCGATGCGCCGTCGCCGGATCAGGTCGCCCGACGGGAAAGTATACCTGGAGGCGAGGTCGAGGCTGATTCCCGGCCAGAGGCTCGAGTTTTTGAATCCTGACGGATCGAGTGCCTTTCATCTTCTGGATTCCTTCGAGGACCTCAACGGCAACCGCCTCGCCCAGGCCCATCCGAACAGCCGAATCAGGTTCTGTGTTGATTTCCCGGTCTTTCCGTTTCAGGCTGTCAGGGGTGAAGTACAGTGAAGAGTGATAAGGACAGTAGGGCTCACTCTTCACTGCTTTCACCGTAGTCTTGCACTTTTCGTGGCATTGGCATTAGTATAGGGAGGGTCTAAAGATGCCAATTGAAAGAAAGGCCTGAAATGAAGAACGTCTGCAAGGAAGTGGCGGCAAACGGGTGCCCCGGCGCAACAGAGTGCTCCCTTTTGAAAGAAATTGCGCTTCTGCGCGAGCAGTGCCGTAAACTGGAGGAACTCTCCTTCGTCGATGCGCTCACGGGTCTTTATAACTTCCGATACATGCAAAAAGCACTCGAAATGGAGATGGAAAGAACCCGGCGAAACAGGCTTCCGACCGGCCTTATCATGGCCGACCTGGACCATTTCAAAAATGTAAACACCCTCTACGGCCATGAATGCGGTAACGCAGCTCTGAGTCATCTCGGCAAAGTTCTCATGGAGAGTGTCCGCAAAATTGACGTGGCATGCCGGTACGGCGGGGAAGAATTCGCGATTATTCTGCCAGGGTCCTCTATCAGGGAGTCGGTAAAGATCGCCGAGCGCCTGGGCGACAATATCCGTTCCAGCCCGGTTGTTTTTGAAAACAAAAGCCTGGCGCTTACGGCGAGCTTCGGTGTGGCGGTTTATCACTCCGTCGATCAATCCACGGCGGGCGAATTTGTAAAAAAGGCCGACGAACTTCTTTACGAGGCCAAAAAGTCGGGCAGAAACCGGATATGCGCGGAATCGTACGGGCCGGAGATCCAGCCTGATGAAGTCACCGCTGAGGAAAAAATGGCATTGTCTTTCCTGGTTGCGGACGACGAGTAGCGGGTCCAAACGTGTTTTCCCCGGCGTGGGAATTTCAAATATAAAGGGCGGAAAGGCTAAAGTGCCGGCCAGGACCATGTCCCCGCCCCCAATCCTGCCGGTTTCTCAAAGACCCGGGAGTGTGACAGGCATTCGGATTTCAAAGAGCCGCAAACGGCCGTTTAGGAGTGAAGAGAATTACTCAATTCCTCCTATTCCTCGATTCATTTTCCTGCAAATACAGGCCAAATACAGGTAGCAGTGAGGAGAATTCCTCAGTCAGCTTCACGGTAAATACACGGTAAATAGCAGGCCGAATACAATGAACACTGCGACGGAAATTCGCATTCGTCCATTCACCAGCGCCTGGTGGTTCGGGACCCGGACACAAGTTCAGCTGTTCACTCAATCCGACTATAGCATGCGAAGATGTGGGTCTGCAAAACGGCAACCAAAAGGGGCAATAGAAGTGGAAATAGAAACGGCAATAGAAGCGGCAAAAAGGGAAAAATGCCGAAGAGCGATTTTTTATCTCCATACCAGGGCCTTCCGCTTTAATACACGAGCAAAAAAGCCAGGAAAAACGGCAGACAAAACGAGACAGTTCGTTACACTGTTCATATTCCTGAATTGGCGGCACGGCGGATTAAACAGTTTGTCCTTAGTAGAGCGAATCAGGGATGAAATGCATGATAAGAGAATTACTAAATATCCTATTATTCTATAAAATATGCGTGGGATTTTTCATATATAGTGTGGTTATAATGATCATTTTTTGGATCAACTTCGATAAGTATATAAAGAGAATATTATCTTATGACGATTTTAAGAAAGAAAGGACGATTAAAGCACTAAAGCTATTGCATCGAATTGTATCATTGATGAGCCATGTGTATGTCATTACTATATATATGGCTTATAAGTTCGATCATGGTAGTGATATTAATTATGTTATAACAGCAATGATAATAGTATTCATTATCGATCGTGCAATTCATTTCTTTAAAAAAAAGGCCCTGTGTGAATTGAACAATGAGCGCTGATGTTATAAACAGAAAACGGGTGGATGAGCGCAGTTATTCCAGAGTTTATCAAAGCCAAGGTGGTCCCAGGCGGCCGTGGCCACTTTGAGGATGATCTTCCCGGAGGTCCTTGCGATTTCGGCCGCCACATCGATGACTTTGCGGCGCAGTGTTGTTGGACAGGCTTCGAGGGGGGGCAACCTCGGCGCACACCACGTTAAACGAAGTCGAGGCATAGGAAAGTGCCTCCAACGGCTTTGAAGGCCACACACGGGCAGATTCCAGGGCTTAACATATCCTATTTCTTTAATTATATTAATTAAAAGGAGATAAAATAAAGAGGAGGTAAAATATGGCTTATCTTTATGATCCCGGCTACGTTCCGGAGACGACCGAAAAGAATGAAAAAGCCGAAGCTATCCCTTATTGCTTCTGTGAAAATAATATGAATGCTCGAATCTTCAGGGAAAGGATTTTCGGGAAGACAGCAAAATAACTAATTAGGCTCGGCTCTTTTTGAAAAAGAGCCGAGCCTTTGGGGATGTTTAGGATGCCACGCGGGAAGTTTGAACGCCGGCCGGCCGCGATCCGTCGAGCCAATCCCGCGGAATTCTGAAGGTTTCACCCCAAGACGCGCCGGAATGACGAAACCCCCCATCTTTTTGAGGTCCTTTTCCCACCTGCATGTACTTTTTCAGCACCCTGCCAGTTTGCCCCTGGTAGCGTCGTTTTTGGGATTATCCCTTATCGGCGCGGCAACGTCACGCCGAGGAGATACCCCAAACATACGAGAGTACTCGCGGCTGAATTGCGAAGGGCTCTCGTAGCCAACCCGAAACGCGGCTGTCTCCACGTTTGCCCCATCGGAGATCATCAGCCGCCGCGCTTCGAGCAATCGAAGCTGCTTCTGATATTGGAGCGGCGCCATGGATGTAATCGCCTTGAATTGACGATGGAATGCTGACGGACTTATCTGCGCTGCTAAGGCCGGTTCCTCGATTCGGACCGGCTCCGCGAAGCGATCACGCAATGTGTGAATCGCGCTGACGACTCGCTGTGGGTGGCTATTGGCCAGAGTCATTTTTACGACTTCGCCACCGTGGGGTCCAGTCAGGAACAGGCAAGAAATAAGAGAGTTTCGGCATTTAATTTCGAGTGGGGTTAATCTATCCTGAATCAGAGGAACGGACCCGGAAGCGAGCAATGTCAACAGAAAAGGAGCGAGCAATGTCAACAGAAAAGACCGTGTTTTCAGATTGTAAGATTGCAATCATCACTGGCGGAAGCCGCGGGCTCGGCCGCAACACTGTGCTCAGCCTCGCCAAACGGGGCGTTCATTCGATCTTCACCTACAACTCCAATCGTGCGGAAGCCGACAAGGTTTTAGCCGCAGTCAGTGAGACGGGAGCTAAGGCAGCCGCCTTACAACTCGACACAAGCAATATCAGTTCGTTCGACGCCTTTGCGCAGGGCCTCCGGTCAGCGCTCGGAGATTTTGGCGTTGCGCGTTTCGACTACCTTGTCAACAACGCAGGTACCTCTCTCCACAAGAACTTCGATCAGACGACCGAAGAGGATTTGGACCAAGTGTACAACGTTCATTTCAAGGGTGTGTTCTTCCTGACGCAGAAGCTCCTGCCACTCATAAACGATGGTGGCAGGATCGTAAACATTTCTTCCGGGCTCACCCGTATGACGTTTCCCGGAAGCTCCGCCTATGCGTCCATGAAGGGCGCAGTCGAGGTGCTGACGCGCTATCTGGCGAAGGAACTCGGTGGACGCGGGATCGCTGTCAACACTGTTGCGCCGGGAGCGATTGCGACCGATTTCAGCGGTGGAATGGTCCGCGATAATCCGGAGATCAACAAGCGTGTCGCAGACATGACGGCGCTCGGTCGCGCTGGTATTCCCGATGACATCGGCCCGATGATCGCCGCGCTACTCTCTGAGGACAACCGCTGGGTCAATGCGCAACGCATTGAAGTCTCGGGCGGCATGGGCCTTTAGCCGCGAGGGCGCTGGAGACGGCGCCCTCGCCGGGTTCTTGTTCCCGTGGGATGAATTGATACTACTACGCGCTAAGCGTGTTCTACTGTCTGTTTTTCGACACGGCCCCAGGGAGGGCCTATGTTGGGATTCCCCCGACTTGCAGTCGCTTTTTTAAACGCAGGCTCCCGAATGGGGACAAAAGAACCGGACAAATTCACTGTTCGCTCAAACCGGCTATAAGATGTGAAGATGATCGGTCTGCAAAACGGCAACCAGAAGCGGCAAAAAGCGGGGAAATGCTGAAGGGCGATTTTTTATCTCACATATCAGGGTCTCCCCACTTTAATACACGAGCAAATGTGCCACTGGGCG
>CAWGZP010000116.1:0-3435 GCA_963826655.1 uncultured delta proteobacterium
TGCTGTTGACGCCTGACACGTACGTATTGCTACTGAACGATTGGTTGTGCAAATGAGTCAGGCATTCGCGCATGAGTTCGATGTATCAGTCGTTTGTCTTGACGAGCCGGGTTTATGGGCTTCCGGATTGCGCCAGGGGGGTATTGCCGTCCATTGCATGTATCGGCAGCCGGGGCTGGATATTGGCATCGCTTTGAAGCTGGCCGGGTATTGCAGGCGGCATCAAACAGATATTATCCATGCCCATCAGTGCACACCGTGGTTTTACGCGGCCCTGTCCAGGCTGGCTTACAGCCCTCCGCGTCTACTTGTCGAAGAGCACGGACGCTTCTTCCCCGAGGTGATGAACCGGAAACGGGCGCTTTTCAACAAGACCGTCACTGGACCGCTGACACATAGGTTTGTTGCAGTTTCAGGCGACGTGCGCAATCGCCTGGTCAAATACGAAGGGCTAATCTACGATCAAATCGAAGTCGTCTATAACGGGGTAGCCCATGTTCCTTCACTCGACAGCACCGAACGGGACCAGCTTCGCCGATCTCTTGGAATCGGACCAGATGATTTCCTGGTCGGGACCGCCGGGCGATTTGATCCGATAAAGAACCTCCCCATGCTCCTGAAAAGTATTGCGGGTGCGCGCGAGAAAACTGCTTCCCTTCGCGGTTTGCTCCTGGGCGATGGACCCATCTTCCAAGAGGTCGAAGAATTGCGGGACCATTTGGGATTAGCGGACCATGTCGTCATGCCGGGTCACCGGGACGATGCAGGCCGGTTGATCCGGTGTATGGACTTGTTTGTTCTGCCAAGCTTTAGCGAAGGAACATCCATGGCACTCCTGGAGGCAATGGCGGCCGGCGTGCCGGTGGCTGTCACGGCTGTCGGAGGAAACCCCGAGGTAGTGGCCGGCGGCCAAACGGGCTGGGTGGTGGCTTCGGGCTCCGTAGAAGAGTTAACGAGCGCTATTCTGGATGCAGCCGCATGTCCCCGGAAGGCTTTCGAATTCGGTGGGGCGGGCCAAAAGCGCTACGAAGAAAAATTCACTCGGGAAAAAATGCTTCAAAGTTACCGAATGATTTACGGCGAACTATTGAATTGAGAAGAGTGAAAAGGCTACTCTTTTCGCTTCTTTTTCTGCTCACTCATCATTGCTCACTGTCCTTAACTACTTACTGAGAAAAAGAGATGTGCGGGATTGCGGGATTTATAAATTTCAACGGCCATCCAACCGGCGATGCCCATCATCGCATCAAGCGGATGACGGATACTCTAATCCACCGGGGGCCTGATGCGGAGGGCTTTTTTGTCGATGAAAGCGCCGCCCTGGGGCATCGGCGGCTCAGTATCATCGATCTGGCAAGCGGTAAGCAGCCTATGGGCACGGCCGATGGAAAGATTCAGATTGTATTCAACGGGGAAATATACAACTTTCTGGAAGTGAGGCGCGAACTCGAGGGCAAGGGACATCGTTTTGCCAGGCAAAGTGATACGGAGGTCATTCTGATGGCCTATCTTGAGTGGGGCGAGCGGTGCGTGGAAAAACTTTTCGGCATGTTCGCCTTTGCCGTGTGGGACTCAAGAAAAAAAATCCTGCTCCTCGGCAGGGACAGGGTAGGGAAAAAGCCGCTTTACTATTTCAGCGATGGTCAGGTGTTCGCGTTCGCATCCGAGCTGAAAGCTCTGAGGGCAGGTGATTTCGACCCGGGGAAAATCGATCCCGAGGCCCTCGACTGTTATTTTACTTTCGGCTACATCCCGGCGCCCAAAACGATCTATAAAAAGATCAAAAAACTGCAACCTGCCCATACAATGTTGGTAACGGGGAACGGCCTTCGGGAAAACCGCTACTGGAGCTTGAGTTTCGGCGACCCTGTCGAGCGGTCGATGGACGATGCGGCCGATGAATTCGAAGGTCTTCTGGACGAAGCGGTAAAGTGCCGATTGATGAGCGAAGTGCCTCTCGGGGCCTTCCTTTCCGGAGGACTGGATTCTCCCCTGGTCGTCTCCTCAATGGCCCGGACCGGGAATGGATCGGTGCTGAGCAACTCCATTGGTTTTGACGACGAGCAGCTAAACGAGCTGCCCGCGGCAAGAGCTGTGGCCGAACACCTTCACACCGATCACCGCGAGTTTTTCGTCCGGCCCGACGCGCTCGGGGTCCTCGAAAAGATTGCGTGGCACTTCGATGAACCCTTTGCAGACTCCAGCGCGGTCCCCACCTGGTATGTATGCAAAATGGCCAGGGAAAACGTGACCGTTGCCCTTTCCGGGGATGGCGGCGATGAAAGTTTTGGGGGCTACACCTTCCGCTACATCCCTCATATGTTTGAATCCAGGATACGCCAAATACTGCCCGTTTCTGTTCGGGGCCTTGTATTCGGCCCGCTTGGCGCGATCTATCCCGGTTCGGCGTGGCTGCCGAAGCCGTTGCGGCTCAAAACGATTTTTGAAAACCTTGCGGTAAGCGACGCAGAGGCATTTTATCGCGATCTTGCCTGGTTGCGTGAGGACACGAGGCAGGCTGTTTACTCACCCGATTTCATGAACGCTTTGCATGGCTTTACTCCATTTGAGACGGTGAGGCCGTTTTATGCGGGTTCCGATGCGACGGAGGCCCTTGGGCGAAGTCAGTTCACGGACATAAACTTCTATATGGTCGACGATGTGCTCGTGAAGGTGGATCGCATGAGCATGGCCCACGCGCTCGAGGTGAGATCGCCCCTTCTCGACCACCGGATCGTCGAATTTGCGGCCCGCCTTCCGGGCAGGCTCAAGATTGATAATCAGTTCGGTAAACTGCTGCTCAGAAGAGTCGCTGAACGACGTTTGCCCGCCGAGGTCCTCAATCAGCCAAAGCGTGGTTTTTCGATCCCTGCGGGCCGGTGGCTGAGGCAGGAACTGAAGCCGCTGGCTGCGGAAGTCATATTTAGAAGCGATTCGATAATCTCGGATGTTTTAAAGAGTGAGCAATTGCAGAAAATATGGGACCGGCACCAGTCGGGTGTTCGTGACCACAGCGTTTTCCTGTGGGGACTGATGATGCTGGGGCTCTGGGAAAATGCGCATTTCAGGAAAGAGCAGTGAAGAGTGAACAGTGGGTGTTTTCCTACTTTTAATTCGAGCAGAAGATTGCAGCTAAGAAAATGAATATGACTGAGCAACTTTCTAAGGCCGCAGCAAGCAGCGCCTCCCCCTCACACAAAGCACCGGGTCAGCCGGAGCCAACGCAAGGGTTGATCCCGGTTACCGTCATTGAACCACGTTCCGGCTGGCGCTTGATAGATTGGAAGGAATTGCATGAGTACCGGGACCTGTTCCGGTTTCTGGTCTGGCGGGAAATCAGAGTCCGCTATGCCCAGAGCGCCGTTGGTATTGGTTGGGCAGTCATTCAGCCTCTCTGTTCCATGATAATCTTCACGATCATTTTCGGACGTCTTG
>CAWGZP010000117.1:0-9245 GCA_963826655.1 uncultured delta proteobacterium
TAGACAGCCTTCGATGCCATGTGCCACGAAGTGCAGCAGCGCATTCTAAAAGGAACCATCCCACGCCATGTGGTTTCGAGTATAAATGCCATGCTGGATGTCCTGAGCGCCAGGAGGAAGGGGGAGCCCTTCATGTTTGCGGTAAGAAGCAGCGCCTGGGGCGAAGACAGTGAATTCAGTTTTGCCGGACAGTATGAAAGCATGCTCAATATCCCGAGGAATGAAATTCTCGGCGCCTATCGGCGGGTGATCGCGGGGGCTTACGCCCCGGAAGCCTGGCGCTACCGGCTCCACAGGGGCTACAAGGAAATCGAGACGGCCATGGCGGTCGGGTGTCAGTTGATGGCCGAAGCTGAAGTGAGCGGTGCGATGTACACTTACGCTCCGCTTCCGCTGGAAAGGGAAGCCATAGTCATCAGCGCCGCCTGGGGCCTGGGGCCGGCTGTCATGGGAGGGGTCGCCGAATCGGATACCTTCATCCTGGACAGGGACACGCCGCACATGGTCCTTTCGACCGAAACGGGACACAAGGCAAACAAACTGGTTCCGGGGCCCGACGGCGGGACGATCTGGGTCGAGGTTGCCCAAGACATGCGGGATGCGCCGTGCCTACCCGCAGAATATATCCAGAGGCTTGCCCAGGCGGCCATGACAATCGAGCGATACTACAGGCATCCTCAGGATGTCGAGTGGGCCTTTGACGGTAAAGGCAATCTTCAAATCCTGCAGTCGAGACCCCTTAACGTTCGGCCGAACCGGCCGGAGGAGCATCGGCTCGACATCGATCACGCGAGACTTTCGGCGCACGTGATTTTCTCGGGCAAGGGAAGCGTTGTCCAGGGGGGTATCGCCTCGGGAAAAGTTTATGTTACGCACGGGGATGACGACCTGAACGATTTTCCTTACGGAGCGATACTGGTGGCTCAGTATACCTCTCCCAAATATTCGCGAATCATGCGCAAGGCAAGAGGCATAATTACGGACATAGGTTCGCCCACGGGGCATATGGCCACTCTTGCCCGCGAGTACCGGACGCCGACCGTGGTCGATACCGGCGTGGCGACCAGGACCCTCAAGACAGGGGACGAGGTGACCCTGGACGCAACCCAGAACGTGGTTTACGAAGGAACGCTAAGGGAGTTGAGCCAATTTGAGATCACCCAGGAGGAGGTATTCGAGGAATCCTACGAGTACCGGCTGCTCCGGAGGCTTTTCAAAAGAGTGAGCCCTCTGAACCTGATCGACCCGCGCAGCAAGGATTTCAAGGCATCCCGATGCCGGACTTTTCACGATATTACGCGCTTTATTCATGAAAAGGCGGTTGAGAAGCTAATAGATCTGAGCGAAAATTATCAAAGATATCACAACCGCACACCGAAACGCCTGCAGTCGAAGATTCCCCTGGGCCTGATGGTAATCGACATCGACAACGGCACCAGCGCGCTTGAGCAAGCCAGGTCGGTGACGACCGATGAAATCGTTTCCACGCCGATGAAGGCATTCCTGCAGGGGCTGTCGGAAAGCGGCATGTGGGAAACAGAACCCGTTTCCGTGGACCTGGGCAGCTTCATGTCGAGCTTGACCCGGACTTTCAGTGCGTCGATGGCGGGGCCCGAGAAGGTCGGCCGCAACCTGGCCGTCATATCCAAGGAATACATGAACCTCCATCTCAGGCTTGGCTATCACTTCAATATTCTGGACGCCTACATTGGAGATACACTAAACGATAACTATGTCTATTTTCGGTTTCTGGGTGGTGTTTCCGATTTTACCCGCCGTTCCCGCCGGGCCAGGTTTATCGCAGAAGTCATGGAGCGCCACGATTTCCGCGTGGAGGTGCACGGGGACCTGATCATCGCCAGGCTCAAGAAGCTGTCGAAAGAAAGAATGATCGCCAATATGAAGGTCTTGGGCGGGCTGGTCGGCTACACGCGCCAACTCGATATCAGCATGGACAGAGATGCGCAGGTTGCCTTTCATTTAGCCGAGTTCATGAGGCGTATCGAGATCCTCAAGGAGGTAAAAGATGACATCCCCACCCGGGAATTGCGCAGCAAAAGCGCAGATTCTCATCCTGGACGATGAACCTATAGTATGCAAGCGCCTGAGGCCCGCCTTCCAAAAAGCGGGCTATGAGGTGGAGACATTTACCGACAGCGCTTCGGCAATGGCCAGGATCGAGGAGAAACTGTTCGATATTGTCATCACCGATCTCAAGATGGAGGGAACGGACGGAATGCGTTTCCTTGCGCGAGTAAAAGAGCTGGCGCCCGATACCGGCGTCATCGTCATCACCGGGTTCGCTACGCCGGAGAGTGCCAAAGAGTCTTTTCGCAAAGGCGCCTATGATTTTGTGGCCAAGCCGTTCAAGCTGAGCGATATCGTCGATATCGTGCGGCAAATCGAGGAAAAGCGCCGCGCTAAACCATGAAAAGAAAAGCTCACAGCAGAGACGCAGCGCGTGGTTCGGGATGTCCCAACGGGAAAAAATATTTACAGATCTTTTCTCAAAAAGCTTTCCCCTGCGTCCTCTGCGGGGAGTAATTTTCTGACCTTTTTTGTTCATTACCTGTTGTTTTCTCTGCGCGCTCAGTGCCTCTGTGGAGAAGCCTTTTCGCTTTCAGTCTTTTGACAAACCCTGATTTTCTCTGCGCCTCTGCGGTGAAGTTTTAAAGGGCTTTTATGCGGCTGCCGTTCTTCTCAACCAAACGACACGGGCCTGCCCTCGGGCAGGGGGTGGAGTGGGCCCGGTCCCTGTTCGCGAAATTCCAACGTATTCAGAAGCACAATACGAAAGCGCTCGAGGTAATGGCCGAGATGGATCGTGCCCTGGGCGGCGAGTATATCTTTGACCGGGCCTTTCTCGATAGCTCGGTGCGCGAGTTGAGCGGGCTTGCCCACCAGGTCGTATACAGCCTGAACGCGATGTCCCGGAATCGATATGCAAACCTATTCGACCGGTATCAAAGCATCAGGGACGTTCTCGATGACATACTGGCAGGTGGACTCGGACCTTTGGGATCGAGCCTGGCCTTGCCTTATTCGATACTGGGCGCGGAGATGGAGCCGCTGGCAGGCGCCCTGAATGTCTGCCTCGCCGAGGCCCGAAACCGCCTGGATATAGCCGCCCCGGACGGCTTTGCCGTGACGGTTACGGGCTGCCGCAAGCTGGCTGAGGCAACCGAAACCGATTTCCCGCAAGAATTAGCCGAGGCAATCGATACGCAGGTAAAGGACCTCTTCGAGCGCCGGGGAGGACCGGTTGCCCTCAGCGTGCGTGCCTGTTCCTCCGATATGAATTTCGATATCCCTGCGGGCGCTCCGTCCGATGAGGTCTTTGCTGCATGCAGGCTGGCACTGGCCGGATATTCAGCGCCGGCCCCGGATTCGGATAAAGGTCCGCTCAGCCTGGCGGTGCATGAGACCGTATTGGGACAGGTAGCCGGTTCGGTTTCGGTCCTGGTAACCAATGAATTTCCCTCGGGACTCTTTTGCATCACCGCTTCTACCCTCAAGAACCCGGGGCCGGCTGAGAACTATTTGCTTCGCAGGACTTATCCCTTCGACCCCGTAACTTTTGAGATAACAGCAAAACCTTTTGAGATAATAGCAAAACCTTTTAAGATAACAGCAAAACCCGTTGAGATAACAGCAAAACCCGTCGAGATAACCAGTGGCTCAAGACTCCTGGATGCTTCATTTCTTCGCGACCTCGCGCAATGCGCCACGGCTTTTGAGCGGATCTTGGGCTACCCCCAGGACCTTGACTGGGTAAGAGAAGCGACGGGGGATCGGCCCGTCATAGTGAATGTAAGCCCTGCACGCGGGCTGGACGGCTCGACGGAAACTGCATTCAGCGCGGCGGATTCGCTCGTGCCCGCCGAGGTGCTCCTTAGCGGGGGTGAAACGGCACAGATGGGTATAGCGGCCGGCCCGGTAGTTCACGTCTCGGAAGACGAGCTTGAGCGGTTCCCGAACGGCTCAATTGCGGTAGCCGGTCAGGCAAGCCCAAAGCTGAGCGCCATTTTGCGAAGGGCCTCGGCCGTTGTGACTGAAATCGGCACTTCGACGGGGCACCTGGGGACCATAGCAAGAGAGCTGCGCGTCCCGGCCATTTTTGGGGTCACGGGGGCATTGGAGCGCCTTCCCGAGGGGATCGAGGTCACGGTCGATGCGGGGGAGAAAACAGTCTACCGGGGTATTATCGAACATCTTCTGGCTTCCCGCGCATGGAGCGCCGATCTTTATCCCACCGATCCCGAATATGTAACGTTGCGGCGCCTGCTCCGCTGGATAATACCTCTCGGTCTGATAGATCCCGATTCGGAAGGTTTCTGCGTAGAGAATTGCCGTACCTATCACGACATCATCCATTTTGCCCATGAGCGATCAATCGAGGAGTTGCTCAAGATCCAGGACAATGCGGGGCTGAACAGCCAGTGTGCCCGCAAGCTCGAAATCGATGTTCCGATCGATCTTTTCGTGCTCGACATTGGCGGGGGGGTGTCGGCAGCCGCCCAGGCCCGTATCCGGATGGACGATATAATTTCAAAGCCGTTTGCGGCATTCCTGCGCGGACTGGCCCGCAAAGAGACCTGGAGTAGCGAACCCGGCGCCGTGGGACTAAAGGATATAATATCCGGGATGGACCGGACATTTACGGCTTTGATCGGCCAACCCGAGCACACCGGGAGGAACCACGCCATATTGGCGGAAAACTACATGAACGTCGGTTTCAGGCTCGGCTATCATTATAGTGTCATCGACAGCTATCTTGGCCGCAGTGTCGATCAAAACTACATCTACTTCCGCTTCGCGGGCGGGTTCGCCGATGAAGACCGCCGGTTGCGCAGGGCTAAACTTATCCGGGTCATCCTGGAGCAACTGCGCTTCAAGGTGACCATGAAGGGCGACCTGGTGGTAGGCATGCTCAAAATCGCCGGCAGCCGGGAAATTACTTCAGCCCTCAGGAGCCTCGGAGAGCTTACGGGATTCACCCGGCAGATCGACCTCGCAATGGACTCCGAAGGCAAGGTGGAGCAATTGGCAAGGCTGTTCCGGGAACAATCCGGCGGCACGCCCCCGGGTGGAGAGGAGAATACTCTTGGGTAGCCTGCTTGCGGCTATATTTGAAAAATGGCGCAAGCGGCGCCTGGCACGAGCGGCGAAGGTCCTGGAGGCCCTTAAGATCCGGTATCACACATATCGCATTCTGCTGGCAAACAGCGAGAGCGCGCTTGAACTCATGAGGTCCCTGGACAAGGCAAAGGAGCGTCCTTTGGCCGAGGTGCAGGAAGCGAGCGAGGAACTGCTTATCGTCACCTATGAACTTGTTGACGGGCTGAACCGTCTGAGTGAGGGCCGTCACGAAAAGCTTTTCGAAACTCACCGCGAGCTTGCCGGAGCCATACGGGAGGCCCTCGCTTCGATGCCGCCGGAGGGAAAATCCCACGGCCGGTCTTGCATTTTCCTGGATGATATCCCAGCCGAGTCCCTCAATGAGGTGGGAGGCAAGGCCACCTCCCTCGCGCGGCTAAAGAGAGCCGGCTTTGCCGTCCCGGACGGTTTCGCGGCGACGGCGAGCGCCTGTGAGGAAATGCTTTCGGCCAACGCAATAGACCTTTTCATCAGGAACAGCGTACAGAGGCTCGAGGCCGCGCACAAACCGGGCACGAACTTGGAAGCCGATGCCGAACAAATTCGCCTCCGCATTCTCGATGCGTCTGTGCCCGAAGGCTTTGAAAAGGAGCTTCGAATTTCCTACGAACGCCTCGCAGGAACTGAGGGAGCGGCGATATCTGTCCGCAGCAGCGCCCTGGTCGAAGACCTGCCGGAACACTCCTTCGCCGGTCAGTTTAAGAGCGTGTTAAACGTGACCTCGTTCGATGCGTTGAAGGAAGCGCTAAAGGAGGTCGTCGCGAGTAATTACAGTCCCCGGGCGATCTCCTATCGCCTTCATTCCGGACTTTCCCTGCTCAGCTACGATATGGCTGTTTTATGCCAGCGGATGGTGCAACCGAGGTCGGCTGGAGTACTCTTCACTGTTGACCCGGCGGCGGCCGAAAGCGGACGTATGCTCATCAGTGCGGTCCATGGGCTCGGGGTCGCGGCGGTCGATGGGAGCGCCCCGGCCGATGTCTACCGCCCCTTGAGAGAAGGGATTGATACCGGCCCGCCGGAGGGCTGGGCACAGGTTGTCGAAAAGAGTCATCGAACTGTGGCAAGGGCCGGAGGTGGCACCGAGGAGCGGCAGCTATCCGAAACTGAAAGGAGTCTGCCGGTACTTTCGGAGGACGAGATTCGAGCGTTCGTTCGCCTTGGCCGCAGGGTTGAAAACCTGGTCGGAAAGCCGCAGGACATCGAATGGGCGATTTCGGACGAGGGCGATATCCGGGTCCTCCAGTCAAGAGATATCCGGCTTCCGCTTAAAAGCAGGCAGGCTGCTGAGGCAGCGCGGGGTGAGGCCCTTTTGAAGGGAGGGGTCTGCGCCTCAACCGGGCGTTGCGTGGGTAAGGTGAAAATAGTGCATTCGACACGTGACCTCGAGGCCTGGCGGAAATCGAACCGCGAGCCGAGCATAATGGTGCTCGCCCAGAGCATGCCGGATGCGGCCGGATGGCTCCCGGGGTTTGAGGGCGTGGTGGTCGATCTGGGCAATCCCGAGGACCAACTGGCCTGCGCCGCCCGAGAGCACTCCCGCCCCATGCTGACCGGGGCGGGCAAGGCGACCGGAGTGCTGCGAGACGGCCAGTGGGTGATTCTGGACGCCGACAGGACCACGGTCTTCAAGGCGCCTGAGGAGATCTGGGCGGACATAGCGCTCACTGAGCGCCCCACTCCCATGCCGGGACCAGGCAGGGCAAGACGCAACGAGGCATCGAGCCCCGGGATAACCCGGCTCGGGGAACTGATTACGGGCCTGAACGTGACCGATGCCTGCGATCCAACGTTTTCTACCCGGCATTGCCGCTCCGTGCATGACCTTATACGCTGCACGCACGAAATGGCGGCCCTGGCGATGTTCCGCACTGGAGACGACATTCCGAAGCCGGCGAAGATATTGTCCCGGCGTTTGGAGGACGCCGTGCCGCTTCATTTGTTCATCTTAGACCTGGGAGGTGGCGTAACAGCCGGCTGCAAGGGATCCACAGTCCGGCTGGAAGACATTCTATCGCTCCCGCTGCTGGCGCTCCGGAGGGGAATGGCAACTCCTGGAGTCAGGTCGAATCAACCTCCGCCCCCACCCGCCGCCTCCGGGCTTTTTCTCCGGTCCCGGCCCGGCGCAGGCAGTGCCCGGCCGGCCGGCCGGCAAAACTACGCCCTGATCACACGGGATTATCTGAACTTAAGCGCCCGCGTCGACTCCGATTTCGCCATTGTGGACTCAATTTGCGGGACGAATCCCCGGGAGAACTACATTCGCTTCAGGTTTAAAGGCGGCGGCACAAACGCAGCGCAGCGGGAGAAACGGGCAAGGTTCGCCGCTCAAGTGCTCAAGGCTGACCATTTCCTCGTGGACCGGCACGGGGATCTCGTGACCGCCTCAATTCCGGAGGCGGGGCAACACGAAACAGAGGAACGTCTTATCATGCTCGGACGGCTTTTAGGGGCAGTGAAGAGTGAAGAGAGCAGAGAGGAGTGAATTTTACTCTTCACTCCTCACCCGTCACTCAGACCGCACTCGTCGCCTCATGGCTCCACGCCTGGCGATAAACTGAGACGGCCTGCCGCGCAATCGCGGGGTCTTCGATCTCGCCTTCGAAGGCAAGCTCGCTTGTCAGGACAAATGGAATTACATCGCTTAGCTCCACTATCAGAGGTGTCAGGTCGGTCAGGTGGCGCCCGGCCATGGTTGCGATTTCAAATTCACGCACGGCAAGCGCAGCAGTATGCAGCATTCCGTAGCTGACGGCCGCCAGATTGAGTGAAGCGTAATCGTCACGAAGATTTTTCGATACGGGCTCATGGCCCCTGAGTTTGTCGTAGACGCCCGCGGCGGACGCTGTGATGAGTGCTGCGGCTTTCTTCAGCTTTGATTCGGATCCGCCGGTTTCAACGTTGGACAGATGAAGTTCCAGTCCAGCCATGTGCGAGCGCAACACTACTCCAGCTCTCAGGAGCAATCCGCAGGCATTTTCAAATTTTTTTACGCGATCGTCGCGAGTCTGGTGCTCTATGGATTGGAGAACATGCTGTTCGATCCCCAGCACGTCTGAAAGACTCTCACGAATTACTTCCTCTTTTGTCATCGTAGACCTCCGCTAACCATTAGCTGCCATTGGCAAAACTCTTATAAATTTTAAGTATTTACCTCGTAAAATAATCAGTCCTGAACAAAAGAGAAGGGCAACCACGGATTTCACGGATAGAACGGATGACACGGACAAAATTGAAAGACAAAGCGCAAAACGCTTGGCGCAAAGAGACGCGGATCATTACCTTATAGCAAGCAAATTGTTCGTATCAGTTTGGAAAACCTGGCAATTAACTGACTAATGGCAGATTTTTCCAAGGAGAATATACCGATGTACAGCAAAGCCAAAATCATGGGGCACCCCGTTCACCCCATGCTCGTGACCTTCCCGATCGCTTTCTATTTTTCGACCCTGACAGCGTTCATTATCCATGCTGTCTCCGGGAGCCCCTTCTGGTTCCAGGTGGGGATCGCAGCGAATGTAGCCGGTATCGTCATGGCGCTGGCGGCAGCCGTTTTCGGGTTCATAGACTGGAACTACGGCATTCCACCCGGCAGTGTTGCGAAAAATACCGGAATAATACACATGTCGCTGAACGTTATCTCACTAATTTTGTTTATAATTTGTCTTGTTCTCAATGCCGGGCAATGGAGCGCCCAGGTCCCCGTTTCGAGGGGGACCATTATTGTGCCGCTCCTCGGTGTCATTTCGACACTCTTCGCGGGCTATTACGGGTGGACACTGGTGCAGAATCTTCACGTCGGGGTTGAGTTCTCTCCTGACGAAGAACGGTGTATGAGCCAGGGCGGCGGATTCACCAGCCACACGGCGTAGCATCGAATGTTTCGCCGATTTGAACTTCTTAAAAAGGATGCTCCGATTTGGGGTATCCTTTTAAATTTTTAACTGGAGTTTGCAGGCTTCGGATTCCGGACCAGGAGTCGGCTTTGTCATTTGAGTTTTGGGGTGTATTCCATGTGGCGATTCCAATACTAATGCTGCCGGTTGTAGCGAACCGCAGCCGGCCGGCAGCAGCCATCGCCTGGATGC
>CAWGZP010000118.1:0-24307 GCA_963826655.1 uncultured delta proteobacterium
CTTTCAGGATACAGAGAGATCGTGGAGGCTGGGTTTTGGGATTTGCTGTCGCACTGGGCGGAAAAGGCGGGACGGGCAAAACTACCATCGCGGGTCTTCTCATTCGATATATGCTCAATCATGGGATGAAGCCCCTTCTTGCCATTGACGCCGATTCGAATTCGAATTTGAACGACGTGCTCGGGGTCCCCCTCGAGCAAAGCCTGTCTGAGGCGCGCGAAGAAATGAAAACAAGCGTTCCGGCGGGCATGACAAAAGACGTATTCATGGAGATGAAGCTCGAACAGGCCCTGGTCGAAAGGGAAGGCTTCGATCTTATCGCGATGGGCCGGCCCGAAGGTCCGGGCTGTTATTGCGCGGCTAACAATCTTTTGAGCAGCCTGATTGAGCGCCTTATCGCCAACTACCCGTTCATTGTCATTGACAATGAGGCCGGAATGGAGCATTTCAGCCGTCTTACGCAGAAAGATATAGAACTTTTGATATTGGTCTCGGACCCGAGCAGAAGGGGGCTTTCTGCTGCGTGCCGGATAGCTGGGCTGGTAAAGACGCTTCCGATGCGAGTATCCCGGATCTTACTCGTTATCAACCAGGTTCGAGAAATGCCGGAAAGCTGGCCGGAAGATGTCGACCTTGTTTTTGGCAAGGAAAACATAAGTTGTCTTCCTTCCGACCCGCTGGTTTCGACGTTCGATCTCGAAGGCAAACCAACAGTAATGCTTCCCGGGGATGCGCCCGTAGTGAAGGCGGCCGAAGAACTTTTCGACAGGATTTTACAAAAATAGTTAAACTGGGGCGATTCTTTTGAATTGGCAGTGTCGTCTTCCATGGCGGCGTTTGACCTTGAGCCCATCCTTAAAAGGAGTGAATAATGTTTCCTGTGCGCCGGGCGCTGCTGAGCGTTACCGATAAAACCGGACTGGTTGAATTCGCCAAAGGTCTAAAAGAGTTCAATGTGCATCTGCTCTCGACCGGTGGCACTGCTAAAACGCTTCGTGAAGCCGGAATCGAAATTACCGACGTCTCCGATTACACTGGGTTTCCCGAGATGCTGGACGGCAGGGTAAAGACCCTGCACCCCAAAATTCACGGCGGAATACTGGGCATTCGTGACAACAAGGCGCATGCCTCGACCATGTCGGAGCATGCGATAGATCCGATCGACATGGTTGTCGTCAACCTCTATCAATTTGAGAAGACGGTTGCGCGTCCCGAATGCTCACTCAAAGAGGCGATTGAAAATATAGATATCGGCGGACCGACCCTTATACGGGCTGCTGCGAAGAATAATGCGTATGTGGCGGTACTTACCGATCCTTCCGACTATCCTGATATTCTTAAAGAAATGCAGGAACATAAGGGTAATATCTGCAGAAAGACCAGCCTCGGGCTGGCCTGCAAGGCCTTCTGCAAGACCAGCGCCTATGATGAGAAAATTTGCCATTACCTGACCGGAGTTATAAGCGAACAATAACCTTCGGATGACGCTTGAGAGCTGATTGATGAAAGTACTGGTGGTAGGCAGCGGCGGAAGAGATCACTCCATCGCGTGGAAATTCGCTAATAGTGAGCGCGTGAGCCGGGTTTTCGTAGCGCACGGGAATGCAGGGATAGCTGAAACGGCCACCTGCATAAACCTGAGAACTATTGAGGAAATAGCCGATTTCGCGCAAAGCGAGAGCATAGACCTGACGTTTGTTGGCCCCGAGAAGCCGCTTTCCGCGGGTATTGCCGACCTGTTCGAGTCTCGCGGGCTGCCGATCATCGGTCCTAACAAGAGGGCCAGCAGACTGGAGTCCAGTAAATGTGACGCTAAGGTCATGTTGCGGGAACTCGGGATCGCAGTGCCTGAGTTCGAAAACTTCTCCGACCCGGACAAGGCCCGCGACTATATCCGGAGCGTGGGATATCCCGTCGTCGTGAAAGCTGACGGTCTCGCCGCAGGCAAAGGGTCCCTGGTCTGCGAATCGGTTGGCGAGGCTGAAGAGGCTGTTCGCTCGATCATGGAAGAACGCATCTTCGGCGAGGCGGGAGAACGGGTAGATATTGAAAAACGGCTCTATGGCCGGGAGCTTTCCTTTTTTTGCTTTACGGACGGGTATTCAATAGTGCCGATGGTCGCGGCCCAGGATTACAAGCGCGCAAGAGAAAATGACGAGGGCAAAAACACGGGGGGAATGGGCTCTTATTCACCTCACCCCTGGCTGACCGATTCCCTTGTAAAAATCATAATGTCCAGGGTTGCCGAACCACTCATCAGGGGGGTACGGGAAAAATACGACTTCCTTTACCGGGGCATACTCTACCTTGGGCTGATGCTTGTCGAAGAAGGGCCGGAGGTGGTCCCTTACGTGCTCGAAATAAATATCCGCCTGGGGGACCCGGAAGCGCAGGTGATACTGCCGCGGCTCAAGACGGATCTTGTGGACATCTGCGAAGCCATCGCCACGGGCAGGCTCGACAGCATGAAACCTGAGTGGGATACAAATTACCGGCTCTGCCTGATTGCTACAAGCGGACGTGCCAAGAGTAAAAAAGGCTGGTATAAGGGTTATCCTGACCGCTACAAAATCGGTGTGCCTATTGAGGGCTTGGACCTGGTAGACAGGGAAAGCCTGGTTTTTCACTCCGGTACGGCAAAGGACGCTTCCGGCAGGTTAGTCACGACCGGCGGAAGGGTGCTCTGCATAGTGAGTCCTGGAACAACCCTGGAGGAAGCAAGGCAGACCGCTCTTGCAGAGATGGAAAAGGTTCGCTTCGAGGGAATCTATTATAGAAGGGACATCGGCCTCCAATAGGCGGGGTCCGCATTTTTGGCCCCGCGCGTTTCCCGGGGGGGCCGATGGGAGTTCCAATTGGCCACAGTAAAAGCTCTTGTAATGACCGGGTTCGGCCTCAACTGCGATCTTGAAACCTCGTATGCGCTTGAACTGGCTGGCGCCGCAGTGGAAAGAGTACACCTTAACAGCCTTATTTCCGGCGAGAAGTCACTCTCCAGCTACCGGATATTCGTGATAGGCGGAGGATTTTCCTGGGGTGATGACCACGGGGCGGGAGTAATTATGGCCATGCGCCTGAAACATCGGCTTCAGGACGAGATTTCAGCCTTCGTGGAAGGCGGCGCCGTTGTGATCGGAATCTGCAATGGGTTCCAGGTGCTTGTAAACCTTGGCCTCCTGCCTGGATTCAAGAGCGGCGAAATGAAGCGGGAGGTCGCACTGATCGCCAACGACTGTGGGGGATTTCGCGACCAGTGGGTTAACCTGTCCATCAATACCGCCTCGCACTGCGTGCTCTCACGCGATATGCGGAGCATCGAACTTCCGATTCGCCACGGCGAGGGCAAGTTTTTTGCGGAAAATGATGTCATAGAGAGGCTCACCAACGGCCGGCAGGTATTTTTGAATTATTCGAAGCCTGACGGCAGCCCGGCTTTGGGAGAGTTCCCTTTCAATCCGAACGGTTCCGTGAAAGATATCGCCGGGATCTGTGATATAAGCGGCAGGGTGGCTGGGCTGATGCCTCATCCCGAGGCATTCAACCATTTTACGAATCACCCCGATTGGACGCTGCTCAAAGATAGATACAGGCGGGAGGGGAAGCCGATTCCCGAAGAAGGCGAGGGGATCCGGTTTTTTCGCAACGCCGTTCAATACTTTAAATAAACGCCGGGCCGGCTCGGATATGCTTATGGCAAAATCAGGAGAAAAGATACGTCTCGCTGTGCTCGTCTCAGGCGGGGGGACCAATCTTCAGGCGATGATAGATAAGTCCCGGGCCGGCGCACTGAACGCCGAAGTCGCCGTGGTGGTGAGCGACAGGCCCGAAGCTTACGGCCTGCAAAGGGCGGCAAAGGCAAATATCCCAATATTCCACGTCGATTACAAAGCCTTCTTCGAGTCATTCGCCGGCGGAGCTGGAAAAGATTGGACTACCGGTAGATCTCACCGATCTGGACCTTAAGCAAAAAATATTGAAAAACCCTGACCTGGTCGAGCGGCGGGCGAAGCTCGCCAGGCTGGTCCTTGCCGAACATGAAATGGTCAGAATAATCGATTCATACAGACCCGATTATATCTGCCTGGCCGGATTTATGCGGCTCGTAACACCCTATTTCATAAACCATTTCAACTCAGGTAAGTTAAGGGTCCTAAACATTCATCCTGCGTTGCTTCCCAGCTTTCCGGGCAGCCATGGCTATGAGGACACCTTCGAATACGGATGCAAATGGGGGGGCATTACCATCCATTTCGTAGACGAGGGCGAAGACACGGGTCCGATTATCTGCCAGGCTGTTTATCCGATCTGGCCCGACGACGACGTGGACAAAATTCGTCAGCGTGGACTGCAGCTCGAATACGAACTCTATTCTCAGGCAATAAATTGGCTTGCACAGGGATATGTGTCGTTGATAAGCGCCCCGGGCGCCAGGATGCGGGTAAAAATAACCGACCCGAAATATGCCGCGATCCTCAAAAACTGGGTCTCGGGGTTTGCTCAAGCGGACAGTTCATGCGCGCGATGATTTTAGCCGCCGGCCTTGGGACCCGGCTTCTGCCGCTTACAAACAGCCGTCCGAAGGCCTTGGTCTCGCTTCGCGGGGTTACGATGCTCAAGTTTTGGATCGAGAGGCTGAATCGTTGCGGATGCAACGCCGTGCTTCTCAATGCATATCATCTCAAGGAACTTGTTGACGAAGCGGTATCTGCAAGGGTTTGGCCGATACCGGTAAAAGTTTTGAACGAGCCCGTCCTGCTTGGAACGGGTGGCGGCATAAGGGCCGCGGTGGACTACTTCGAAGATAACCCGGTCGCCGTGATAAATGTCGATATAATAAGCAACGTGGATTTGGCCTCGCTCTATGAGCAACACAAGGTCTCGGGGGCTGAAGTAAGTCTTCTGCTTCACGACTGGCCCCAATTCAACAATGTGGCTGTGGACGAAGATGGATCGATACTCGGTTTCGGACGCGAGGCGCAGGCCATTCAAAAGCGCGCGAACGGCGTAAGACGGCTTGCTTTTACCGGGATCCATTTCATCAACCCTTCGGCCCTGCACGATTGCGCGCCCGGCGTTCCCGGCGATATTCTGAGCATCTACCGGCAGCTTATAGCGCGTGGCAACCCTCCGCGTGCCCTTTTCCAGGAAGGTCTTTTCTGGCGCGAAATGGGTTCGATCGAGAGCTACCGGCGCCTTACCGGAGAGCTTGCCGGCCTGGAGCCCGATAGCCTGTGGCCGTTACCAACCGGGGAGAACATTTCGATCGATCCGCAGGCCTTTGTTCACCAGGGTTGCATTCTTAAAGGATCGGTCGTGGCCGGCCATGGGGTCCGGGTTTCTGAAGGTGTAAGCCTCGAGGACGTAATATTGTGGGACGACGTTCACATCGCTAAAGGCAGTTGTCTCAAAGACTGCATCGTAGCGGACGGGATGAGTATTTCGGGATGCCACACGGGAAAAATATTTGCGCCTCTCAGAAATGATGTCGAGCATCGGTAACATCCCGGGGCTTGGCGTCCTGGTCGAAAAAGCAGGAGAGATTTCGGGCGCCTTCGAAAATGTTAGAGTCCGGCCCCTCTTCGGCGATGGTTCCGGCAGGAGGTTTTATAGAATCTTCTGCGGATCCTTTTCCTTTGTAGGTTTGATTTCGCCCAGGGTAAAAGATAACTCCACAGATGAAAATGACTCCTATCTTCTAATCGGAAACCACCTGCTCTCGAAAAGAGTGCCTGTACCCCGGATCCTGTATTCGGATACGGGTGAGGGAAGATTCCTCCTGGAAGACGCTGGCGATGTACATTTGCAAACCTTCGTCCGCTCCCGCCGGGCCCACCTCGAATCAATTTACAAGCATGTCGTCGCCATGCTTGGAGCGTTCCACAGGAAAGCACCACAGGGTTTCAACCCGAAGTTTTGCTTCGACTCCGCTTTGTACGATCCCTCCTTTGTCTATGAGCGAGAGCTTGAGTATTTCCGGAAGTACTTTGTCAACGGCTTCCTGGGACTCGAAATCGCTCCGGAGGAACTGCGGACTGATTTCGAGGCGCTTGCCGAAGCGGCGGGCGTTGTCAAGAGTTCGCTCGTATTTCACCGGGACTTTCAGAGCCGCAATATAATGGTGAATCGCGCAAGGCTATGGCTGATCGATTTCCAGGGTATGCGGTACGGGCCTCCAGCCTATGACCTTGCTTCACTGCTGATCGACCCTTATGTCAGGCTCCCTGAGGGATTGCAGGATGAGCTTCTTGCAATGTACTGGCGTTCGGCGGGGAAGTTTCAGGGCATCTCGAAGGCATGCTTCCTCAGAAAATTTGCAGCGGTAAAGCTTGCCAGAAATCTTCAAATTCTCGGCGCCTATGGTTTCCTGGGGATTGTGAAGGGTAAGCGGCAGTTTCTGGAGTATATCCCGTTCGCTTTTGGGCAGTTGGCTCGGCACTTGCCAACGATGCATAACTTGCGGTTGCCTCGGCTCGAAAAACTGGTTTCAGTTATTTGCGTGCAGGGACTGGCTTACAGACCGAAGCGAAAGGACCCGCACGATATTAGAGCGGAGCGTAACCGATCATCCTTTTCGTAGCGCAACCCCTATGTGGGCGTTCTTGTCCAACCGGGCGATAGAAGCGCAGATGAAACGGCAACAGACTGGGTCGGACGTGGGGCAGGCTGTGCAAAATGCCGGGCCTGGGCAGACCGCCGGGGGCGTTGATTTGAAAAGAATTATCGAGGAACCACTTCATACAGTGTGTCGGTTCTCTCCTTATACTCATGGGCGTACTCATTTTGCTGAATCCAATATCACCGCACGGTGGTAGAAGAAAAAGAGCGGTGATGAGTTTTCCGGAGATGAAATCTGGTGACATGACTGCTCTTATCTGTTATACGATGTGGATTGTTCCACAAATGTACCTCGCGGGGCGCAGGCATCGCTATGCGGGGTTTTTTTATTTTTGCCCGCAAGGAGATTCAAATGGGTTCGAAAACTATGAAGACTGAAAAAATAAGGTTCAGAAAACACACATCCAATAAGGTCAACAGGGCAGCCGATCAGGACAGAGTTCGCGAGAATCAGGACCTGTTAGCTAAACTCGAAGGAAAAAGACCGTAAATGAAGCTGGCCAGAGGCCCTGTACTCAATATACCCCGATTGGCGGTCTAGTCGGGCGCCTCTCTTTTCTACGTCTTTTTAGCCGGTTTTACTGCCGGCTCTGCTTCGCTTTCCGATGTTTTTTGTGGCAAGTCAAACCACCTGCCCGCCTTCAGCCAGCCTCATATCGCGATCGTCTTTTTAGCTTTTTTCCAAATGACTGGACTATTTTTACGGATTAAGCCTATCTTGGGAAGGAGGATTGAGAGGCGATGAACGCGTCGACCGGATACTCCGGAATCACCTCCAGGGATGTGGTCAGGGTGGCTGCAATCAGCGACGTCCACTGCCGGCAGGATTCAAAGCGCCTCCTTCGTCCGGTCTTCGATCAAATCGCAGAGGAAGCGGACATTTTGCTGGTTTGCGGCGATATCACGCACCTTGGTCTCACCGAGGAAGCACACGTGTTTCTCGAAGAAGCCGGGGCCGTGTTGAAAAAAATCCCGGTCCTGGGCGTACTGGGCAACCATGACTTCGAATCCGGAAATGAGAACGCGATTTTCAAACAGTTCTGCGACGCCGGCATGATAATGCTGGATGGCAATGAACTGGAGATTCATGGAATCGGGTTCACAGGAGTCAAAGGATTCGGGGGCGGTTTCGGCCGCATGGCTCTCCATCCATGGGGTGAACCGGTCATAAAGAACTTTGTAAAAGAAGTTGTCGTCGAGACTCAAAAGCTCGAAGCAGGGCTTTCCAGACTGGCCCAGGGTCCGCGGATCGTCGTCTTGCATTATTCCCCGATTCGCGACACTGTGGCCGGTGAATCTCCGGAGCTGTTCCCTTTTTTGGGATCGAGCAGCCTCGAAGGGCCTTTGGATCGCTTCGCGGTGACCGCCGTTTTTCACGGGCATGCACATAATGGATGCTTCGAGGGAAAAACCAGCACAAACGTGCCCGTATATAACGTTGCAGTTAAGGTTTTGAAGCAGCGTTTCCCGGACCGCCCTCCATTTTTCGTCCTGGAGGTCCCCGTAAACGATATTTTATTGACAGGGTAAACCTCCGGCTCTTCCGGCGGACTCGCAGAGTTCGACATTTCCGGGAATGCACGAAGGTTTGCCTTAAGGGCGCTTAAAGCTCCACGAAAGGTCAGGCTCCGATCTCGTCATTCCGCCGGTGCTTTTGAGCCGGAATCCAGTGTCATTAGCCGTCTTCGTCATTCCGGCATGCTTTTGGCCGGAACCCAGTGTCCTTGAATATCTTGATTTGAGGACGCGGATATCCCCGATCGACGGCTGCGGGCTAAACGTCAACTGTCCTGCGCTCTTATGGGTGCCGGCTCTCTTCTTTTCTTCCCGCCTCGATAAACTCCCTGACAATTCTTTGTGCCAGGCTCGGAGCGTTTCCCGCCGCCCGGTTATTTATTATGACGTTGATTTCGATGTCACTTTTAACGGCCTCCCACATCAACTGCGCAGTCTGGGGAACCAGCCCGGGCTGAAGCATCTCCTCTATTAGCCGGTCAAAAGGAAAAGCCATTGCGTAGGCATCCTCGTAGCGGATGCCCAATGGGGTCATCAGGCGGATGAGGGCCTGGGAACCGGCGGCGATAAATCGGTTCCCGGCCTTGGAAAACTGTATCTTGAGGGCAGGGAGCCAGGTCCAATGAGACAGTACATGACCGGCGCCATGCTTTCTCAGGACATCGAATACCGGTTTGCAAAGGTATGCTTCGGTGCGCAGTTCCACGTGATACCTGCTATCTCGCGGAATCGAGTTGAAAAAGCGGTCGAGTTGTGCTGCAAATTCCAGGGGCGGCATGCGGTCCGAGCGCTTCTGGTATTCCTGCTCGAAGACTATTCCTTTGAGTTTCGGGCCGAGCAGGCCGAGCGCCGGTTCGTAGAATTGACGTAAAAAAGCATCTGCCGCGAGATAGTTCGCATTGTGAACGTATTCTTTCCCGCGCCGCAACTTCTGCGCGAAAAACATCTGCGGGGCCTTCAAAAAAACACGGTCTTCCGGTAACATCCGCAGCGAATATTGTCGCAGGGTTTCGGCGCAGGGTGTCGCAACTCCGTTTTCGATTAATGGGGCGTAAAAAGTATAGTCTATCTCGAGTACCCGGAAATGCTGAAAATATTCCCGAACCGAGTCGATAGGCATTACCTGCTCCCGGAAGCTCCGGGGGCCCACCCTGTTGGTGCGGCTCGTTATCTCTTTCCCGTAAAGGTCCTCGGAGTATATCTGACCGCTCCACCCCCTGTAGCGGTCGCTGGCAGTGCCGATGCTGACTCGCGGGTGAAGAGGCCGGAAAAGATACCGCTCGGCATATTGGAGAGCTTCATCATCCATTTAGATTCACCACAGAGACACTGAGACCACAGAGAAAAGAAAATGGGGACAGGTTGAACTGGTTTTCTAATCCTTGAAATCAGGGGATTGAGAAGCTATCCGGTAGATGGCGCAGATAGGCGCAAAGCACAAATTCCAAATTCGGTCACCTTCGCCGATTGTCCCCCGCTGGTATCCTTACGCCGGTGCCCTTTGCGGGTCAAGAGGAATTGGGAAATATTGGAACTCCACGATACTTGATACGTGGGGAAGGAATCCGGGCGGGCAAACCTGGAAAGCAAGATCGCAAAACAGCTCTTTGAGTGTTATGGAGGGCGACGGAAGGGGTTAGTTCATACTTTGGGGGATAGAGCTTTTTATGCTTGTTATTTCCGAATAAAGGTAAGTAATCTTTATCTTTATTTCCAGAAGGGCCTCTTCTTCATGTGGCTTGTTCTGCATTGCCATGTATAGCTTGCAGAGTCTCTCCATCGTCTCGTTCAGATAGGTTAGCTCTGAGGTGGTATTCATACATAGAGACCTCCTAATTTAAAGAATACTCTTTACGAATCGGCCAGTATATGGTGTCAATAATGTATTCGAGCGCAGGCGTGGCAGTATATTGATCTTACATACCGCTCCTGCCTACCGCGGGATATATTTGAGACTATTGGGCGAAGCGCTTCATATCGGGTCTCTGTACGGGGCGCTGGTCTTCGCCCAGCTTTTGCAATTCCTGGTGGTAGCGGGCAAGGAGGTCTTCCAGGGCCAGCGCGCCAATAACTCCAATCTCCTTGTCTTCTATCGGAATTCGTCCAAAACCGGTTTGCAGGAATTTGAGAAGGGCGTCGGAGAGGCTCTCATCGGGCGCCACACTCACCGGAGGCAAAACCAAATCCCGCAGAACCAACAGGTCGACAACCGATTCCTCAAACATTACAGTCCTTATCTCCGGCAATGACAAGATCCCCATGAGGTGGAAACCATCATCTACAACCGGGAAGAAAGATTCGCGTGAATTTGCAATCAGCCATTTGAGCTGACCAAAGGTCATGTCTTCCGGAAGAATCGTGACGGGGGTCTCGGGGCTATGGACGTCTTTTACCGATAATTCCTGCAAAATATTGATAACCCGGTCGGATCGATGCGCCGGTGAATGGAATTTGTTCGGGAGCTGTTTCTCATAGAGGCTCCATCTCTGTGAAAGCAATATGGCAATTACCGAAGTGAACATGATGGGTACAATCAGTTTGTAGCCCGCAGTCATTTCGCAGACCATTAGAAGTGCCCCGATCGGGGCTTTTGCGACACCGGCGAAAAAGGCGGCCATGCCTACAAGGGCGAAGGCGCCCGGAGAACTCACAATTCCGGGAAAACATGCGTGCGCCAATTGCCCGACAGCTCCTCCCAGCATGGCGCCTATGAAGAGCGAGGGCCCAAAAACGCCTCCGCTTCCTCCTGAGGATATGGTAAAGGAGGTCGTTGCAATCTTGAGAAAAGCCAGGGTGAACATGAGCATTATCGGGAGTTCACCCGTGAGCGCTTTCTGCATAATTCCATAGCCTCCACCCAGGATTTCGGGCCGCCAAAGCGCCGTCAGTCCAACGAGCAACCCCCCCAAGGCAGGTATCAGTGCGCGCCTGATCGGAAGCTTTTTAAAAAAGCGGTCTCTTAGACCATAAAAGATCTTTACGTACGCGTATCCGAAAGGCACGCAAACCAGTCCCAGAATTGCATAAAGAAGCAGTTCCAGGGGACTGGAAAATTGTAGGGAAGGGATTGCGAATATGGGTTGGTGACCGAAGATGCTCGTAAATATTGCATAGGAGACCGAAGACGAAATGATGCAGAGGACAACTCCCTCGGTCTCGAGGTCCTCACTGTAGAGAACCTCTACCGCTGTCAGGGCGCCTCCTAAGGGAGCACGAAAAATAGCGCCCAATCCTCCAGCGCACCCGGCCAGAAGCATGAGCCGTCTTTCCCGGATATTGAGCTTGAGGGTACGGCCGAACCACGAACCTATTCCCGCTCCAATTTGTGCTATGGGGCCTTCCCGCCCGGCGCTTCCCCCTGTGGCAAGGGTAATTACAGAAGCAATTCCCTTGATAAAAGGCACGCGCGTTCGAACCACCCCCTGCTTATTATGGAAGGCGTCGATGAAAGCATCTGTTCCATGTCCCTCTGCTTCCGGCGCCCAGGTATAGACAAGCAGGCCTGAGATAAGACCCCCGATCGCGGGAAGCAAAACAAGCAGCCACGGGCGAAAAGGGGTTGTGGCCGCAAGGGTGACGATATTTTCTCCCGCCGGTTTTCCCGTTGAATAACCGGCAAGATATTCCAGGGCAAAAAAAGATGTCCATTCCAGCAGAAAGAAAACGATGGCGGCGGCTAGCGCGCTCACTGCGCCGATTATTGCGCCGTAAACAAACCAGCGGAAGAATCTGTGCTGCCAAATTACTTTAGAAAGAGCATCGACCCACTTCGCCTGCGCAGTTCGACCGGCCCCTTTGTCGCGCGCGGCCTGATTTGACATTTCCAACTTCCAGACCTCCGGATTCGAATGATTTCAAACCAGCTTATAACACCTTGGGGTCTGATATTCCACTCCAGCCGAGATTCTAACCGCCTCGTAACGAAACCTTACCTCACCCGGTTAATTTGTAAAAGCTGTCGGGAAAGCGCAGGGAGACTCAGGGTGGGCAAAGGCCGGCATCAGGTCAAGTCCGCAGGGGAGTCGATCCCGAAGACCTCGGAACGAGTCGAGACATCTCTTAGGCCGGCTCTGCCTTTTTCTTCGACAAATGGGTTGATAACTATTACAGGTATCGGCGAAGTCCGGGCGATCTGTTCCGCCATATCTCCGAAAATTGCGCGCTCGATTCTGGATTGATCATCCGTAGCCACGATGACCATATCAATTTTCTCCGATCTTATATAATTTTGGATTTGCTCATTCGGATTACCTTCCATCACCGCGCACTTAACACCTCGACGACCCTCGAAATATTTCTCGGCGAATTGTTCGAGCTGTTGTTCCGCGAGCGTCATAATTTCAGGTTCCATCAGGTCCAGCGACTGATGAGGGATAAAAAAAGTACTGTTTCCCTCAAGTGTATCGACTACATAAACGATGTGCAATTCGGCCTCGAATCGATCTGCAAGGAAGCATACCCAGGAAGCTATCCTATAGGATGAACCAGTCAGATCGACCGGAAAAACAATCTTTTTGACCTGCATCTACATTTCTCCCTCTAAAATGTGGGACATGGAGCTAATTGACAGGGTAAACCTCCGGTTCTGCCGCCGGACTCTCAGAGTTCGACATTTCCGGGAATGCACGAAGGTTTACCTTATGTCGTCATTCCGGCGGTGCCTTTAAACCGGAACCCAGTGTCATTAACCGTCTTAACTCTTAAGGACGCTGGACCCCGGCTTAAAACCTGCCGAGGTGACGCATACCGCGTACTATCCACGTGGATAAATAGGGAGCACGCCAACGCTCCAGCCGCTTTGAGCTGCCACTGGTTTTCCAGGCCTCCGGCTTGGCCGGAGGTATATGACTCGTCGCCACTTATCCTGTCCCTAACTATAAAATAAGCATTTGTTCCTGCCTGAATACTTCATTTTCGTCCAGCAGTGGTAACGTCGGCATTCCGCTCAACTCCTCTCCAAGGGTCAATCCATAGGGGCCGATCCGAGCGGCTGGACGTCTGAATAAACTCGGGGCAGCGCATTACTCCGCCACGCCCGATATTTCATTTCCAGGGAGCAAATCTTTACTTGCCCCTCGAGAAAACTTAGCTATAGGGACAGTCAATCTACAACCAGGGCGAAAGATAATGGACACCCGCATGGAGAATAAACCCGCAAAACGCAAACCCCTGAATTCTTTTCTCCTCGCAGTTATCGCGGTGTCGGTCGGAGTCATCGGCGGCTTCGGCGCAGTGGGTTTCCGTGCCCTCATAGCCTTGTTCCACAACCTGCTCTTCCTTGGGAAGTTTTCGCTGATCTACGAGGCAAATATCCATACACCGCCCAGTCCATGGGGACCTTTTGTGATTCTCGTGCCTGTTCTTGGCGCTGCCGGGGTTTCATTCCTGGTTACCCGTTTCGCGCCCGAAGCAAAAGGGCACGGCGTTCCGGAGGTCATGGACTCGATCTATTATAACCGTGGCATAATAAGGCCCATGGTGGCCGTTGTTAAATCCCTGGCCTCTGGACTTTCAATCGGCAGCGGCGGGTCTGTCGGTCGCGAAGGTCCCATAGTTCAGATCGGCTCTTCTTTTGGTTCGACTCTTGGCCAATATATACAAATGGCGACGTGGCAGCGGATTACCCTTATCGCGGCAGGAAGCGGGGCCGGAATAGCGGCTACCTTCAATACACCCATAGGCGGCCTGCTGTTTGCGGCGGAAATCATGCTCCCCGAGATCAGCGTCAGGACCCTGGTTCCTGTCGCAATCTCCACGGCTACGGCCACCTACATCGGTCAGGTCTTTTTTGGCGTCTATCCCGCTTTCATCATTCCGGAATTTCAAACCCCCTTTTTCCATCTATTAAACCCGGTGCTGCTGGGCTCTTATTTCGGGGTCGGCATAATCACGGGTATAGGCTCCGCCATCTATATTCACTCAATTTACTTTTTTGAGGATATGTTCGAACAAAATCTCCCCGACAATTATTACCTCCGCCATATGTCCGCAATGTTCGCAGTCGGCGTTCTGATGTACCTCTTGATGATCTCCCTCGGGCATTACTACATCGAGGGCGTAGGTTACGCCACGATCGAAGATGTGCTCACGGGAAAACTTGTCGAATTCAAGCTGCTGGTCCTCCTGTTCGTTTTGAAACTATTGGTCACGTCCCTGACGCTTGGCTCCGGGGCCTCGGGCGGCATATTTTCACCGGCGCTTTTCCTGGGCGCGATGGCTGGAGCCGCTTACGGGGTCGCTCTGAAGGCGATATTTCCGTTCCTGCCGATAAGCCCCCCCGTCTTTGCTCTTGCAGGCATGGCCGGCATGGTTTGCGGGTCGACAGGGGCGGCAATTACCGCGTTGGTCATGGTCTTTGAAATGACCCTCGACTACAATGCCGTTCTTCCTTTGACCGTGACCGTCGCGGCCAGCAACGCTATCAGGGCCGTGCTCTCACGCGAGACTATCTATACCTTGAAACTGGCCAGGCGCGGCCATTTTATGCCTAATGCCCTGAAGACCAATTTCGAGTACCTGATGCAGGCAAAGAAGATCATGCGAAGCTCTCCCGAAACTCTGCCGGGCTCCATGCCGATAGCCGATTTCGCAAAGCTCTTTCCCGGGGGAGACAGTACGGGTTTTCTCGTGGGAGACGGGAACTCGATTTTGGGCATAGTTTCACGAAATGTTGCACTAAAGGCGCTCAATGTCTCTTCGAATGCGACGCTCGGCGATGTTGTCGACAAAAAGTTCATCACGGTCCCCGGCGAAAGGCCTCTGTTTGAGATCGTAAGCCGGCTGCGAGAAGAGGGAGCAAACGCTGCGATAGTAGTCCGGAAGGGTGAGGCCCCGGCAAACGAAAATATTATTGGGGTAATCACAAAGGAGCAGATATACGATCTTATCGAGGAAAGCATCGCTTCTTATGAAGAATGAGAGAAGCAAACTCCCGCAAAAGAAGCTTAAATGACGATTTCGAGCCCTATCCCATCGCTTGTGCAAATATTCTCTATTGACGCAATCGTGTTTCAAATCTAGGCTATGCAGCGAAGAAGTATCCAGCAGTGAATGCAGACCGAAGGATGCGCAACATGGTGAAAAATGGGGACAGTAAAGAAACGGCCCTGGATGGCCTCAAGGTTGTCGAACTGGGACAATTGATCGCCGGTCCGTTTGCCGGGAAGTTGCTGGGCGAATTTGGCGCCCGGATAATAAAGATCGAGCCGCCCGGGGGTGGAGACCCTTTACGCAAGTGGCGTAAACTGGAAGATGACGCCTCGTTGTGGTGGCATGTGCAGTCGCGTAATAAGAAATCGGTTACACTCGATCTGCAAACACCGGAAGGCCAGGGGATCTTGCTAAAGATACTGGCTGATACCGACATCCTGATCGAGAACTTCCGGCCCGGCACGCTTGAGAAGTGGAATATGGGTTGGGAGAAGCTTCACCGGCTGAATCCGAAATTGATAATGGTTCGTGTTTCCGGCTACGGCCAGACCGGTCCCTATTGCAACCGGCCCGGTTTCGGTATGATCGGCGAAGCGATGGGCGGATTGCGCTACCTTACCGGAGAGCCGGGGCGTCCTCCGGTGCGTTGCGGCATCAGTATCGGCGATTCGATTTCAGCATTGTATGCGGTCATTGGCACTTTGTTGGCGCTAAATCATCGCAATCTGCATGGCGGCGAAGGGCAGTGCATCGATGTCGCCTTGTACGAATCGGTTTTTGGGATGATGGAGAGCCTTATTCCGGAATACGATCGCTTCGGCTTCATACGCGAACCGAGCGGCAGTGCGCTGCCGGGCATCGCTCCAAGCAATGCCTACCGCACCCGCGATGGAAAGTACGTTCTGATAGGCGGGAACGGCGACGGCATCTTCAAACGGCTGATGACCTTGATTGGCCGAGAGGATCTCGGCAATGCCGAACGCTTTGCGCACAATAATGGACGCGCCATGGAAGCGGGGCTCTTGGACGCGGCCATTGAAGAATGGACTATGAGCCACGATCTGGCTGAGATTTTGGAAGGCCTTAACCGTGTCGGCGTACCGGCCGGCTATCCCTATTCCGCTGCCGACATTGTCGCCGATCCCCATTACGAGGCACGGCAGATGATCGAGACGATCACTTTGCCGTCTGGCAAGCCTCTAAAGGTGCCGGCCGCATTGCCGAAGCTGAGCGCCACACCGGGCCGGGTCGGTGGCGCCGGGCCCGCGCTTGGTCAACACACCGATGAAGTGCTTGCTTCTGTAGGCATCGATGAAGCAGAGCGCAAGCGCTTGCGCGAACGCGGCATTATCTAGCTCAAGGAAAAAACGCAATGCAACCCGGAAATAAGAAGCGGGTGTATGTAAATGAAGTTGCGCCGCGCGATGGCTTCCAGATCGAACCCGGTTTTGTTCCAACCGAGGAAAAGATCAAGCTGATCAACCTCCTGGGCGTGACGGGACTTTCCAGGATTGAAGTGACCTCGTTTACCTCGCCAAAGGCTATTCCCAATCTGCGCGATGCCGAAGAGGTCATGAAACGGATCGAGCGCGTTGCCGGGGTGATTTATACGGCTCTGGTGCCAAACGTCAAAGGTTGCGAACGCGCCATCGGCTGTAAGGTCGACGAGATAAACCTTGTGATGTCGGCAAGCGAGACTCACAATTGGGCAAACCTGCGCATGAGCTCGGAGCAGTCGCTCGCGCAATTCGCCGAGATTGCGAAAGTAACTCCCGGCACGCCTGTAGCGATTAACGTCTCGATCTCCACCGCTTTTGGCTGCCCGTTTGACGGACCGGTGTCACGGGAGCGCATCTTCTACCTCGTCGAGAGATGCATCGAGATCGGCGTTACACGGGTAACGCTGTGCGACACGACGGGAATGGGCGATCCGGCACAGGTCTTTGCGCTGTGCGATGCGGTGAGAAAGCGTTTTCCGAAGGTGAATTTCACGGTGCACTTTCACAATACACGAGGCATGGGGCTGGTCAACGTACTGGCCGCATTGGAGGCCGGGGTCGAACACCTGGATGGCGCTCTTGGCGGTCTTGGCGGCTGTCCCTTCGCACCCGGGGCCTCCGGCAATATCTGCACGGAAGACACCGTGCACATGCTGGAGCGGATGGGCTACGACACCGGCGTGGACCTCGACCGGCTGCTGGAAATCGCCCAGGCCCTGCCGGCGATTGTGGGTCACGAAGTCCCGGGACAGGTATTGAAGGCCGGCAAGGCGGACAGAAGATACCCTCGGCCAAAAGGCATCCTCGGCCCGAATGGTTAGAGTGCGATAGAAAAGAAGTTGCGCTGTAGGGGGGTGGGCTGGTCAAACATTTCGAAGGCGAGCATCGAACGCTATAGAATTAGTACGATAAAGCCCCCCGCGGTATACGGATTACTCCGGTCCCGCCGGCGCCAGGACTGTCCTGTTGCCGTTGCTCTCCATCGAACTGACGAGGCCGGACGCCTCCATCTGCTCGACAAGCCGGGCGGCGCGGTTGTAGCCGATCCGCAGTTGGCGCTGAACGGCTGAGATCGAGGCGCGGCGGGATCTTATAACAAATGCGACGGCATCGTCGTAGAGCGGATCGGCCTCCTCGCCTGACCGCTCCACCTCCGTGCCTCCGTCTTCTGCGTCTGCCGGTCCGCCGAGCACGCCCTCTACATACTGCGGCTCGCCCAGTTGCTTCAGATGCTCGGCCACGGCATACACCTCCTCGTCCGCTACAAACGCACCGTGCACGCGTTGCGGATAGCCGGTACCCGGAGGCAGGTACAGCATGTCTCCCTGTCCCAGCAGGCATTCGGCGCCCATCTGGTCGAGAATGGTGCGGCTGTCGATCTTGGACGAAACCTGGAAGGCGATACGGGTAGGAATGTTAGCTTTGATCAGCCCTGTGATTACGTCGACCGAAGGACGCTGCGTGGCGATGATAAGATGAATGCCGGCGGCCCGCGCTTTCTGCGCCAGGCGGGCGATCAGTTCCTCAACCTTCTTGCCTGCCACCATCATCAAATCGGCGAGTTCGTCGATCACCACCACCACGTAGGGAAGCGGCGAAAGCGGCGCCGGATTATCCTGGGTTAGAGGGAAAGGATCGGCCAGCGGTTCTCCTGCGTCAATGCCGTCTCGCACCTTCTGGTTGTAGCCTGCCAGGTTGCGGACCTGCAGCCCGCTCATCAGGCGGTAGCGCCGCTCCATTTCCCCCACACACCAGTTCAGCGCGTTGGCCGCAAGCTTCATGTCCGTCACCACCGGGGCCAGCAGATGAGGGATCCCGTCATAGATCGACAACTCCAGCATCTTAGGGTCGATCATCACGAACCGCACCTCGTTGGGTGTCGCCCTGTACAGCAGCGAGAGGATCATGGCGTTCACGCCGACCGATTTGCCCGACCCGGTCGTTCCCGCCACAAGCATGTGCGGCGCCTTGGCCAAATCTACCACCACCGGCTCGCCGGTAATGTCCTTGCCGAGCGCCATGGCCAGTTTTGAGGCATGAGACTGAAAAACCTCGGACGACAACACTTCCGATAGCTGGATCATCTGACGACGCGGATTGGGAAGTTCCAGCCCCATGCAGGTCTTGCCCGGAATGGTTTCGACCATGCGAATGGAGGCCACGCCCAGGGCGCGTGCCAGGTCCTTCATCAGGCTCATCACCTGCCCGCCCCGCACTCCTACGGCCGGCTGGACCTCGTAGCGCGTGATGACAGGGCCGGCGTAGGCGTCTTGCACGTTCACCTTTACGCGGAATTCGGCGAGCTTTTCCTCGATCAGGATGCCACCATCGATCAAATCGTCTTGACTCATCGGCGCGACCGCCGACCCGGCGGGGCGTAGCAGTGAAAGAGGCGGCAGGGACGCGTCGCCATAAAATTCCGGGCGGAAAGGATTGCCCCCGTTGCCCGGCGCACAGGGTATGAACGGTCCGGCGGGCTTGACGGCCGGCTCGCACGGAGGCATGGGGGTAGAGGCGTGCTCCGCCACACCGATATCCAGATCGCGGCCCGGCGCCGTGCCGCCCCGAACCCCATCGTAGAATCCCGTCGCGGCCATGGAGTCACCCACTGCGGGCGTTCGACCGGAGAGTGTCACAGGAGGCGGCAGCGGCCCGGTTTTTAGAGGGTGCGCCGCGCCTTCCACGCTTTGTTCCGAATGTCTCACCCGCGGACCGCAACCGGCGTCATCGACGCGCACTTCCGGACTGCTGCCGGAAGGATAGGCGGGCCGACATCCGCGAACTGTCTCTCGAATCGTTTTTTCCCTTACCCTCGACCATGCGGGTGTAGCGAGCCTTGCGACCGGATCGTCAATGCGTTCGTCACAAGCGCAGGAGACGGCCCCTTGCAGGCTTTCACCGGCCGGACAAGAAGAAGCCTCCCGGATGCCGCCGGGCAGTTGCCCGCCATAGGCCGCCCTTAGCCGACGGCGGATCTCTTCCATATATATAGGGACCGGCGGCGCCTCGGCGCGATGCTCTTGAGACGCCTGTGCGCTGCCGGCAGGTCGTTTGCCTCGATACCTTTTCTCCATGTTTCCCAGTATCGATGGAAGAGAGATCACCTCCTCCGGTTCGACCCGGTGGATCGATTTCTCACGCCCCGAACGCGCAGGGACACCAACAGCGGCCAGGCGAAAACTGTTTTGCGGACGCAATGTGGCTTCTTCGGCGCCCGTCGATCGAGCCCCTAAAGACAAAGTATGGAAAGAAGAAAAGGGGAGACTGAGAGTAGCCTCGGCCCACGCCTCCTGGGCGGTCCCAACGGGACCCCTGAACGTCGCGTGCCGCGCGTCGCCTTCCCGCGACGGCAACCATTCGCTCTGCCCCCCTTTTCTCGATGCAGGGGAACGAATTACCGCGCCCGGCAGACGCAACACCAGCAGGCCTGCCGATTCCAGGAGGTCCCGCCACGGCCGTCTCGACCAAAGCGGAACACCGATACCCAACCCGAATCCCGCAAGCGCCAGCGCAACCCAGCGAGACCATAGCGACAGCAACACTGCGGCGATCACACAAATCGTGCCCAATCTCCGCCACAGTTTGCCTGAATCCCTGTCAAAACCCATCAACGCCCCAATCCATTCGGTCGAACAAGCGGGTCACCGGCCCACGCTTCGGAATCCATCCGCAACACGGTCTGGAAAGATATTAGCCGCTTGGGTTCGAATATCTGCAAAGTCCCGGGAACGGCGGCGCTTCTCATCTTTCGTAGCGCGCCCAAGCCCATGAAGCGCTCGATTAAACCTCTTGGAAATCTTTTAGTCAACAGGATTGGGAATCGATCTCAGCGGGTTCGATCGTACAAGAGCTAAAGAAGGGATCACTCAAACGGCGCCTCGTTAAAATTCGCAGGTTTGATTCCAGTGAGTCGATAGGTTTTCATCTGAGGCACGCGGAAAAGTGCACGTTTTTTGGCCTGCGAATTGCGGCCACTAAGAACCCAATAGGCCGCTTGCTTCGATTGGATGCTAATAATTAAGGGGGACAAGATGAGACAAAGAAACGAGATTTCGAGGGAAACTGTCTTAAGCCGATCAATCCTTTTCCGGGTGGGGGTTGTCTTCTGCACGGTCTTCCTGTCATGCACGCCGCCGGGCAGGGCGATAGCAGCCGGCGAAATATTGACTGCCGCCTCCGGCACATCCCCTCATGGAGGACTGACGCCCATAGGCGCTGTTGCCCCCGCCACGACCAACATAATTTACGCGAACCAATATTTATCCGGATCATCCACGGGAGGAGTGGCGGAGGCTAATGCTCAGTGCTCTGCAAATGGATGTGAAATAATTTTGCCTTGCGGAGATCTAACAATTACTAAACCCATCCCACTGCGAAACAATGTCATCTATGAAGGATGCGGTGCAGGATCCGCTGGAGCTAAAACAGGGGGGACGCGAATCTTCAGTTCCACCTCTGACTTATTCGTACCTGCTGTATCCGGGCAAACTGAAATCTTGACTGGAGTAACGATTTCCGATTTCTACGCGGAAGCCAATGATAATGGTGGACATATATTCAATCTGTCAGGGGTCGACAGGGCTGAAAATTTGAACTTTTACAATCTGGCTTTGCAGAGCAATCATCTCAAATCGATCTTGTCCTACAATGGAGGCTATTTTAGCAAAAATACCTTTCGGAATATAAGTGTTTGGTATGCAGCAAATAATGCAATGCCTGCTTTCGACATAACAGCTAATTATATTTATAGTAACCAATTTAACGGCATAATTACAAATAGCGGCAGTGGCAATATTGCCGCTGGGGATTGGGTGTTTTCACTCAACGCTTATCCTTACAGTAATAATTCGGGAAATAACAGTTTTCTTAATATCATATTGGAAGAGGCCGGAGGTGGGGGATTTCAACTTGTGGGCCTGCAAAGTACTACAATGGATAATGTTGAGGGGGCCGACATGACGGCCACACCACTGAATCCATTTATATATTTAAATGGTTGGGGCCTTACCATAATGAACAGTGGGGCATTTGGTCAATGTTTTGGGGAAACCCAATCTGTGCCTGATTTGTATATTCACGGCTCTAGCCCCATATCTATTATAAACTCAAGTCTATGTTGGGTAACGGCAACCAGTGAAACTCCCGTTACGCTTATCGGTAATTCAACTATAATCAACAGAAAGAATTTGAATGCCGTGGCAGTGCTTGGAGGCACCGCCGGCATAGAGTTTTTGCCTGATACTACAGATAATAGCGATAGTACTTTTACGATTTGGAAGGGTAATCGCGGTTGGTATGATGGAGCGCTGCACATCGATGTCAACAGTGTAACCAAGTTCACGTTGGATGGAGCCGGGAATTTATATTTAGGTGGCATTCTAACTTCAGCGAATACGAAGATTGGAAATAACGGGGAGATAAACGCAGTCTCAATGGACCTCAGCAACAGGGGGGGGGTTCTAAAAATAGACGATCAGGGGGCATGTACTGAAGCATATGGCGGCTGCGAGGCTCAAGCCCTGGGACATTCATATTCCACCCCGCCGCTTTGCTTCTGTGCTCTGCAAAGTGGAAAAATATCCAGCACGTGCAGTTGCACAACTACAACTACTACAGCTACACCTCGAACCAGTGGATCGGATACCGCCACATTAAACTGGTTTGTTTTGGGCAACTAAAAAGCATCATGATGGGTATTGCTTCGTGCTCTTCTTATTCCTGAACCGGTTCCGGTTCGTGGCCCGGGAATTGAGGCTTTCTCCCTTCATACTACTGTTCTTTTGGCCCCTTTCTTCGTCTTGTCGAGTAGACCGGGGGGCTCCCGCGCAAGCTACAGGCTGTGATTTGTTTTCTCGGTTTTCCGCCTGGTTTCCCGGCGGTGCCACAATATTCCAGCCATACTAACGGTGGTCCCCCAGTCCCTCTCGGAACCGGACAAGCGGATTTCCCATACATCCGGCTCTTCGGTTAACCATTCAGATCGTCCGTACCCTACGACATGGATTCAGCTCTTTGCGGATAATCGGCTTTGGCCACCCGATCTGGTTTAGGGTCTGTCGGAAGCCTTCCCATGTAAAGCTTTTACGCTGACTCTTGCGATTGATCCATTTGAACAGAGCCCGCGTGGCATGGTAAACGTAGCTGTTACATCTTTCCGAGTTATCCGTTATAGCGTAGTAGCTCAGATGGCCAGCCACTCTCACCTTGGCTTGCCGCAACATCTGGCCCTTGCGCAGACGGCTCCTGCAACTTTGCGCCCAGTCGCTAAACTTATTCAGGCTTAGCCCAAACTTCTTACGACTTGTGCGCCTTTTTAGTTTGAAGTATCCATCCTAGTCTTACCGCAGTAATGTGTAAATCCAAGAAAGGTAAACTCCCCAGGCTTTTCGCCCTCTTTCGCGCTTTTTCCCGTGCATACCGGCCAAATTCAATGCATCGCGTCTTTTCCAATGCCAATTCCAGACCAAATCCTTGCAGCCCGTCCTCCAACTGCTGGCGGACTCTACTGCATCTGATTCGTACTGAAAGAGGCCAGCAAATAGTCGGCAAAACGGAAATAGTACGCTTAGCCAAGCGTGCGGCGCCGGGCTCCGGTCGAGGCGGTTCGCGCTCGGAAATAGCTACGCTTTTGCGGCGGTGCCGACGATCTCGATGGCTTTCTTCACCACGGGATCGTCTTCGAGTTCTTCGGCTGCGGCTGTTTGGCTTCCGGCTCGACGATCGGTTCGTCGTTGTCGTCGTATTCGATCTGCGGCTCGGCGCCGGCCACTACGGTACCCGGCAGGACGCGCGTGTCCTGAATGGCCTTGCCCTCCGGCGAATAGTATTTGGCCACCGAAAGGATAATCGCGCTGCCATCCTCCATGGTGAGGGCGCGGCGCAGCGCGGCATCGCCATAAGTGGGTTCGCCCACCAGTTGCGCGCGCTTGTTGCCCGCCATAGCGGCGGCGGCAATTTCGGCGCCGTCGGCCGTTCCGTGATTCACCAGCACGGCCAGGGGCAGGGAAGTGATGGCCTTGGCGGGATCGGCGTCAAAGTCCCGCTCGGGCACTTTTTGGCCCTTGAGGTACGTGATGCGCCCGCTCGCCAGGAACAGATTGGCGAAGGCGATGCCGTCTTCCGGCGTGCCGACCGAACAGTTACGCAAATCTACCACCAGCTTCTGCGCGCCTTCCTTCTGCAGTTGGCGGATGGCGTCGGCGGCCTGCTTGACCTGATCGGACATCAAAGCGCCGATCCCAGGTACCCCACCGCCCCGGCGAGCATTTTCCTCTCGACCGTCGGTATGGTCAGGTTGACGCGCGTGAGCGTAATCGTCTGCGGTTCCGGATGGCGCGCGCGGACGTTGATGTTGAAACATTCCTTCGCGTCGAAAATAGTGCACCAGCGTCGCTGTCGAAATGTCGAGACGGCCGCGTACAACCGCCGAGATACTGCCTTACGGGAGTATGGGCGAGAAACTGCCGCACCAGCGCAGACCGGTCTGGTGCGGTCTTAGCAAACAGCAGAGCCCCGGAGGCAAACCGATCGATGCGATGTACCACCAAGGCTCGTTGTTTTTTCGATTCAAGTTTTGCGGCTACCGCGAGACCAAGCGGAAGGAGTCTGGGAACCTTCGATGGGCACGGCCAGAAGTCCGGCTGGTTTATCGAGAACGACTACGGCATCATCCTCGTAAAGCACGGAAAGCTGGCGTGAGACGCGAGGGCGGCGCCCATCGTCTCGCGCCGAGATTTCAGGCGATCGTT